>NZ_CAWORF010000014.1:0-465125 GCF_963883545.1 Escherichia sp. E4702 | reverse complement strand
AGGCCAACGTAGAGCCAGAAGAACAGATTGACCCGCGTAAAGCTGCCGTTGAAGCCGCTATCGCCCGTGCTAAAGCGCGCAAGCTGGAACAGCAGCAGGCCAACGTAGAGCAGGAAGAACAGGTTGATCCCCGCAAAGCTGCAGTTGCCGCGGCTATCGCCCGGGTTCAGGCAAAAAAAGCCGCTCAGCAAAAGGTTGTAAACGAGGACTAAATGGTATTCAGAATAGCTAGCTCCCCTTATACCCATAACCAGCGCCAGACATCGCGCATCATGCTGCTGGTGCTGGTCGCAACCGTCCCTGGCATCGCTGCGCAACTGTGGTTTTTTGGCTGGGGTACTCTCGTTCAAATCCTGTTGGCCTCGGTCAGTGCACTCTTAGCCGAAGCCCTCGTACTCAAACTGCGCAAGCAATCTGTAGCTGCAACCTTAAAAGATAACTCAGCATTGCTAACGGGCTTATTACTGGCGGTAAGTATTCCGCCTCTTGCGCCGTGGTGGATGGTGGTACTCGGCACGGTGTTTGCCGTAATCATCGCTAAACAGCTGTATGGCGGTCTGGGGCAAAATCCGTTTAACCCGGCAATGATTGGTTATGTGGTATTACTGATCTCCTTCCCGGTACAGATGACCAGCTGGTTGCCGCCGCATGAGATTGCGGTCAACGTCCCTGGATTCATTGATGCTGTACAGATTATCTTCAGCGGTCATACCGCCAGTGGTGGTGATATGAACACACTTCGCTTAGGTATCGATGGCATTAGCCAGGCGACACCGCTGGATACGTTCAAAACATCTGTACGCGCCGGTCATTCGGTTGAACAGATTATGCAGTATCCAATCTACAGCGGTGTTCTCGCGGGCGCTGGCTGGCAATGGGTAAACCTCGCCTGGCTGGTTGGTGGCGTGTGGCTGCTATGGCAGAAAGCGATTCGTTGGCATATTCCCGTCAGTTTCTTAGTGACACTGGCCCTGTGCGCAACGCTGGGTTGGTTGTTCGCCCCCGAAACACTAGCTTCACCGCAGATTCATCTGCTGTCTGGCGCGACCATGCTCGGTGCATTTTTTATTCTGACCGATCCAGTAACCGCGTCTACCACCAATCGTGGTCGTCTGATTTTCGGTGCACTGGCGGGATTATTAGTCTGGCTGATCCGCAGTTTTGGTGGCTATCCTGACGGCGTTGCCTTTGCTGTCCTGCTGGCGAACATCACGGTTCCTCTGATCGATTACTACACGCGTCCACGCGTATACGGCCATCGCAAAGGATAAACCATGCTAAAGACTATCCGAAAACACGGTATTACGCTGGCGCTGTTCGCCGCTGGTTCAACAGGTTTAACGGCTGCCATCAACCAGATGACCAAAGCCACGATTGCTGAACAGGCTAGCCTGCAACAAAAAGCGTTATTTGATCAGGTGTTACCAGCCGATCGCTATAACAACGAGCTGGCCCAAAGTTGCTATATAGTGACTGCGCCAGAGTTAGGAAAAGGTGAACATCGGATTTACATCGCGAAACAGGATGATAAACCGGTAGCTGCCGTTCTGGAGGCCACCGCGCCGGATGGTTATTCCGGTGCGATTCAGTTGTTGGTTGGGGCCGATTTTAACGGCACGGTACTTGGCACCCGCGTGACAGAACATCACGAAACGCCGGGACTTGGCGACAAAATCGAACTACGCCTTTCTGACTGGATCACCCATTTTGCGGGTAAACAAATCAGCGGTGCGGATGACGCTCACTGGGCGGTGAAGAAAGATGGTGGTGATTTCGACCAGTTCACCGGGGCGACCATTACGCCTCGCGCGGTGGTGAATGCGGTAAAACGCGCCGGATTGTATGCCCAAACGTTGCCAGCACAACTTTCTCAACTTCCTGCCTGTGGAGAATAAACCGTGAGCGAAATTAAAGACGTTATTGTTCAGGGGTTATGGAAGAACAACTCCGCGTTGGTCCAGTTACTTGGCCTCTGTCCGCTGCTGGCGGTCACTTCCACTGCCACCAACGCACTGGGTTTAGGGCTTGCGACAACGCTGGTGTTGACTCTCACCAACCTGACCATCTCGACGCTGCGTCACTGGACGCCAGCCGAAATCCGAATCCCGATTTACGTGATGATCATCGCCTCGGTGGTCAGCGCCGTACAAATGCTGATTAACGCATACGCCTTTGGCCTGTATCAATCGTTAGGGATTTTTATTCCTCTGATTGTCACTAACTGTATCGTTGTTGGCCGTGCGGAAGCCTTCGCCGCCAAAAAAGGTCCGGCACTCTCCGCGCTTGATGGTTTTTCGATAGGCATGGGTGCAACCTGCGCCATGTTCGTACTGGGTTCACTACGCGAAATCATCGGCAACGGAACATTGTTTGACGGTGCCGATGCGCTGTTGGGTAGCTGGGCCAAAGTCTTGCGGATAGAGATCTTCCACACCGATTCACCCTTCCTGTTAGCAATGTTACCGCCAGGCGCATTCATTGGTCTGGGGCTGATGCTGGCGGGAAAATATCTGATTGATGAAAGAATGAAAAAGCGCCGTGCTGAAGCAGCTGCTACACGCGAGTTGCCAAACGGTGAAACAGGGAATGTCTGATGAACAAAGCAAAACGACTGGAGATCCTCACTCGCCTGCGTGAGAACAACCCTCATCCTACAACCGAACTTAATTTCAGTTCGCCTTTTGAATTATTAATTGCTGTACTGCTTTCCGCCCAGGCGACCGATGTCAGCGTCAATAAGGCGACGGCAAAGCTTTACCCGGTGGCCAATACACCTGCCGCAATGCTCGAACTGGGCGTCGATGGGGTTAAAACGTATATCAAAACCATTGGGCTATATAACAGCAAAGCAGAAAATATCATCAAAACCTGCCGTATTTTGCTCGAACAGCATAATGGCGAAGTGCCGGAAGATCGCGCTGCGCTAGAAGCCCTGCCCGGTGTAGGGCGTAAAACAGCAAACGTGGTATTGAATACTGCTTTCGGTTGGCCGACCATTGCTGTAGATACGCACATTTTCCGCGTCTGTAATCGCACCCAATTTGCACCGGGGAAAAATGTCGAACAGGTTGAAGAAAAACTACTCAAAGTGGTTCCGGCAGAATTCAAAGTCGATTGCCACCACTGGTTAATCCTCCACGGGCGTTACACCTGTATTGCCCGCAAGCCTCGCTGTGGCTCCTGCATTATTGAAGATCTTTGTGAATACAAAGAGAAAGTTGACATCTGACGAAAAGGGGTAACATCGTTATCCCATTCATAACTATTTCTCATCCTCTTATAAAACATCTTGTTAACGTCAATGATGCCGCCTCGCGGCATCATTATCAGGCAATCCGTTTGTGAATAACCAAAAATGCAGGTTAATTGTTTTTTTAATAGCGAAATTTTCTATCTATTCGTGATCAAGATCACACTGATGTCATAATGTAAAAATATTGCTCTATTTAAGTTAAATTTGACAAGGCATTGATTCAACCAGGGCATAAACCTACAAAACATTACACTGTCTATTTTTCAGATAATGGACTATCTCACTACATAAAACACCTTACAGTAGAACATATCGCCAAATATCAGTATCCCCCCTCTTCTGGTAGTGAAAAAATCTGCCGTTACGTTTTTTGAAAAATTTAACGCTGGATAACATTTCAATGGGCCGATGATTTCTCCATGCCAGTTATATGTAACAGATTATTACAAAGGACTTGTCTGAAAGTGCAAGATAGTGAACATTACCTGCCGTTTCCCCTCCCACTATAACAATTGCGCGTATGTTTATTAGACATCACGCGAGAAAGCACCCCCGTTAATATGGGATGTAAAAAAAGAGGTAAAAGTGTCCACTGCAAACCAAAAACCAACAGAAAGCGTTAGTTTGAACGCTTTCAAACAACCGAAGGCGTTCTATCTCATCTTCTCGATCGAGTTATGGGAACGCTTTGGTTATTACGGCCTACAAGGAATTATGGCTGTTTACCTGGTTAAACAACTGGGTATGTCCGAAGCGGATTCAATCACACTTTTCTCTTCCTTTAGCGCCCTGGTTTATGGTCTTGTCGCTATTGGTGGTTGGTTAGGCGATAAAGTACTGGGTACAAAACGCGTCATTATGCTTGGTGCTATTGTGCTGGCTATTGGCTATGCGCTGGTTGCCTGGTCTGGTCACGATGCCGGTATCGTCTATATGGGTATGGCGGCAATTGCGGTCGGTAACGGCCTGTTTAAAGCCAACCCGTCTTCACTGCTGTCAACTTGCTACGAGAAAAACGATCCACGCCTGGACGGTGCATTCACCATGTACTACATGTCCGTCAACATCGGTTCATTCTTCTCTATGATTGCAACGCCGTGGTTAGCAGCCAAGTATGGCTGGAGCGTCGCATTCGCCCTTAGCGTAGTTGGTCTGTTGATCACCATCGTTAACTTCGCCTTTTGCCAACGCTGGGTTAAGCAGTACGGTTCAAAACCTGACTTCGAGCCGATCAACTACCGCAATCTGCTGTTAACCATTATTGGTGTTGTCGCGCTGATTGCTATTGCCACCTGGCTGCTGCACAACCAGGACGTTGCGCGTATGGCGCTGGGCGTTGTTGCCTTCGGTATCGTGGTTATCTTCGGTAAAGAAGCCTTTGCAATGAAAGGTGCTGCACGTCGTAAAATGATCGTTGCTTTCATCCTGATGCTTGAAGCAATCATCTTCTTCGTGCTGTACAGCCAGATGCCGACGTCTCTGAACTTCTTTGCAATCCGTAACGTTGAGCACACCATTCTGGGCCTGGCAGTAGAACCTGAACAGTATCAGGCACTGAACCCGTTCTGGATCATCATTGGTAGCCCGATTCTCGCCGCTATCTATAACAAGATGGGCGATACCCTGCCGATGCCGACTAAGTTTGCTATCGGTATGGTGATGTGTTCTGGCGCGTTCCTGATCCTGCCACTGGGCGCGAAATTCGCCTCTGACGCCGGTATCGTGTCTGTAAGCTGGCTGGTCGCAAGCTATGGCCTGCAGAGTATCGGTGAACTGATGATCTCCGGTCTGGGTCTGGCAATGGTTGCGCAGCTCGTTCCACAGCGTCTGATGGGCTTTATTATGGGTAGCTGGTTCCTGACCACTGCCGGTGCAAACCTGATTGGTGGTTATGTTGCGGGTATGATGGCTGTACCGGATAACGTAACCGATCCGCTGATGTCGCTGGAAGTATATGGCCGCGTATTCTTACAGATTGGTGTTGCTACTGCTGTTATTGCAGTGCTGATGCTGCTGACCGCGCCGAAACTGCATCGTATGACTCAGGACGATGCTGCTGATAAAGCGGCGAAAGCTGCCGTAGCGTAAATTTCAGGGAAACTCTTTTACAAGCCGCTAACTTTTCGTTAGCGGCTTTTTTTTTGTTCAGCAACGCACTACCATACTTTAAACCACAGCCAAAAGGAGTTACCGATGAAACTGTTCTACAAACCGGGCGCCTGCTCTCTTGCTTCCCATATCATCCTGCGTGAGAGCGGAAAGGACTTTACGCTCACCAGTGTGGATTTAATGAAAAAACGTCTGGAAAACGGCGATGATTACTTTGCGATTAATCCTAAAGGGCAGGTTCCTGCTCTGCTGCTGGACGATGGCACTCTGCTCACGGAAGGCGTGGCCATTATGCAGTATCTTGCCGACAGCGTCCCCGACCGCCAGTTACTGGCTCCGGTAAACAGTATTTCTCGCTATAAAACCATCGAATGGCTGAACTATATCGCCACTGAGTTGCATAAAGGCTTTACTCCGCTGTTTCACCCGGCTACACCGGAAGAGTTCAAGCCGACTGCACGCGCACAGCTGGAGAAAAAACTGCAGTACGTTAACGATGCGCTGAAAGAGGATCACTGGATTTGCGGGCAACGTTTTACTATTGCTGACGCCTATCTGTTTACTGTACTGCGCTGGGCATATGGGGTGAAATTGAATCTGGAAGGTTTAGCGCATATTGCCGCCTATATGCAGCGTATGGCTGAACGTCCGACGGTAAAAGCCGCGCTAACAGCAGAAGGCTTGCAGTAATGGTTTATCGGCCCGCAGGATACTGTGGGCCGACAAGACACTTTTCAGAGCTTCGTCGCACTGAAGTAGTGTTCTGGTTTAGCAATACGATCCTGTGCAGCTACAACTTGCAGCTCATATTCCTGCATCGCTTTGGTGGTTACCATAATTTCGTATACCGCCGCGGTCACATGCTCCAGCGCCTGCTGCAACGTTGCGCCCTGTAGTAGTTTCACCAGCAGTAACCCGCTCGTCACATCACCAACACCTACTGGCTGACGCGTGCCAAAATCTACCAGAGGACGGTCGATATGCCATGCTTCATCGGCAGTGACCAGCAGCATTTCAAAACGTTCTGTGCTGTAACCGGCACGCGCCAGATGTTTCACCAGTACGATTTCAGGCCCCTGAGCAATAAGTTCGCGCGCAGCTTTAACCGCATCTTCGACGTTATGTACCGGATGCTCGCAGAGGATTTCCAGCTCAACCAGATTTGGCGCGATGATATCGCTGGCAGGAAGACCGTGACGCACGTGGAACTCCGCCACACCTGGCGCAACGATACAGCCTTTTTCGGGGTGTCCCATTACCGGATCGCAAAAATATTTCGCCTGCGGGTTCGCCGCTTTAACCTGACGGACAATACCGAGGATATGCTCGCCCTGCTCCGCCGACCCCAGATAGCCGCTTAATACAGCATCACAAGTGTGCAACTTATCGATGGCAGCAATGCCTTGCACAATTTCGGTTAAATGGCTGGGCGGCATAACACAGCCGGTCCATTTG
This sequence comes from Escherichia sp. E4702, assembly GCF_963883545.1. NCBI lineage: Bacteria > Pseudomonadati > Pseudomonadota > Gammaproteobacteria > Enterobacterales > Enterobacteriaceae > Escherichia > Escherichia sp. E4702. The sequence goes on along the minus strand of NZ_CAWORF010000014.1, from coordinate 458,308 downwards.
CCGTATTGAGTGTGATTAGAAAATTGAACGGTGTTGAGCGGCCAGACATTCGCGCCCAGGCGGCGCATTGGAAACTCTGCCGCGCTGTTACCCGCATGACCATAGACAACGTGAGACTGGATAGCGAGAATATTTTTCATCGTGTTCCCTGTATAAAAATCAGGGGGAGTGATTTCTCACCCCCCCTTTCCACTTAATGCATTATTTCCAGCAAATCAGACAGTAATTCTTTTTGCCGCGACGAAGTAAGGTATAACGACCAAACAGACGATCTTCTTCTTTAAAGAAGTATTCTGGATCGGACTGTTTTTCACCATTAATGGTGATGGCATTAGAGGCGATAGTTTTACGCGCCTGACCACGGGAAGGTTGCAGTTCAGAATCAACCAACGCCTGCATCAGATCAGCGCCTTTTTCCATTTCTACCATCGGTACGCCGTCCTGCGCCAGTTGTTCGAAGTCCGCTTCACTCAGCGCACTCAGAGAACCGCTGAACAGGCACTCGGTAATACGTTTCGCAGCTTGCAAACCTTCTTCACCGTGAACCAGACGCGTCACCTGCTCCGCAAGCACATACTGAGCGCGTGGCGCTTTACCGCTGTTTTTGTCTTCTTCTTCGAGGGCATTGATCTCTTCAATGCTCATAAAGGTAAAGAACTTCAGGAAGCGGTAAACGTCAGCATCAGCAGTATTGATCCAGAACTGGTAGAACTTGTACGGACTGGTTTTCTTCGGATCCAGCCATACTGCACCACCTTCAGTTTTACCGAACTTAGTGCCGTCTGCTTTGGTGATCAGCGGAACGGTCAGGCCAAACACCTGGTTCTGATGCAGACGACGGGTCAGATCGATACCAGAGGTGATGTTACCCCACTGGTCAGAACCGCCGATTTGCAGCACCACACCGTACTGTTTGTTCAGGCAGGCAAAGTCATAGCCCTGCAACAGGTTGTAGGAAAACTCGGTAAACGAAATCCCCTGATCTTCACGGTTGAGACGCTGTTTAACCGCTTCTTTGTTGATCATCTGGTTAACGGAGAAGTGCTTGCCGATATCGCGCAGGAAGGTCAGCACATTCATATTGCCGAACCAGTCATAGTTGTTCGCTGCGATAGCAGAGTTTTCTCCGCAGTCGAAATCGAGGAACGGGGCAACCTGCTTGCGGATTTTGTCCACCCACTCCTGAACAGTTTCTTCAGTGTTCAGCTTACGCTCGGCAGCTTTGAAGCTCGGGTCGCCAATCAGACCCGTGGCGCCGCCTACCAGCGCAACCGGCTTGTGGCCCGCCTGCTGGAAGCGTTTCAGGCATAACAATGGAACAAGATGCCCCAAATGCAAGCTGTCAGCGGTAGGATCGAAGCCGCAATAGAGCGCGATCGGGCCTTGCGCCAGTCGCTCTGCTAACGCTTCTTCGTCCGTCACCTGGGCCACCAGCCCCCGCTCTTGCAATTGTTTAATCAAGTTACTGCTTGCCATCAAAATCTCCATGTATATAACGACTGCACCTTTGCCGGTACACGACTTTTCGCCAGATGCGAAAGAGACATAGAATAAAGTGCCGGAATCAGGAGTACCAGCGATTAAAGCAAGATTTTTGCATCTTTTCAGGGTGCGAGGCGATCGATTTTCCACGCCTCGTTTTCACGCTGGTACAAAAAGCGGTCATGCAGCCGATGCTCACCGCCCTGCCAGAACTCAATCTGTTCAAGGCTGACGCGAAAACCGCCCCAAAAACTCGGCAACGGCACTTCGCCCTGCTGAAACTTCTGCTTCAATTCCAGGAATTTGCTTTCAAGGATCCCACGCGCAGAAATACGGCTGGATTGCTTCGATACCCACGCGCCAATCTGGCTATCACGCGGGCGGCTATGAAAATATTTCATCACTTCGAGAGTCGAAAGACGTTCCGCTTTACCGATAACCATCACCTGCCGTTCCAGGGTATGCCATGGGAAAAGCAGGCTAACGCGCGGATTATTTTCGATTTGGTGTGCTTTACGGCTGCCGAGGTTGGTGTAAAACACCATCCCTTTTTCATCGTAATGTTTTAGTAAAACAATGCGCTGATAGGGTTGGCCATGTTCATCAACGGTGGCGACGACCATCGCAGTAGGATCGGCCAGTTTGGCTTCACAGGCCTGAGAAAGCCAGCGTTCAAAAAGGGTTAAAGGATCGGCGGGAAGATCGCGGCGGCGTAAACCGCCTTTAGTGTATTCACGGCGCAGATGCGCGATTTGCTGCAATTCGTCGTTATCAGCCATGGTTTTCTTTACAAATTGTCAGTGGGTGACGCTATTGTGCGCCGCCCCTGGAAAAATCTCAACGCTGTGGATTTTGTAACTGACAGTTATTCAAGACGATGCGGTCACGTTTATAGACCGTCGCCTCATCACCTTTTGACCAGAAAACGTAGATACCGTCGGTATAACGTGCGCCAGAAGCTGAAATACCCTGTTTAAGGTGCAGCAGTTGATTATCGTAAACAAAACTAACTTCCTGACGCGGATTATTCAGTTTGACCGTCAACGGTTTTTCATCACACTGGTATTCCAGCGTATCAGTTTGCATGCGCTCAACCAGTTGATTAAACGCGCCACAGCCGGTAAGAAATAGCGGCAGACAAAGTAGTAACAGTTTTTTCATAAACATATCCCGAAGACTTTCCTGGTCCGGAGGGCAAAAACGCCCTCCTCAACTTCCAAGTGTAACGGCAGACGCAGTAAGAAAAATTCAGTTAACTCTGATATCGCGGGTTGGCAGGGAAAATAGCGCCCAGCACCGTCTCCTCGCTTGCGCCGGTAACGGAAGGTAGATTGCCGGGCAGCCCAGCCAGCGTTCGCCAGGCAAGCCATGCGAAGGCTAACGCTTCCATATCATCGCCACTAATGCCAACGGCATCGGTGGAGGTCACTTCAGTACCTGGCAGTAATGCAGCCAGACGCGCCATAAGCAGCGGATTGCGACTTCCGCCACCACATACCATCAATCGATCGCAGCCACCGCTCAACAAGACTTGTTCAGAAATGGTCACGGCGGTGAGTTCCGCCAGTGTTGCCTGGACATCTCGCGCATCCAGGCCAGGGAAATCGCGTAGATGACGCTCCAGCCAGGCATAGTTAAAGTATTCGCGCCCGGTGCTTTTGGGTGCTGGCTGGGAAAAATAGGGATCGCTAAGCATTTTTTGCAGCAGCGGCAGAATAACCTTGCCCGCCCGCGCCCACTCAGCGTCTTTATCGTAAGGTTTACCGACCTGACGGCAGATCCATGCGTCCATTAGCATGTTGCCCGGTCCGGTATCGTAGCCACCTACCGGCATTCCTGGAATGAGTAGTGACAGATTGGCAATACCACCAATATTAAGCACCATTCGCCGCTCAGTTGGATGGGCCAGCAATGCGTGATGAAAAGCAGGTACCAGCGGTGCGCCCTGGCCACCTAAGGCGATATCGCGACGGCGAAAATCCCCGACGACGGTAATTCCAGTCCGCGCAACAATTTGATTGTTATCACCAATCTGTAGCGTATGTGGCGCGACGCCCGTGGGTTCGTGCCAGACGGTCTGGCCATGACAACCGATAGCTACGATATCTTTCGGCTGTAAATTTTCTGCTTTTAATAGTGCATTAACGGCATCCGCAAACAAGCAGCCAAGTCGGGTATCCAGTTGACCAAACTGGGAGAGCGTAAGCTGTTGCCCCTGGCAAATATCCAGCACCGCCTGTTTGATTGATGGGGGAATCGGCCAGCTCAAACTCGCCAGCTGCGCCACCCGGTGTTCATCGATCGTCGCTAACACAACATCGACACCATCCAGGCTAGTACCTGACATAACACCAATAAAGCGGCCTGATTTCATAGTTCATCCTTTTTCAACCTGATGTTTGCGTTCCACTCAAACACAAACCTTTCGCGAATTCCATGCATAAGAGCCGATTTTTATCGTTGGTAGTAAAAGATTATATTCACATCAATAACTAATATGAATGTTTTGTTTATACTTGGTTAACCCTACTCTAATTATGATTTAATCATGTCTTAGTGGAACATGTAATCATGGTTATACTAATGCGAATAACTTTGACCATTAGGGATGCTTGTGAGGCGTTTCATGGTAATCAGGAGATTTTTCAATGATTAAACGCGTACTGGTTGTATCAATGGTAGGTCTTTCTCTTGTTGGTTGTGTTAACAACGATACCCTATCTGGTGATGTTTATACTGCCTCTGAAGCGAAGCAAGTGCAGAATGTCAGCTACGGCACAATCGTTAACGTACGGCAGGTACAAATTCAGGGCGGTGATGATTCCAACGTCATCGGCGCAATTGGCGGTGCAGTTCTCGGTGGTTTTCTTGGTAATACCGTTGGTGGTGGTACGGGACGCTCTTTGGCTACCGCAGCAGGTGCCGTCGCGGGTGGCGTAGCCGGTCAGGGCGTACAGAGCGCAATGAACAAAACACAGGGTGTGGAGCTGGAAATTCGTAAAGATGATGGCAACACCATCATGGTGGTACAGAAACAGGGCAATACCCATTTCTCTCCGGGACAACGTGTCGTTCTGGCCAGCAACGGCAGCCAGGTGACGGTTTCCCCGCGCTAAACAAGTTGACGTGTGGTCAGCTACCTGGCCACACGCCCCCTTTATTTCACCCTTTGGCCTGTAACTCAGTAATATTATGCTCAAGTTTTGCAATGAGCCTAATCAGTTGTTCCAGTTCCTCTGTTGAAATCCCATCCAAAATTTCCGCCCGGGTCTTGTTAATAACAGCTTCCATTTCGCTAATCAGCGGCTCCGCCTTTTCCGTCAGTTTAATACGTTTGGCCCGCCGATCGCTGGGACAAGTTTGACGCGAAATTAACCCTTTTTCTTCCAGTTGGTCCAACGTACGAACCAGTGATGGCTGCTCAATGCCGATCGCTTTTGCCAGTTGAATTTGCGACTGGTCTGGAGGTAACTGATGTATATTGTGCAACGTCACCCAATGGGTTTGCGTTAACTCCAGGGGTTTCAGGCGATGGTCTATCAGAGCACGCCATATGCGCACCAACCGTGCCAGATCAGAACCTAGTGGCGATTCCAATTTCATCTCCTTATAATTAGCTTGCTAAGATATTATACGGCTTTTAGAATAGTGTGCAGCAATTGTATTGCTAAAACAAATGGATTGCTGCATTTGCTTACCGTCAGACATGCTTTTCAGAAATAGCGAGTAATTTTCTCTCACATAAACAATATTTATTAATCTAAAGCAATAAACTCAGCCTCAAAGGAATCTATTTTGTGAAGTTTATGCATAGTGCAACAGGATTACCCCTACAAGATCTGGTGTTCGGTGCATCCGTCTACTTTCCTCCGTTTTTCAAAGCCTTCGCGCTTGGATTCGTCGTCTGGCTTGTCCTGCACCGCCTGCTTCGCGACTGGATCTACGCAGGCGACATCTGGCATCCCTTGTTAATGGATTTGTCGCTGTTTGCGATCTGCGTATGCTCCGCCCTGGCAATATTGATTGCGTGGTAACTATGTCAATTAAAACCATTAAATATTTCTCAACAATAATTGTAGCAGTAGTTGCCGTTCTCGCCGGGTGGTGGCTCTGGAACTATTACATGCAGTCACCGTGGACGCGGGATGGCAAAATACGCGCGGAACAGGTCGCTATCACCCCACAAGTGTCCGGACGTATTGTTGAGATGAATATAAAAGACAACCAGTTGGTTAACGCTGGCGATATTCTGTTCACTATCGATAAAACACCCTTCCAGATTGCCGAACTGAATGCCCAGGCCCAACTGGCGAAAGCGCAATCGGATCTTGCCAGAGCCAATAATGAGGCCAATCGCCGCCGTCATCTCTCGCAAAATTTTATCTCTGCCGAAGAACTGGATACGGCAAACCTCAATGTTAAAGCGATGCAGGCCAGTGTCGATGCTGCACAAGCAACGCTGAAACAGGCACAATGGCAACTGGCACAAACGGAAATTCGCGCCCCGGTCAGCGGATGGGTCACCAACCTCACTACCCGCATCGGCGACTACGCCGACACAGGAAAACCGCTGTTTGCCCTGGTGGACAGTCACTCGTTTTACGTCATTGGTTATTTTGAAGAAACCAAATTGCGGCATATCCGCGACGGTGCGCCAGCACAAATTACGCTCTATAGCGACAACAAAACGTTACAGGGTCACGTCTCCAGTATCGGTCGGGCAATTTATGATCAGAGTGTGGAAAACGATTCCAGCCTGATTCCAGACGTTAAACCTAACGTTCCCTGGGTTCGTCTCGCCCAGCGCGTCCCGGTTCGCTTTGCCCTTGATAATGTTCCCGGCGATGTCACGCTAGTATCCGGCACAACTTGTAGTATCGCAGTAGGTCAGTAATGAACGCCTGGTCATGGTCTCTGCGCAATCTGCCCTGGTTTAAGGCCACGCTGGCACAATGGCGCTATGCGTTGCGCAATACCCTTGCCATGTGTCTGGCGCTGACTGTTGCTTATTATTTAAATCTGGACGAACCCTATTGGGCGATGACATCAGCTGCGGTAGTGAGCTTTCCGACAGTTGGCGGTGTCATCAGCAAAAGCCTGGGGCGCATCGCTGGCAGTTTGCTGGGGGCTATCGCGGCGCTAATCCTTGCCGGGCATACTCTCAACGAGCCGTGGTTCTTCCTGTTGAGCATGTCGGCATGGCTTGGTTTTTGTACCTGGGCCTGCGCGCATTTCACGAATAACGTGGCCTATGCGTTTCAACTGGCGGGTTACACAGCCGCGATTATCGCCTTCCCGATGGTCAATATCACTGAAGCAAGCCAGTTGTGGGACATCGCCCAGGCGCGCGTTTGCGAAGTGATCGTCGGTATTCTCTGCGGTGGGATGATGATGATGATTCTGCCGAGCACTTCCGATGCCACTGCCCTTTTAACCGCATTGAAAAACATGCACGCCCGTTTACTGGAACATGCCAGTTTACTCTGGCAGCCTGAAACAACCGATGCCATTCGTACCGCACATGAAGGGGTGATTGGGCAGATACTGACCATGAATTTGCTGCGTATCCAGGCTTTCTGGAGCCACTATCGCTTCCGCCAGCAAAACGCGCGCCTCAATGCGTTACTCCACCAGCAATTACGCATGACCAGCGTAATTTCGAGCTTGCGGCGTATGTTGCTCAACTGGCCATCACCCCCTGGTGCTATACGGGAAATTCTTGAACAGTTGCTAACGACCCTCGCCAGCGGGCAAACGGATTTTTACACCGTCGCACGCATTATTGCCCCGCTACGCCCGACGAACTCAGCTGACTACCGGCACGTCGCCTTCTGGTATCGACTACGTTATTTTTGCCGCCTTTATCTGCAAAGTAGTCAGGAATTACATCGTCTGCAAAGCGGCGTAGATGATCAAACCAGACTCCCTCGCGCGTCCGGGCTGGCACGTCATACCGATAATGCAGAAGCCATGTGGAGCGGGCTGCGGACATTTTCTACGTTGATGATGATTGGTGCGTGGAGTATTGCCTCGCAATGGGATGCCGGAGCCAATGCATTAACCCTGGCTGCAATTAGCTGCGTCCTTTACTCCGCCGTCGCAGCACCGTTTAAGTCATTGTCGCTGCTGATGCGCACGCTGGTATTGCTTTCGTTCTTTAGCTTTGTGGTTAAATTTGGCCTGATGGTCCAAATTAGCGAGCTGTGGCAATTTTTGCTGTTTCTTTTCCCCCTGCTGGCAACGATGCAGCTACTCAAAATACAATTGCCAAAACAAGCTGCATTATGGGGGCAACTGATTGTTTTTATGGGATCATTTATCGCTGTCACTAATCCCCCGGTGTATGATTTTGCTGATTTTCTTAACGATAATCTGGCAAAAATCGTTGGCGTGGCGTTGGCGTGGTTAGCGTTCGCCATTCTGCGTCCAGGATCAGATGCTCGTAAAAGCCGTCGTCATATTCGCGCGCTGCGCCGGGATTTTGTCGATCAACTAAGCCGCCATCCAACACTGAGTGAAAGCGAATTTGAATCGCTCACTTATCATCACGTCAGTCAGTTGAGCAACAGCCAGGATGCGCTGGCGCGCCGCTGGTTATTACGTTGGGGGGTGGTGCTACTGAACTGTTCGCATGTTGTCTGGCAATTACGCGAGTGGGAGTCACGTTCTGATCCGTTATCACAAGTGCGGGATAACTGTATTTCGCTGTTGCGGGGAGTGATGAGTGAGCGTGGCGTTCAGCAAAAATCGCTGGCAGCCACACTTGAAGAATTACAGCGGATTTGCGACAGCCTTGCCCGGCATCATCAGCCTGCTGCCCGTGAGCTGGCGGCAATTGTCTGGCGGCTGTACTGCTCGCTTTCGCAACTTGAGCAAGCACCGCCGCAAGGTACGCTGGCCTCTTAACTACTTAATAACACCACAGGCATAGCGTTCACCGCCACCGCCCAGCGGTTTAGGCTGATCGGACATATTATCGCCGCCAACGTGGATCATCAGCGCCTTGTCTTTGATTTCATCGAGTGATTTCAGACGAGGCGCAATAACGGCATCGGTCGCCTTGCCGTCATTATTGACCACCAGCGCAGGCAGATCGCCTAAATGTCCCGCACCTTCCGGCCCTTCATGCTTGTTGGTTTTTTGTGGATCAAGATGCCCGCCTGCAGATTCCGCGGCGCTGGCTTTGCCATCTTTGGTGGCTGGCTGGCAGCTTCCTTTAGCATGAATATGGAAGCCATGTTCACCGGGGGGTAATGCTTTCAGATCGGGTGAAAACTCCAGACCTTTATCGGTTTCAGTAATAGTTACGCTACCTATTGACTGCCCAACCCCTTGCGACGTAACGAGGTTCATCTCGACTTTTTCACTGGCCGCTTGTGCGCCGGTCGCAACAACCAGCGCCAGAATAGCCAGACTAAAACGCTTCATAGGACCTCCGTTCATTGTGCATACCCGTTAAGTGTAAACCAGTGACACATATTTGAACGGCGGCTATTCCTAAAAGTGTTTATGGTACGTCGTAACCCAGTGCCGCTTTACGGATACGGAACCATTGTTGGCGGGTCATTTTCAATGCTTCCGCTTCGACAGCTGCCCGCACGCGCTCAATTTTACCGGAGCCGATAATCGGCAGCGGCTGCGATGGCAGACGTAATATCCAGGCGTAAACAACCTGCTCAATAGTGGCCGCGTTTAATTCCTGGGCTATCACAGCGAGTTCATCACGCAGCGGCTGGAAAAAATCATCATTGAACAGACGTCCACCACCAAGGCACGACCACGCCATCGGACGAACACGCAGTTGTTGCAGTTGGTCGAGCGTGCCATCCAGCAGCAACGGCTGATGCACCGGGGATATTTCCACCTGATTAGTGGCAAGGGTAAATGGCAGGCGTGATTGCAACAGGGCAAATTGCGCAGGCGTGAAGTTGGAGACGCCAAAATGGCGCACTTTGCCGCTCTGATGCAGATGTTTAAACGCATCCGCCACTTCATCGGCATCCATTAACGGGTCGGGACGGTGGATTAACAGCAGATCCAGATGATCGGTCGCGAGATTAATCAGCGACTGTTCGGCGCTTTTAATAATATGGTCGCGGTCAGTGATGTAATGACCAATGACGTTTTCTTCACGCGCGGTCGTTGCGATGCCACATTTGCTGACGATTTCCATCCGTTCACGCAGATGAGGCGCCAGCTTCAGCGCCTCGCCAAACGCCGCTTCACACTGATAGCCGCCATATATATCAGCATGGTCCACGGTGGTAATGCCGAGATCCAGATGCTCCTCAATAAAGCTAACCAACTGACGGGCAGACATATTCCAGTCCATCAGTCGCCAGTAGCCCATCACAAAACGGGAAAACTCCGGGCCTTGCGGCGCAATAGTAATACGCTGAACCATAATCGCTTCCTCTTATCAGATATGAGAGGAGTATACGCAAGATTATGCTCAAAAGAGTGATGGTTGCTCCGGTTCATCTGATGACGTTGGCTTATTCGCGCGTAATTTACGCATCAGCCGCTGGCGACAAAGGCGCAGCACCTCTTGTTTTTCGCCATCGCTCATTTTATTCCAGTTAAAACGCTCATCCCGGCTACGAAAACAGCCGCGACAAAATCCGCGCTCATCAGACTGGCAAATTCCCCGGCACGGGCTCTGGACGGGAAAGAACTCTAGTTGCTCCGCCACTTCGCCCTCCTGAAATGAGATTATTACCACTATTGAAGCTCTTAATGCCCAAAGTAGCAACTTTGCTTGCACTAGACCGACTGGTCTACTACACTCGAACGCATGAACAAACACACCGAACATGATACTCGCGAACACCTCCTGGCGACGGGTGAGCAACTTTGCCTGCAACGTGGATTCACCGGGATGGGATTAAGCGAATTACTGAAGACCGCTGAAGTGCCGAAAGGATCCTTCTATCACTACTTTCGCTCTAAAGAAGCGTTTGGCGTTGCCATGCTTGAACGTCATTACGCAGCATACCACCAGCGACTAACAGAGTTACTGCAATCCGGCGAAGGTAATTACCGCGACCGCATACTGGCTTATTACCAGCAGACGCTGAACCAGTTTTGCCAACACGGAACCATCAGTGGTTGCCTGACAGTAAAACTCTCTGCCGAAGTATGCGATCTGTCAGAAGATATGCGCAGCGCGATGGATAAAGGCGCTAGCGGCGTGATCGCCCTGCTCTCGCAGGCGCTGGAAAATGGCCGTGATAGCCATTGTTTAACCTTTTGTGGCGAACCGCTGCAACAGGCGCAAGTGCTTTACGCACTATGGCTGGGTGCGAATCTGCAGGCCAAAATTTCGCGCAATTCCGAACCACTGGAAAACGCGCTAGCACATGTAAACACCATTATTGCGACGCCTGCCGTTTAGTAGGCTTTTTTATCACCAGACGACCGGGAGCCTTTATGTCATCTGAAAAACTGTATTCCCCACTGAAAGTGGGCGCGATCACGGCGGCAAACCGTATTTTTATGGCACCACTAACGCGTCTGCGCAGTATTGAACCGGGTGACATCCCTACCCCGTTGATGGCGGAATACTATCGCCAACGTGCCAGTGCTGGTTTAATTATTAGCGAAGCCACGCAAATTTCCGCTCAGGCAAAAGGATATGCAGGCGCGCCAGGCATCCATAGCCCGGAGCAAATTGCCGCATGGAAAAAAATCACCGCTGGCGTTCATGCTGAAAATGGTCATATGGCCGTACAGCTGTGGCACACCGGACGCATTTCTCACGCCAGCCTGCAACCTGGCGGTCAGGCACCGGTAGCGCCTTCAGCACTTAGCGCGGGAACACGTACTTCCCTGCGCGATGAAAATGGTCAGGCGATCCGTGTTGAAACATCCATGCCGCGGGCACTGGAACTGGAAGAAATTCCGGGTATCGTCAATGATTTCCGTCAGGCCATTGCTAACGCGCGTGAAGCCGGGTTTGATCTGGTGGAGCTCCACTCCGCTCACGGTTATTTGCTGCATCAGTTCCTTTCCCCTTCTTCAAACCATCGTACCGATCAGTACGGCGGCAGCGTGGAAAATCGCGCACGTCTGGTGCTGGAAGTCGTTGATGCCGGGATTGAAGAATGGGGAGCCGATCGCATTGGCATTCGCGTTTCGCCAATCGGTACGTTCCAGAATACGGATAACGGCCCGAATGAAGAAGCCGATGCGCTGTATCTGATTGAACAACTGGGCAAACGCGGCATTGCTTACCTGCATATGTCAGAACCAGACTGGGCAGGCGGCAAACCGTATACCGAGGCGTTTCGCGAAAAAGTACGCGCCCGTTTCCACGGTCCGATTATCGGCGCAGGTGCATACACGGTAGAAAAAGCCGAAACGCTGATTGGCAAAGGGTTAATTGATGCGGTGGCATTTGGTCGTGACTGGATTGCGAACCCGGATCTGGTCGCCCGCTTGCAGCGCAGAGCTGAGCTTAACCCACAACGTGCCGAAAGTTTCTACGGTGGCGGCGCGGAAGGCTATACCGATTACCCGACGTTGTAATCCAACATTGCGAGCGGCGTAAAGCCGCCGCTATACTAAAACAACATTTTGAATCTGTTAGCCATTTTGAGGATATAAAGATGCGTCTTCTTCATACCATGCTGCGCGTTGGTGATCTGCAACGCTCCATCGATTTTTATACCAAAGTGCTGGGCATGAAACTGCTGCGTACCAGCGAAAACCCGGAATACAAATACTCACTGGCGTTTGTTGGCTACGGCCCGGAAACCGAAGAAGCGGTGATTGAACTGACCTACAACTGGGGCGTGGATAAATACGAACTCGGCACTGCTTATGGTCACATCGCGCTTAGCGTAGATAACGCCGCTGAAGCGTGCGAAAAAATCCGTCAGAACGGGGGTAACGTCACCCGTGAAGCGGGTCCGGTAAAAGGCGGTACTACGGTTATCGCGTTTGTGGAAGATCCGGATGGTTACAAAATTGAATTAATCGAAGAGAAAGACGCCGGTCGCGGTCTGGGCAACTAATCTCCTGCCGGGCGCGAACTCATCGCGCCCGCATCTTTACTGCATCGACAAGTAATATTTGTCATAATGCGCGCTGCAATTTATCCGTATTAAGAGAATCAGATGTCCGATAACGCTCAACTTACCGGTCTGTGCGACCGTTTTCGTGGTTTTTATCCTGTTGTGATCGATGTTGAAACAGCCGGATTTAACGCCAAAACCGATGCGCTGCTTGAGATTGCCGCCATCACCCTGAAAATGGATGAACAAGGCTGGCTGATGCCGGACACCACATTACATTTCCACGTCGAACCATTTGTCGGCGCAAATTTGCAGCCAGAGGCCCTCGCCTTCAACGGCATTGACCCGAACGATCCCGATCGCGGCGCGGTCAGCGAATACGAGGCGCTGCACGAAATTTTTAAAGTTGTACGTAAAGGCATTAAAGCGAGCGGCTGTAACCGGGCCATTATGGTGGCGCACAACGCCAATTTTGATCACAGCTTTATGATGGCCGCCGCAGAACGCGCCTCACTGAAACGTAACCCATTCCACCCTTTCGCCACTTTTGACACCGCGGCACTGGCCGGGCTGGCACTCGGACAAACCGTATTATCAAAAGCCTGCCAGACCGCGGGTATGGACTTCGACAGCACCCAGGCGCACTCCGCGCTGTACGACACCGAACGCACTGCTGTGCTGTTTTGTGAAATCGTCAATCGCTGGAAACGTCTGGGAGGCTGGCCGCTGCCTGCCGCCGAAGAGGTGTAATCGAGTCGATGCCTGATGACATGCAATGATTCAGGCATCTATAGTGAGGCTATTCCACGCATCATGCATGATATTCACGGGGAATAGCGTTAATGGCAGATAATCCAACCCCTTCATCGCCCCTGCCGGACGTGTTTTCACTGGCGACCCGCGACTGGTTTCTTCGCGCCTTTAAACAGCCGACCGCTGTCCAGTCGCAAACCTGGCATGTGGCGGCACGAGGTGAACATGCGCTGGTGATTGCACCGACTGGCTCAGGGAAAACGCTGGCCGCTTTTCTCTATGCCCTCGATCAGCTCTTCCGCGAAGGCGGAGACAACGCCAGCGAGGCGCATAAGCGTAAAACCTCGCGCATCCTCTATATTTCACCGATTAAAGCCTTAGGCACCGACGTTCAGCGCAATTTGCAGATCCCGTTACAAAGCATTGCAGTGGAACGGCGGCGGCGCGGCGAAATGGAAGTCAACCTCCGCGTGGGCATCCGGACTGGCGATACGCCCGCGCAGGAACGCAGCAAACTGACCCGCAATCCGCCGGATATTCTGATAACCACGCCCGAATCACTCTATCTGATGCTGACCTCCCGCGCACGCGAGACGCTGCGCGGCGTCGAAACGGTGATTATTGATGAAGTCCACGCGGTCGCGGGAAGCAAACGCGGTGCGCATCTGGCGTTAAGCCTGGAACGGCTCGATGCGCTGCTACACACCTCAGCACAGCGAATTGGCCTTTCCGCGACTGTACGCTCAGCCAGCGATGTGGCAGCATTTCTTGGTGGCGATCGTCCGGTTACTGTTGTCAACCCGCCCGCAATGCGCCATCCGCAGATACGGATTGTCGTCCCAGTCGCCAATATGGATGATGTCTCATCGGTCGCCAGCGGCACTGGCGAAGACAGCCATGCGGGCAGAGAAGGCTCAATCTGGCCGTATATTGAAACCGGCATTCTTGATGAAGTGTTGCGCCATCGCTCGACCATCGTCTTTACAAATTCACGCGGCCTGGCGGAAAAACTGACGGCACGGCTGAATGAGCTTTACGCCGCACGATTGCAGCGCTCCCCGGCCATCGCCATAGACGCCACTCATTTCGAGTCGACCTCCGGCGCAACCTCAAACCGCGTACAACGTAGCGACGTTTTCATTGCCCGCTCGCACCACGGTTCCGTCTCTAAAGAACAACGGGCGATAACCGAACAAGCCCTGAAATCAGGCGAATTGCGCTGTGTGGTCGCGACTTCCAGTCTCGAACTGGGGATTGATATGGGCGCGGTGGATCTGGTGATTCAGGTGGCGACGCCGCTTTCTGTCGCCAGCGGGCTACAGCGCATTGGTCGCGCCGGACATCAGGTTGGCGGTGTATCTAAAGGGCTATTTTTCCCCCGTACCCGGCGTGATTTAGTCGATTCCGCCGTCATTGTCGAGTGTATGTTTGCAGGCAGGCTGGAAAACCTGACGCCACCGCATAATCCACTCGACGTCCTTGCGCAGCAAACCGTTGCCGCCGCGGCGATGGATGAATTACAGGTAGACGAATGGTACTCCCGCGTACGCCGTGCTGCACCGTGGAAAGATCTGCCAAGACGCGTTTTTGACGCCACGCTGGATATGCTTTCCGGGCGCTATCCCTCAGGCGATTTTTCTGCTTTTCGACCAAAACTGGTCTGGAACAGGGAGACGGGGATATTGACCGCCCGACCTGGCGCTCAGCTGTTGGCTGTTACCAGCGGTGGCACCATTCCGGATCGTGGCATGTACAGTGTGTTATTACCCGAAGGTGAAGAGCAGACAGGCTCGCGGCGGGTGGGCGAACTGGATGAAGAGATGGTGTATGAATCGCGAGTGAATGACATCATCACTCTCGGCGCTACCTCATGGCGGATCCAACAAATCACCCGCGATCAGGTCATTGTGACACCTGCACCAGGTCGCTCTGCCCGACTTCCCTTCTGGCGTGGCGAAGGTAATGGACGCCCCGCTGAATTGGGGGAAATGATCGGCGATTTTCTCCATCTGCTGGCGGATGGCGCGTTCTTTTCCGGAAATATCCCGCCGTGGCTGGCAGAAGAAAATACACTCGCCAATATTCAGGGACTGATTGACGAACAACGTAGCGCTACGGGCGTTGTTCCTGGAAGCCGCCACCTGGTTCTCGAACGCTGCCGTGATGAGATTGGCGACTGGCGCATTATTTTACACTCTCCCTATGGAAGACGAGTGCATGAACCGTGGGCGCTGGCGATTGCCGGGCGACTGCATGCGCTATGGGGCGCTGATGCCTCGGTAGTCGCCAGCGATGACGGTATTGTCGCCCGTATTCCTGACGCCGATGGTAAATTGCCTGACGCCGCGGTTTTTTTGTTTGAACCAGAAAAGTTGCTGCAAATTGTCCGCGAGGCGGTGGGCAACTCGGCACTTTTCGCCGCCCGTTTTCGCGAATGCGCCGCGCGGGCATTATTAATGCCTGGCCGAACACCGGGGCATCGCACCCCGCTCTGGCAACAACGGCTGCGTGCCAGCCAGTTACTGGAAATCGCCCAGGGATATCCGGATTTTCCTGTCATTCTCGAAACCCTACGCGAATGTCTGCAAGATGTTTATGATCTTCCCGCGCTGGAACGTTTGATGCGTCGCCTTAACAGTGGCGAAATTCAAATTTCCGATGTCACCACCGCGACGCCCTCACCTTTTGCCGCCAGTTTATTGTTCGGTTATGTGGCGGAATTTATGTATCAGAGCGACGCCCCGCTGGCAGAACGCCGGGCATCCGTACTGTCGCTGGACAGCGAGTTACTGCGCAATCTACTCGGTCAGGTTGATCCGGGGGAATTACTCGACCCGCAGATCATTCGTCAGGTGGAAGAAGAGTTACAGCGGCTGGCCCCCGGCAGAAGAGCGAAAGGTGAAGAAGGTCTTTTCGACCTACTGCGCGAACTGGGGCCAATGACCGTTGAAGACCTGGCGCAACGGCATACAGGCAGCAGTGAAGAGGTTGCGTCGTATCTGGAAAATCTTCTTGCAGTAAAACGAATCTTCCCGGCGATGATTAGCGGACAGGAGCGTCTGGCCTGTATGGACGACGCTGCTAAATTACGCGATGCTCTCGGAGTGCAACTGCCGGACTCGCTGCCTGATATTTACTTGCACCGTGTCAATTACCCGCTTCGCGATCTCTTTCTGCGCTATCTCCGGGCTCATGCTCTGGTCACGGCTGAACAACTGGCTCATGAGTTTAGCCTCGGTATTGCCATTGTCGAAGAGCAACTTCATCATTTGCGCGAACAGGGGCTGGTGATGAATTTGCAACAAGACATCTGGGTGAGCGATGAAGTTTTTCGTCGCTTGCGTTTACGTTCCCTGCAGGCTGCCAGAGAAGCTACGCGTCCGGTACCAGCCATTGCCTATGCACGATTGCTGCTGGAACGTCAGGGCGTGCTCCCCGCCACCGATGGTAGCCCGGCGCTCTTTGCCTCAACATCGCCAGGCGTTTATGAAGGCGTGGATGGCGTCATGCGGGTTATTGAACAGCTTGCTGGTTTCGGTTTACCCGCCTCGCTGTGGGAAAGCCAGATCCTGCCCGCCCGCGTACGCGATTACTCGCCAGAAATGCTCGATGAACTGCTGGCAACAGGTACGGTTATCTGGTCGGGGCAAAAAAAGCTCGGCGAGGATGACGGTCTGGTGGCACTGCATTTACAGGAATATGCCGCCGAATCGTATATTCCTGCAGAAAATGATCACGCGAAACGTTCAGCGCTTCAGCAAGCAATTATCGCGGTTCTGACTGACGGGGGCGCCTGGTTTGCGCAACAAATCAGCCAACGAACAGGCGAGAAAATCGGCGAGCCAGTAGATCCTTCAGCCCTGCAAGAGGCGCTTTGGGAACTGGTCTGGCAAGGCGTCATCACCTGTGACATTTGGGCACCGTTGCGCGCCCTTACCCGCAGTAGTACCAGCGCACGCCCTTCAACTCGCCGTAGTAGCCGGACTCGTCGTGGACGTCCGGTTTATGCACCGCCAGCTATGCCGTTGGTATCTTACAACACACCAAAGCTGGCTGGACGCTGGTCGTTATTGCAGGTGGAGTCACTAAACGATACCGAAAGGATGCTGGCGCTGGCGGAAAATATGCTCGACCGCTACGGAATCATCAGCCGTCAGGCGGTGATTGCTGAAAATATTCCTGGCGGATTTCCGTCGATGCAAACGCTTTGTCGAAGTATGGAAGACTCCGGGCGAATTATGCGGGGTCGATTTGTTGAAGGTTTGGGTGGTGCACAATTTGCTGATCGCCAGACCATTGACCGTCTGCGCGACCTGGCGCCCCATGCCACGCAGACGCGACAATATATGCCCGTGGCCCTTAGTGCCAACGATCCGGCCAATTTGTGGGGGAATCTGCTACCCTGGCCTGCACATCCGGCGACGCTGGTTCCGACTCGTCGGGCAGGTGCGCTGGTGGTCATTTCTGGCGGCAAATTATTGATTTATCTGGCGCAAGGTGGCAAAAAAATGCTGGTCTGGCAGGAAAAAGATGAATTATTACCACCGGAGGTTTTCCTGGCGCTAACCACCGCGTTGCGGCGAGAACCACGGCTACGGTTTACGTTGACAGAAGTGAATGACCAACCGGTCCGGCAAACGCCGATGTTTACGCTGCTGCGTGAGGCGGGATTTTCAAGTTCGCCACAAGGGCTGGATTGGGGATAAAAAGCACTGACGGATGCCGGTTAGCATCCGTCAGTATTGCGAAACGGATTATTCAGCATCCGGCTCTTCAGACTTGTATTTAGCAGCAGTTTCTTTGATCAGCTGCTGCAGTTCGCCACGCTGATACATTTCAATCACGATATCACAACCGCCTACCAGCTCGCCGTCAACCCACAGTTGCGGGAAAGTCGGCCAGTTCGCATATTTCGGCAGTTCCGCACGAATGTCCGGGTTCTGCAGGATATCAACGTAGGCAAAACGTTCGCCACAAGCGGCAAGCGCCTGGACTGCCTGGGCAGAGAAACCGCAGCTCGGCAGTTTCGGTGAACCTTTCATGTACAGCAGGATCGGGTTTTCAGCAATCTGGCGTTGGATTTTTTCGATAGTGGTGCTCATTGTCTTGCTTCCTCAAACTTCTTTACGGCAGTAATCTGACATTGTAGCGGGTCAGTGCGGCATCGGAAAATAACATTTTCATCACGCTTTTGCTATTTTATCCCTTTGCTCTATTTGTTGCATTTCAAATATTCGTTTCTTCTCTGCCACGCTGCAAGCTGGCGTATTTGTGACCATTTTTAGCTTTCACTGCTGCTTTTTTTTGCGCTCGCCAACGAAACGTATTTTTTAACAATAAAAGCTATTAACTTTCCCTTCTTCTATGCATTAGAATCATCAAGTTTTGTAAATCAGACGCAGGCATGATAGACCTGCCTTAACAGAGGGACGCTCAGTGGCGCGGATAAACCGTATTTCGATCACGCTCTGTGCTTTACTTTTTACCACCCTGCCTTTAATGCCTATGGCCTATGCTTCCAAGCAAGCCAGGGAGAGTTCTGCTACCACTCATATCACCAAAAAAGCAGATAAAAAGAAAAGCACGGCAACCACCAAAAAGACCAATAATAAAGCCAGTCAGAAAACCGCCAAAAAAGTCGCCAGTAAAAGTACGACCAAAAGCAAAACCGCTTCTTCCGTTAAAAAATCCTCCATTACCGCTTCTAAAAACGCGAAAACTCGCAGCAAAAATGTTGTCACTAAAACGGCGTCTGCCAGCTTTACGGAAAAGTGCACCAAACGTAAGGGCAATAAGTCACATTGCGTGAAAGTCAAAAATGCCGCCCCTGGCACTATTGCCGACGCGCACAAAGCCAAAGTTCAGAAAGCCACTAAAGTGGCGATGAATAAACTGATGCAGCAAATTGGCAAGCCATATCGTTGGGGCGGGAGTTCACCGCGTACCGGTTTTGATTGCAGTGGACTGGTTTATTACGCTTATAAAGACTTGGTTAAGATCCGTATTCCGCGCACGGCAAACGAAATGTATCACCTGCGCGATGCGGCACCTATCGATCGCAGTGAACTGAAAAACGGCGACCTGGTCTTTTTCCGCACGCAAGGGCGTGGGACTGCCGATCACGTAGGCGTGTACGTTGGCAATGGTAAATTTATTCAGTCACCGCGCAGTGGCCAGGAAATTCAAATCACGTCGTTAAGTGAAGATTACTGGCAACGTCACTATGTTGGCGCTCGTCGGGTAATGACCCCAAAAACACTTCGCTAAAACTTTACCCTGTTGTTACAACAACAGGGTAAGTTCATCTTTTGTATCACCTTTTAATTTGCTACCCTATCCGTACTCACAATAAGGCTATTGTGCGTATACCAATGAATAATAAAGGAGAGTAGCAATGTCATTTGAATTACCTGCACTACCATATGCTAAAGACGCTCTGGTCCCGCACATTTCTGCGGAAACTATCGAGTATCACTACGGCAAACATCATCAGACTTATGTCACTAACCTGAACAACCTGATTAAAGGCACCGAGTTTGAAGGTAAATCACTGGAAGAGATTATTCGCAGCTCTGAAGGTGGCGTATTCAACAACGCAGCTCAGGTCTGGAACCACACTTTCTACTGGAACTGCCTGGCACCGAACGCTGGTGGCGAACCGACTGGCGAAGTCGCTGAAGCTATCGCCGCATCTTTCGGTAGCTTTGCCGATTTCAAAGCACAGTTTACTGACGCTGCGATCAAAAACTTTGGTTCTGGCTGGACCTGGCTGGTGAAAAACAGCGATGGCAAACTGGCTATCGTTTCTACCTCTAATGCTGGTACTCCGCTGACCACCGATGCGACCCCGCTGCTGACCGTTGATGTCTGGGAACACGCTTATTACATCGACTATCGCAATGCGCGTCCTGGCTATCTGGAGCACTTCTGGGCGCTGGTGAACTGGGAATTCGTAGCGAAAAATCTCGCCGCATAATAACTGATGACAAATGCAACATTGCCTGACGCGCTACGCTTATCTTGCCTACGCGGATCATCAATGTAGGTCGGTTAAGGCGCTTGCGGCGCATCCGGCAAGATAAACGCAATTTGCCTGCAAACTGTAACGCAGAAGGTATCCCCTTCTGCGTTTTGTTTTATTAGCTGTTGGCAACGCAAACTGCTTCAGGTTGTTTTCTGGCTGACATAAACACCAGCAACAATGCCAGGCCTGCGACAATTGCCCCCATCACCGGCACAAAACTGTACCCCAGACCACCCGAAATCACTGCGCCACCTGCCGCGGCACCCAGAGCATTACCCAGGTTAAAGGCACCGATATTCACTGAGGAAGACAGCCCTGGCGCTTCGCTGGCAACTCGCATCACACGCATCTGTAACGGCGGTACCACCGCAAAGGTTGCTGCGCCCCACACCACCATGCTGATAGCCGCACCAAACTCATTACGCGCCAGGAACGGGATCGCCAGCATAATCACCATCAGCAGCAGCAAAAAGCCTTTCAGCGTGCCGTTGACCGAACGATCTGCCAGTTTACCGCCTAAATAGTTACCGATGGAAAACCCGACGCCAATCAGCACCAGCATGGCTGTTACGAACACCGGCGTTGCATGGGTGATACTTTGCAGTACTGGTGAAATATAGGTGTAGAGGGTAAACATTGCGCCAGCCCCCAGTACCGTCGTCAGCAAGGCTGATAACACCTGCGGACGCATCAATACCGCCAGCTCTTTTTTCACATCCGGTCGCGCTCCTGCGCCGCCTTTCGGTAACGAGAAGAACAGGCTAACCATTGAAATCACGCCCAGCCCCGCCGTTGCCAGAAACGACATCCGCCAGCCAATAGTTTCGCCAAGCCAGGTCGCCGCAGGAACACCGCCAATATTTGCCAGAGTTAAGCCCATAAACATAGTGGCGACGGCGCTGGCCTGTTTGTGTTTAGGCACAACGCTTGCGGCCACGACTGAACCCAAACCAAAGAATGCCCCGTGATTCAGACTGGTCAGAATGCGTGAAAGCATCAACGTCATATAATCCGGCGCGATGGCGGAAAGCACGTTGCCAAGAGTGAAAATGGCCATCAGGAAAATAAGCGCACTGCGCCGGGCGCGATGAGACAGCAGTAATGTCATCAGCGGCGCGCCAACCATCACGCCAACCGCATAGGCGCTGATTAACATGCCCGCAGCAGGAATCGAGACATCCACACCGCGCGCAATGACGGGTAACAGGCCCATTGGCGAGAACTCCGTTGTCCCGATACCAAACGCGCCAACGGCCAGCGCCAACAACGGATAGTTAATTTTCATGCCTAATCTCCACCTCTTCGCGTCATTACACGATATTCATCAAAGTGGCCAAAGCATGACAGCAATCACAAAAAATTGAAAATAACAAAAAGAGAAAACACTTTTGCCATTTTGCTAACAAAAGGGAAGAGAGTGCGAGGGAGGATGCGCTCCCTCGAAGGGAAATCAGTGCAGCGCGGCAGTCAAACCTACGGCCACGATCAAACCGAGGACAATAATGGTTGTTACCAGTGAAAATTTAAGGTCGGTACTCATCAAGTTTTCTCCTTTTTTATTACCCTACAAAAAGTGATATTACGCATTTTTACACACTGTGAAGAAAAAATCTCCCGCCATTTATAATGATAAGTGTTTTTACCACTTCCCCTTTTCATCAAGATCGGCCAAAATTCCACGCTTACACTATTTGCGTACTGGCCATTGACCCCTTCCTGACGCTCTGTGTCGTTTTTCCGGCGTACCGCAACACTTTTGTTGCGCGTAAGGTGTGTAAAGGCAAACGTTTACCTTGCGATTTTGCAGGAGCTGAAGTTAGGGTCTGGAGTGAAATGGAATGGCAACAATAAAAGATGTAGCGAAGCGAGCAAACGTTTCCACTACAACTGTGTCACACGTTATAAACAAAACGCGTTTCGTCGCTGAAGAAACGCGCAACGCCGTGTGGGCAGCGATTAAAGAATTACACTACTCCCCTAGCGCGGTAGCGCGTAGCCTGAAGGTTAACCATACCAAGTCTATCGGCTTGCTGGCGACCAGCAGCGAAGCAGCCTATTTCGCGGAGATCATCGAAGCGGTTGAAAAAAATTGCTTCCAGAAAGGTTACACGCTGATCCTCGGCAACGCGTGGAACAATCTGGAGAAACAGAGAGCCTATCTGTCGATGATGGCGCAAAAACGCGTCGATGGCCTGCTGGTCATGTGTTCTGAGTATCCGGAACCGTTGCTGGCGATGCTTGAAGAGTATCGCCATATCCCGATGGTGGTAATGGACTGGGGCGAAGCAAAAGCCGACTTTACCGATGCAGTCATCGATAACGCGTTTGAAGGCGGCTACATGGCCGGACGCTATCTGATTGAACGCGGTCATCGCGAAATTGGTGTCATCCCTGGGCCTCTGGAACGTAATACCGGCGCGGGTCGTCTGGCAGGGTTTATGAAGGCGATGGAAGAAGCGATGATCAAGGTGCCGGAAAACTGGATTGTGCAGGGTGACTTTGAACCTGAATCGGGCTATCGCGCCATGCAACAAATCCTGTCGCAGCCACACCGCCCTACTGCGGTCTTCTGTGGTGGCGATATCATGGCAATGGGCGCACTTTGCGCTGCCGATGAAATGGGTCTGCGCGTACCGCAGGATGTTTCGCTGATCGGTTATGATAACGTGCGCAACGCCCGCTACTTTACCCCGGCGCTGACCACTATCCATCAGCCAAAAGATTCGCTGGGCGAAACGGCGTTCAACATGCTGTTGGACCGTATCGTCAACAAACGCGAAGAACCGCAGTCTATCGAAGTTCATCCGCGGCTTATTGAACGCCGCTCCGTGGCTGACGGTCCGTTCCGCGACTATCGTCGTTAATCATCCGTTGCGGGAGTGTCTTCCGGCTCCCGCAGCCACTCCTTATTCAGCGTCTCACTATCGCCGAGATACTCCAGCAGCCAGGTTAACGCTGGCGACATATCATTCTGCTGCCATGTCAGGCAACATGCCGAATCAGGGAATGGATTTTCCAGTTCTAACGCCACCCATTTTCCCTCATTAAGCCACGGTTTGGCGAAATGCGTCGGCACCATGCCAATGCATAAACCGGCCGAGATACAGGTTGCCGATGATTCCCAGTCAGGTACGACAAGCCTTTTTTGGTTATCCAGCAGCCAGGTAATTCGTTTGGGTAACGTCCGCGACGTGTCTTCGCGCACCAGCGACGGCCAGTTGCGCAACGTGTCATCGCTGAGCGGCCCATTCATCGACGCAAGCGGATGGTGGCGGGCAACAACACAACTCCAGCTCAACATCCCCATATCACGGAAGGCGTAACGGCCACCGACCGGAATCGCTCGTGTCGCGCCAATCGCCAGTTCCACGCGCCCATCGGAAAGCGCATCCCAGACGCCGTTGAACACTTCCTGAAAAACCAGAAGTTCGACGTCATCAAAATGGCGATAGAAATCAACGATCATCTGCCGCGTGCGTTCTGGCCTGACAATATTATCTACCGCGATGGCTAACTGACCGCGCCAGCCGTTCGCTATCTGCTGACATTGTTGGCGAGTGATCTGCATTTTTTTGACAACAGATCGCCCTTCTTTGAGAAACCACGCCCCGGCAGCGGTCAGTTCCACGTCACGATGACGCCGTTCAAAAAGCGGCACCGCCAGCCACTCTTCCAGCTGACGCACGGTATAGCTGACCGCAGAAGGAACACGATGCAACTCCTGGGCTGCAGCGCTGAAGCTGCCATTTCGCGCCACTGCATCAACCACTTCGAGAGAATACTCTGACCACATAGTTTGCCTGCAAAATTTTTGAAACCAGTCATCAAATATTACCGTTTCACAACAGGAATTTCACTCCCTACACTTTGCGACGGTGTTTAATTGAGGAATTTAGAGAATATACATGCAACCTGGGAAAAGATTTTTAGTCTGGCTGGCGGGTTTGAGCGTACTCGGTTTTCTGGCAACCGATATGTATCTGCCCGCTTTCGCCGCCATTCAGGCCGACCTGCAAACGCCTGCGTCTGCTGTCAGTGCCAGCCTTAGTCTGTTCCTTGCCGGTTTTGCCGCTGCCCAGCTCCTGTGGGGGCCGCTCTCCGATCGTTATGGTCGTAAACCTGTGTTATTGATCGGCCTGACAATTTTTGCGCTGGGTAGTCTGGGGATGTTATGGGTGGAAAACGCTGCCACGCTGCTGGTATTGCGTTTTGTGCAAGCTGTTGGTGTCTGTGCCGCGGCCGTTATCTGGCAGGCATTGGTGACGGATTACTATCCTTCACAAAAGTTAACCGTATTTTCGCGACCATTATGCCTTTAGTGGGGCTTTCTCCGGCGCTTGCTCCGCTGTTAGGTAGCTGGCTGCTGGTCCATTTTTCCTGGCAGGCGATTTTCGCCACTCTGTTTGCCATTGCCGTAGTGCTGATTCTGCCCATTTTCTGGCTTAAACCCACCACGAAAGCACGCAATAATAGTCAGGATGGACTGACCTTTACCGATCTGCTGCGTTCAAAAACCTATCGCGGAAATGTGCTGATTTATGCGGCCTGTTCAGCCAGTTTCTTTGCCTGGCTAACCGGTTCACCGTTTATCCTCAGCGAAATGGGCTACAGTCCGGCAGTAATCGGATTAAGTTATGTTCCGCAAACCATCGCGTTTCTTATTGGTGGTTACGGCTGTCGAGCCGCATTGCAGAAATGGCAGGGTAAGCAGTTGTTACCGTGGCTGCTGGCGCTGTTTGCCGTCAGCGTGGTAGCAACCTGGGCTGCGGGCTTCATTAGCCATGTGTCGCTGGCCGAAATTCTGATCCCATTCTGTGTGATGGCCATTGCCAACGGGGCAATCTACCCGATTGTGGTCGCCCAGGCGCTACGCCCCTTCCCGCATGCGACTGGCCGCGCTGCTGCATTGCAGAATACCCTGCAATTGGGTCTGTGCTTCCTCGCAAGCCTGGGGGTTTCCTGGCTCATCAGCGTCAGCACGCCGCTGTTCACCACCACCAGCGTGATGTTATCGACCGTGGTGCTGGTTGCCATCGGCTATAAGATGCAACATCAACCTGAATCTCACTGCCAGAATCATGGCGAGACGGAAGTCGCACATAGTGAATCACATTGATCTATAGCGATATCGCTATACTTAGGCTGCTAACAAAATTTTGTTGTATGATTGAGATTAGCAGCCTATACTGAGTTCCAGTTGTTAATATTACGATAAATATTATGTTTTTACGGGGACAGGAGCGTTCCCGGGTCACTATGGATGGTCATTTCGGCAAGGGTTCCTCCTTTCCTCTGTTCTACGTCGGATTATAGACTCGCGGTTTTCCTGCGAGATTTCTCACAAAGCCCAAAAAGCGTCTACGCTGTTTTAAGGTTCTGATCACCGACCAGTGATGGAGAAACTATGAGTTCATCGTGTATAGAAGAAGTCAGCGTACCGGATGACAACTGGTACCGTATCGCCAACGAATTACTTAGCCGTGCAGGCATCGCCATTAATGGCTCTGCCCCGGCAGATATTCGAGTTAAAAACCCCGATTTTTTTAAACGCGTTCTACAGGAAGGATCATTGGGGTTAGGCGAAAGTTATATGGATGGCTGGTGGGAATGTGACCGACTGGATATGTTTTTTAGCAAAGTCTTACGCGCTGGGCTTGAAAACCAACTCCCCCATCATTTCAAAGACACACTACGCATTGCTGGAGCACGGCTCTTCAATCTGCAAAGTAAAAAGCGTGCCTGGATAGTAGGTAAAGAGCATTACGACCTTGGTAATGACCTGTTCAGCCGTATGCTGGATCCCTTCATGCAGTATTCCTGCGCTTACTGGAAAGATGCCTATAATCTGGAATCTGCCCAACAAGCGAAGCTCAAAATGATTTGTGAAAAATTGCAGTTAAAACCGGGAATGCGGGTTCTGGATATCGGCTGCGGTTGGGGCGGACTGGCGCATTACATGGCGTCTAATTATGACGTAAGTGTGGTTGGTGTCACGATTTCTGCCGAACAACAGAAAATGGCCCAGGAACGCTGCGCAGGTTTGGATGTCACCATTTTGCTACAGGATTACCGTGACCTGAACGACCAGTTTGACCGTATTGTTTCGGTTGGTATGTTCGAGCACGTCGGACCGAAAAATTACGATACCTATTTTGAGGTGGTGGATCGTAATCTGAAGCCAGAAGGGATTTTCCTGCTACATACTATCGGCTCGAAAAAAACCGATCTGAATGTTGACCCGTGGATTAACAAATATATTTTCCCGAATGGTTGCCTGCCTTCTGTACGCCAGATTGCGCAGTCCAGCGAACCACACTTTGTGATGGAAGACTGGCATAACTTTGGCGCTGACTATGACACGACGTTGATGGCCTGGTATGAACGATTCCTCGCCGCCTGGCCGGAAATTGCCGATAACTACAGTGAACGCTTTAAACGGATGTTTACGTATTATCTGAATGCTTGCGCTGGTGCCTTCCGCGCCCGTGATATCCAGCTCTGGCAAGTGGTGTTCTCACGTGGGGTCGAAAGCGGCCTTCGCGTGGCGCGTTAAGTGTTATTTCATCGCCCCCATTTTGGGGGCGATGTCATTTCAAACGCAGCTTTATTTCTTTTCCCGTGCCGCCAACACACGTTCAACAGTATCTACCACGGCCTGAGTTTGCGGATCGATTTCGATATTGACGCGTGCGCCGAGTTTTTTCTTCCCGAGAGTGGTACGTTCCAGCGTTTCCGGAATTAAATGCACACAAAAGCGGGTCGCTGTCACTTCACCAACCGTCAGGCTGATACCATCAATACCAATAAACCCTTTATACAGGATATATTTCATTAACTGCTCATCCTGTACTTTGAACCAGATCTGGTGGTTATTTTCTGATGTTATTATTTTCGATACTTCTGCGGTGGTCATAATATGACCTGACATTAAATGTCCGCCGATTTCATCGCTGAATTTAGCAGCTCGTTCTACGTTTACCCAATCCCCAACGTTTAAATCGCCAAGGTTTGTTATTCGTAACGTTTCTTTCATCAGATCAAAACTGATACGGTTGCCGTTAATTTCCGTTACAGTCAGGCAGCAACCGTTATGCGCGACAGAAGCGCCTGTCTCCAGACCATCCAACATGTAATCAGGTAATTCCACTACATGGGTTCGAAAATTTGCTTTCTCGTCAATCGACACCAACTTCGCGGTGCCCTGCACTATCCCCGTAAACATACTTACAACTCCTGAAATCAGTTAGGACATTCTGTTCAGCACAATAGCAGGTGGGAAACGTCCTTACCAGTAAAGGGGGTTGAGTGGTTATTTTTTCACTGGAGAATTAATAAATCCTCGCTACAATAGACTGAATTTCCCCTGCTTCTTCTTTTTGCTGCCCATTCAGGCGGTTTTTTAGTCTCTCATATAACAACAATATAAAAGGTGTTCACGTGCAGAAATACATTAGTGAAGCGCGTCTGTTATTAGCATTAGCAATCCCGGTGATTCTCGCGCAAATCGCCCAAACAGCGATGGGTTTTGTCGATACCGTCATGGCGGGCGGCTATAGCGCCACCGACATGGCGGCAGTCGCCATTGGTACTTCTATCTGGCTCCCGGCGATTCTTTTCGGTCACGGACTGCTGCTGGCAATGACGCCAGTCATCGCGCAATTGAATGGTTCCGGTCGCCGTGAACGTATTGCGCATCAGGTGCGACAAGGTTTCTGGCTGGCCGGTTTCGTCTCCGTGCTTATTATGCTGGTGCTGTGGAATGCGGGTTATATCATCCGCTCCATGCAAAATATCGATCCGGCCCTCGCCGATAAAGCAGTAGGTTATCTGCGTGCACTATTGTGGGGGGCTCCGGGCTATCTGTTCTTCCAGGTCGCTCGTAACCAGTGTGAAGGTTTGGCAAAAACCAAGCCGGGCATGGTAATGGGCTTTATTGGCCTGCTGGTGAACATTCCGGTTAACTATATCTTTATTTATGGTCACTTCGGTATGCCTGAACTCGGTGGCGTCGGCTGTGGTGTGGCGACTGCGGCGGTGTACTGGGTAATGTTCTTTGCTATGGTTTCTTATATTAAACATGCTCGTTCTATGCGCGATATCCGCAACGAAAAAGGCACCGCGAAACCAGACCCGGCAGTAATGAAAAGACTTGTGCAACTGGGTTTACCTATCGCGCTGGCACTGTTCTTTGAAGTAACACTGTTTGCGGTGGTTGCGCTGTTGGTATCTCCGCTCGGTATTGTCGATGTGGCAGGCCACCAGATTGCCCTGAACTTTAGTTCGCTAATGTTCGTTCTTCCGATGTCACTGGCAGCGGCTGTGACTATCCGTGTGGGTTATCGTCTGGGTCAGGGGTCCACGCTGGATGCGCAAACTGCCGCACGAACCGGGCTTATGGTTGGCGTCTGTATGGCCACGATGACGGCAATTTTTACAATCTCACTGCGGGAACAGATCGCTCTTCTGTATAACGATAATCCAGAAGTTGTGACACTGGCTGCACACCTGATGTTGCTGGCGGCGGTGTATCAGATTTCTGACTCGATACAGGTAATCGGTAGCGGAATTTTGCGTGGTTATAAAGATACGCGATCTATTTTTTATATTACCTTTATCGCGTATTGGGTGTTGGGTTTACCAAGTGGTTATATCCTGGCATTGACCAATCTGGTAGTTGAGCCGATGGGGCCGGCAGGTTTCTGGATAGGCTTTATTATCGGTCTGACTTCTGCTGCCATTATGATGATGCTACGTATGCGTTTCTTGCAACGTCTACCATCGGCTATCATTTTGCAACGAGCATCTCGATAAAAAATGAGGCGCAATCCGCAAAGATTGCGCCTTAATTTTAGCTGACTGGAGCGTTGCGCCAATGCCATCTTCGTCCGGCTGCAATTTAAGTGTGCTGCAAATAGGCTGCCGACTGGCATCCGTTATCTCAACGTGAATATCACCGCTGACTTCCCCTTTCACACTGATGAATTCTGGAGAAATTTCTTTCGCACTGGTTTGCAGGCAAATCGTTCCTTCTCCTCGCAGACGTTTCACCTTCAACTGCACAGACGTTGCTGTTGACGTTATCAGCCACACTTTTCCGCCATCGAGATTCAGGTTGCCAACATAGAAAGTGACGTTGTCACCTTTAACCGTGCTGCCATCGAGGATCAACACGCCTTCCTGCTGGACTGTAATCGTTGATTGTTTCAGATCAGCGCCATAGCCAACAATCATAGAAGCGCCGTCCTGTAAGGCAACGCTCCCCGTAAGTTCAACCGGTGCGCAGTCTTCTTCTACGACAAATTTTTCGTCCGCACTGGTGGGAGACATCACAATCACTGTCCCACTTTGTACCACTGCGTTTTCCAGCGTACCGGCATGCACTTCAGCCCGCCCACCGGTTTTAACTGTCAGGTTTTTAGTCTTACCAGAACTGTAGAGTTGCAGACCGTCTGTCCCCAGGCGATAAACGGCGCCATTCTCAACGATGGTATGAATGTCTTCACCGCCGAGATTATTCATGGTGCCACCCGCAATCAGCGTATCACTGGCTTTACCTGCCAGCATAAAAACGCCGCCGTGGTTTATCTCACCATTGATGGCTTCTCCACCAGGGTAAACCAACAGTTCACCACCTTCATCTACAACAACTGCTGATGCTGTTCCGTTGACCAACAAACCACCATCCTGATCCAGAATGATTTTTTCCGCGCGATGGCCCTCCAGTACCCGCAGATTACCGCCATTCTCCAGCAATAAACCGCAGGCATAGCCCTGATCAACGCTAAATTCACCTTCGGGATGGCGGCCATTAACAGTCGCGAGCGTTGAGAGGCTAATCGCTCCACCGTCTGACTGAACAATGTCAGTGGCTATTGCGCCGTCACCGACTGATAACGTGCCATTGTTGCTGTACTGTGTACATTTGGCGATTCCACCAGTTTCAACTTTCAGCCAGCCAGTGTCTGTGACCACGGTATTTTCTGCTCTTCCGCCTGCCTCAACAATCAACTCGCCATCAGTAAGTTGAGTCGCACCGATAACGTCTCCAGCATGAACAATTTGCACTTTCCCGTCGCTAATCAAGTTTTTTGCATCAGATCCCATGACTTATTCCTTTGCTGCATCTGTGTGCCTTTATCGCTACCTAAGTGTAAAGGCTACGAAGGATTTATCCACGATAGAATTGATATGGTGGCAAAGTCTCTGTTTTACATTGTGAGTCGAAGGATAATCGGCTGTATCAGATCTGAATATGATCTCTGGCCAAAAATCGCCCTTGCAAATCAACAAAATATCGCCAATTTGCTTAAAAGCTCTGCAAACGATAGAAATACCGCAGAAAATTACGATTTGCCTCTTGCCACCTTCACGCTCTGCCGCTAATATTCGTCCCCGTTGTCACCTACAACGTTGCGTTCATAGCTCAGTTGGTTAGAGCACCACCTTGACATGGTGGGGGTCGTTGGTTCGAGTCCAATTGAACGCACCATCCTGCGTCCGTAGCTCAGTTGGTTAGAGCACCACCTTGACATGGTGGGGGTCGGTGGTTCGAGTCCACTCGGACGCACCAGATTTTCTTAATCTGGTCTTCTCTTCCCTTTTGTTTCTCCTGTTTCTTCTCTGTATCCAATACGTTAAAAGATTTACACTATCCTCTTATGCGTTATCAGAAGGAGAATAGCTATGGCAACTTTATTACAACTTCATTTTGCTTTTAATGGCCCGTTTGGCGACGAAATGGCTGAGCAACTTAAACCGCTTGCCGAGTCGATTAATCAGGAACCCGGTTTTCTGTGGAAGGTGTGGACAGAAAGTGAAAAGAACCATGAAGCCGGTGGGATCTACCTTTTTACCGATGAAAAAAGCGCCCTGGCTTATCTGGACAAACATACTGCCCGCCTGAAAAATCTTGGTGTCGCAGAAGTTATTGCCAAAGTTTTCGATGTCAATGAGCCACTGAGTCAAATCAATCAGGCAAAACTCGCCTGACAGAGATTAATGAAGGGCGATACGCGCCCTTTTCGTCCCCGTCTGAAATTTCTCCTTTTCCTAATATTTCCACCACACTTATCTGATAACACCAAATTCAAAAAAATGCATACAGGTAAGTAACAATGAAAAAAATTGCCATTGTGGGTGCCGGACCAACAGGGATCTACACTTTCCTCTCTCTTTTGCAGCAACATACGCCACTCTCCATTTCTCTCTTCGAGCAAGCCGACGAGGCTGGTGTCGGTATGCCGTACAATGATGAAGAAAACTCTAAAATGATGCTGGCAAATATTGCCAGCATTGAAATACCGCCGATTTATTGTACTTATCTGGAATGGTTGCAAGAGCAAGAGGCCAGCCATCTGCAACGTTATGGCGTTAAAAAGGAAAGCTTGCACGAACGCCAGTTTTTGCCGAGGATTTTGTTAGGAGAATATTTCCGTGATCGCTTTTTACGGTTGGTAGAGCAAGCACGGCTGCAGCAATTTGAAATCAACGTTTATGAATCTTGTCAGGTGACCGATCTGCAAGTCACAGACTCTGGCGTGCTTATCTTCACAGATCGGGATTTGCCAGTTGAGACGTTTGATTTAGCCGTAATAGCCACCGGTCACGTCTGGCCTGACGAAGAACAGGCAAGCCGAACATATTTCCCCAGCCCGTGGTCAGGGTTAATGGAAGCGAAAATTGAAGCCTGTCGCGTGGGCATTATGGGAACATCCTTGAGCGGACTGGATGCCGCAATGGCGGTTGCTATCCAGCATGGTTCCTTTATTGAAAAAGATAATCAACGCATTCTGTTTCAGCGCGATAGCGACAGTGAAAAACTCAGTATTACATTGATGTCACGCACAGGTATTTTGCCAGAAGCCGATTTCTATTGCCCAATTCCCTACGAACCTCTATGCATTGTCACTGAACAGGCCCTGAACGCGGAAATTGAAAAAGGTGCACAGGGCCTTCTGGAACGGGTATTTAAACTTATAGTGCGAGAGATTACTTCGGCTGATCCTGACTGGAGCCGACATATTGCGATAGAGATTCTGAATGTCGATACCTTCGCGCAAGCCTGGTTTGCCGACCGTAAACAGCATGATCCATTTGCCTGGGCAGAAAAAAACTTAGCAGAAGTCGAGCGAAATAAACGTGAAAAACATGCCGTTCCCTGGCGTTATGTCATTCTTCGCCTGCATGAAGCCGTACAGGAAATTGTTCCGCATCTGAATGAGCACGACCATAAACGGTTCAGTAAAGGCCTTGCCAGAGTATTTATCGACAATTATGCGGCTATTCCTTCTGAATCTATAAAGCGCTTACTGGCTTTGCGCGAGGCGGGAATTATCCATATTCTCGCTCTCGGTGAGGACTACGATATGGAAATCGACAAAACGCACACAATGCTGAAAACAGCGGACAACAGCTACTCGTTTGACGTTTTTATTGATGCTCGTGGGCAACGCCCGCTCAAAGTGCAAGACATTCCTTTCCCTGGACTACGTGCACAGCTACAGAAGACAGGCGATGAAATCCCTGATGTCGGTGAAGATTATACGCTACAGCAACCGGAAGAAGTTCGTGGTCGCGTGGCGTTCGGCGCGTTGCCCTGGCTAATGCACGATCGGCCTTTCGTTCAGGGGCTTACGGCTTGTGCTGAAATTGGTGAGGCTATGGCGCGAGCCGTCGTGAAGCCAGCATCCCGCGCACGCCGACGTCTGTCGTTTGATTAAGGTAAAAGAGTCAGCATTCCACAAATTGATGTTGCTCATTCAGACGATAGCGAACTCCGGCGCGAATATTATTTTCACCTTCAACGGCTACGGCAAAGCGCACTCTTTCGCCGTCATGATAAGCCAGCGCGGCGCTGCCTCCTGGCCCGAGAATAATTGAATCCACCACGCCCGTACTCACTACCGTTGAATTTTCACCGCTGGCGATGATATGAACGTTATCGCCACTGTTGGCAATTCTGGCGTTTGCGCCAAAGCTGGCGATTTGCACCAGATCGCCATTACTGGCGACATGACACCGTTCACCCAATGTACAAACGCGTACTCGCATTCCGGTATTCGCAATACGACTGCTGTCTCCGGCGCTGCTTATCCGCGAGGAATTACCGGTTACAGCAACACGAGCACGTTCACCAGAGCTACCGATATGGCTGTTAAAGCCGACACTGCCAATCCGCACGCTATAACCCATGCTGGCAATTTGCGCAGCATACCCCACGGTAGCGATTCTGGCGTTATCCTCACAACAGCCGACGCGTGCGTGATCGTCGGCCCGGGCGAACTGACTGCAAAAGGGTATCTCTACGGGGTCCCTGGCCAGTTTTTGCATTGAGGAAACTTCCTGACGGGCGAAATTTTCGTCTGCCAGCCATTTTTTCCAGGCGTACTCAACCAGACTTTCCGCCCAGTCAGTAAATCCCTCGCTCATCAGGGCGTGATGAATATCGGCATAAATTCCACCTTGCGGAAAACGGCGCAGAAACCAGCGGTACATAACCGCTCCTACACGCCACTCTCGCAGGTCAGCTCGTGTAATGATCATTCGTTAATGCCGGTGATAGCCATCGACCATACATTTAAAGGTTTCGTGCGGAGTACGCCCCGTGGTGCAAAGATAGAGATGGCCGAAGATAAAAAAGAGGCTTATAGCTGCCAGAGCAAAATGCGCCTGCAATAACCAGTATCTTACGCCAGGGAACACGTCCCCCACGGTTTGCGGGTAAAGGCATAGCAGCCCCGTCAACAATAACAGCGGCAGCAATCCATACATCACAGCAACATAAGCTGCCTGCTGCAATGGATTGAATTTAGACTGTGTTGTTGCAGAAAATGGATGATCTTCCCCTTGCATAATTCCAAGCAGATAAAACCGCGTTTGTTTAGCCGCTCGCCCCAGCCAGCCCTGACGACGGATAATGTAGTGATGACCATTACCCCCAACGGCATTAATGAGAATAAAGCCAAGCCAGCATGCCAGTAGCAGGAATCCACAAACTTCATGTACGGCAACCAGACTTTTGACTGCAGCAACGCCCACCAGCGCAAAGTGATTGATTAGCCCACTTGCCAGCAACAAGACAAAGAGTAACGCATTCGACCAGTGCCATAATCTCACCGCCCTGCTGTAGAGATAAACCTTCTCGCCATGACCAGTGGAGGATTTCTTTTTACCACGAGCGCGAAGTAAGGCGTGAAGCCCCAACACTAACCACATCCCGACCAGCAGCAGCCCGGCAATGACCAACCACACAGGCCAAAATTCGGGAGAAAACTGCGGTACATAGTTTGCCAACTGGTTATGAAATTGTTCAGCATTTTGCGACGGGTTCATACATTTTCCTTTTTAATCAAATGTTGACCGAACCGGCGATACAGATGCGGTTTCCCGGCACCAGGCAGCTGATATTGATAGTATTTATTTTCCTGTAACCACGCCTGAATTTCTGGGCTATCTTCGCGACCAAAGATCAACGCATGTTCCGGACAGGCGCTAACGCAGATGGGCGGAAAACCTTTTGCCAGCCGAGACTCGGCACAGAAATCACATTTATCCGCCACTTTGGTCAGTGGATTAAGGTAACGAACCTGATACGGGCATGCGCCGATGCAGTAGCTACAGCCAATGCATTGTGATTTTTCTACCCGCACGATCCCCTGTTCATCACGCCACGATGCCCCTGTGGGGCAAACGTCGATGCAAGGAGCATCTTCACAGTGCTGGCATGACTGGCGAAAAAAGTGATACAGCGTTTCGTTATTGTTATCGGTGACCGGGATATGCGCGATAGACAAACGACTTCCCTGTGCCGGTACATGGTTAGTTTTACGGCATGCTCTGGCGCAAATATTACAGCCATTGCACCGTGATTCATCGTGAATCATGGCATATCGAACTTCCTTTCCTTGTCTGGTGTTCGCTAACAAAGAAGGTGCTGAACCGGTAAAAAAGATTACCGTTCCCATCCCCAGAACAAATTTGCGTCGAGTGAAGGACATCTTATTATCCTCTAATGCTGTGGCTGCGACTGTCCACCCTATCCATGATATCTCCCTGAAACTTCAGGGATTCTGAAACTGCTCAACTTCGAACCATTCACATAAGCCATAAGCTTTGCCATAGCTCATAAAACGCTCGCTAAACAGGTACAACACAGCCGTCGATGACGTCACCTGGCGTATATCGGCATACTCAGGAGCGATATCCATCGCGGCGAGCGCGGCTTCAATCTGCGCTTCCTGGTAGTAATATGGCGCTTGCGTCAGCATGGCGAACTTATAAGGCCGGGGATACGTCTGGCATTCGAAGCGAACGGCGTGTGCAATGGCCCGACAGATGTCCTGCTCAACAACCTGCAAAGACATAGCGGCATAGTTTTCGCTCATGGTTTGCGTTGAGTAGTAATAATCATCTTTACTGCCCGTCATACAGGCGATATCTGCGAAGTCTGAACTCTGCCGTATGCTTTCCAGCAATGCAGAAAGATCCTCTTCAGCAACCGTATATGGCGGCAACAGGAACACGGCGCGTGCAACCAGTTGACCCGCCGTCGAATGCTGGCGGATAAACTCCGCCAGAATTTCAGCCGGTTCAGGCCCTGTAACCGCATCGTTCGCAGTGTCATCGGGCTGACGCATACTGTGCAACCAGTGACGCTTAGTCACGTCAATATCAGGCGCTTCCAGTTGTGTCATTTCCTCCTGCTGGCTCATTACGCCGGTTCCTTATGCTGGTAGCAGGTTATGTGTCGCCAGATCGGCGGCAATATCTTCCAGCCCGAGTCGATGAAGCGTTTCTCGCGTTGGACAACCAAGCTGTGGGTCCCAGCCCATTTCCTTGTAGAAAAGCGTGAGTGACTGGTGCATATCATCGCGGTCCATTTTGTCAGTACCTTCACTGAAGACCGGAATCTGCGGATCTTTATCAAATACCCAGGAGCAGATCAGGTCATGCTCATTACGCATATCTTTGGTTTGCATCAGTTTTACCGTGTAGGCACGATGTAACGTAAAGATACGCTCAGCAGCTAAATCTAATTTTTCCTGCGTCATATCTTCGCCAGTTATTGCTTTAAAGAATTTGGCTTCTAGCGCAAGGTCGCCACGATAATTGCGGCTTTTCAGTGGCGAAACGGTCATTGGCCAGACCCAGTTGCACAGGGTGACGGCGTTATGCAAACAAACCCGCAACAGCGACCATTTGGCATATTTAATTTTTGCGTCATTGATCGGCGTGTAGTTTTTGGTTTCATCGTAAGCATCTTCAGAGCCAAAAAGCTCTTTTGCCACTTCCCGCTGCAGTTTCAACGGCAAACCGGAGCCGATAAAGTTGATGTGCGTATGCGTCATACAGTCACGGTTGAACATGCAGTTAACAATAGAACCGACCTGCGCCGACGCTTCATTGGCATGGTGAACCGGATAACCAAACGGCGACCAGAGTTTATTTTTTGCGTAGCCCCAGTACTCTTCACCCAAATTCCAGCGTTCAGCAATGGCATACGAGCCATCAGCCAGATGACTCAACTCACCCACGCGGTGCGCCAGACGGTAGTAAAAATCTTTAATGAAATTAACGTCGCCAGCTTCCAGTTGATCCCAACGAATTTCCGCATACTCTTCAGCAGGCAGAACGCGCTTAAACACACCTTTGCTGTAACAATAGGTAAAGTCGCGATGCAACTGCCCGTAGTTACACCACAGCCCGTAGTCATCGAACAGATTCAGACCGACCAGATTACCAATTACCCGGCCATCATCTTTATCTTCAAAATCTTTCGGCCCGTTCGGGAAGATGGTGGTATGGACAAAGTTAGCGACACAGGTGTTACCACCTGTACTGGGTACACCAAACTCTTTAACCCGAGGAATGTTCATCTGGGTCATACAACGAATTGGGCATGAGTGGCAGCCACTCATTTTGACGGTGTATTTTTCTGCTGCCGGACCTAAGTCAAAGACGGATTTATAGGTGCGGAAACCGACCGTGTTCTGATTGCCTGGCGGGATTTCTCCTGTTTCAATCGGGCCGCCTTCCGCTGCCCCCCAAAACAGCCCTTTACGTGCCGTCCAGCGTGATTTGGGATCAGAGTACTCTGCCCACGATTGCGGCGTACTTGGCACGACATGATTGTTATTAGCGCCAATAAGTTCGGTCATCATATAGTCATTGAGCCGTTTCATCTCCTGGCGATCGGCAATGTTGACTCCTTTTGTCCCTTCAACCGCAATCGCTTTCAGGTTTTTGGAGCCCATTATTGCGCCAGTTCCCGCGCCGCCACTGTGGTTACGACTATTCAGCATGCCAGAGAGAGGCACAAGATTTTCACCCGCCTGACCAATAGCCGCTACACAGGTTTCAGGGCTGGTTAAACGGCAAATTTCTTCCGTGGTTGCACGCGTCCCTTTTCCCCACAAGAAATCGGCTTTCTCCAGGCTAACTTTGTCATCTTTTATATTTAGCCAGACCGGTGATTTCGCTTTACCCTCGATAATAATGACGTCGTATCCGGCGAATTTCATTTGTGCAGCAAAAAAGCCGCCCATATGGGCGTCGACGACTAAATTTCCTTTGGTAAATGTGGAAAGTGATGTGATATTTACGCGAGAACTACAGGGTGCACCAGACCCTGTCAATGGCCCCGTAGCAAAAACTAATTTATTTGCTTCATCGAAAGGTTTGGTGCCTGGAGGTACTTCGTCATACATAATTTTGTAGCCAAAGCCCATACCACCGACAAAATCTTTAAACTTACTGGAATCTTCGAGGGTAATATTTCCTGTCGTAAGATTGACTCTTAATATATTACCAGTCCAACCGTTAGCCATGATTTTTTCCTTTGCAAGATTCACACAGTAATATCTTTCCACTCGATAATTTTTAACGCCCCTGTCGGGCAGGCGTTTGCGCATTCACCGCACAACACACATTTCGAGGATTTTTTCGTTTCAGTATTTACGGTGGCCATCATCCACGGACACGCAGTGGTACAGGCGCTACAACCAATGCAACGTTTATGATCGACGGTTATACATCCCTCTTCCTGCTGCCAGGTAATCGCGCCAATCGGGCAGACCTTCAGGCATTGAGGATCTTTACACTGGCGGCAGGTGTCGGCGGTATAATTCAGATCGCCGTATAAGCCGCCACCGGAACCTACGCCCTTGTCGCCAAAGAAATAATTACGATGGATTTTGATGCGGGAAAAAAAAGTACCAACGGCGCCATCGTTATAGTTGGTACAGGAGATTTCACAGCGGTGGCAGCCGGTGCAACGCGCACGCTGGGTAACTAACACGCCTTTGGGGGTGTTTATCAGCCCCACCGTGCCGCTATCGACATCTTCCTGTTTACAGCCCAAAAGTGACAATAACGCAGGGGCTATTGTTAAACCAGCAAGACCTTTTCCTGATATACGCAAGAACTCTAATCGCGTTAAGCCAATATCTAATAGTGGACGTTCAACCGGGTTCATTTATTTCGCATCCTCTTCGCAAACACAGTGCTGACAATTCAGCAGCCTGATATTAAGCATTCAACTAATACGCTGCTGACTATGCCTCCAACACCAGATATTTTTGTCCTAACCCGATAGCGTATGAGACATGATTTAACGCAAGCAAACTAATCCTTTATGGTTAGGAGAAAAAATAATGTGATTATTCTTAGCCCTTAACATTGATCGTTATCAATTAAAAATGGAAAGCAGAAGATTAAAAGTGGAGTGATATTTGTTATCATTTGAAATGAATTTCATTTACTCCACAATAATTTGTGATATACATTCCAGAATATAGAAATAGTTAATTCGCTATAAAGTTAAATACATATCGCAATTAATATAGTTGCCTTACATCCATTTATAAAAATAAACTTACATGTGACGATATAATAAAACAGAGGGGATAAGGCGTTACGCGCTATCCCCGAACAATTATTTCACCAGTGCATTAATGACTGTTTCCATCGCCTGCTTTTCTAATTCGCTTCGTTGGATGCGTTTATTTGCTAATGCTGTACGCAGCACACCAGCGATGACGATGTGTTTTGGCTCCTGGCCCAGGTCACGCATCTCCAACACCACTTTCCCTACCACTCTGCACATTTCGCGGTACAGCTCATCATCTTTTGTCCGGTTGCCCATTATTCACACCCATTTATCATGCCAGTTATCAGCATATATCAATCTCATTACTTAAACAAAAAACAAACAAAATCAAACAAATAACTCGATAAATTATTATAATTGCATCTGTTGTGTCACGAGGGTATGCACTCTGTCTTTACTCCAGTCATCCTCTATCTTCCAACCATCGCCTTCCCTTTGCGCAAACAGCGATGATTTTGCGTAATCTGCTATCGAGGACGTTAAATCTTTGATAACAGTTTATTGTGTATATGCATGAATGTTTTTGAAACGCTGTTTTTGTTTTCCTTTTTGATTAAATTCAGCGTATAATCCGCGCCAATTGACTCTTGAATGGTTTCAGCACTTTGGACTGTAGAACTCAACGACTCAAAAACAGGCACTCACGTTGGGCTGAGACACAAGCACACATTCCTCTGCACGCTTTTTCGATGTCACCTATCCTTAGAGCGAGGCACCATCACTTTCGTAATACCGGATTCGCTTTCCGGCAGTGCGCCCAGAAAGCAAGTTTCTCCTATCCTTCTCAACTTAAAGACTAAGACTGTCATGAAAAAGACCAAAATTGTTTGCACCATCGGCCCAAAAACCGAATCTGAAGAGATGTTAGCTAAAATGCTGGACGCGGGCATGAACGTCATGCGTCTGAACTTCTCTCATGGTGACTATGCAGAACACGGTCAGCGCATTCAGAACCTGCGCAACGTGATGAGCAAAACCGGTAAAACTGCCGCTATCCTGCTCGATACCAAAGGTCCGGAAATCCGCACCATGAAACTGGAAGGCGGTAACGACGTTTCTCTGAAAGCAGGCCAGACCTTTACTTTCACCACTGACAAATCTGTTATCGGCAACAGCGAAATGGTTGCGGTAACTTATGAAGGTTTCACCACCGACCTGTCCGTAGGCAACACCGTACTGGTTGACGATGGTCTGATCGGTATGGAAGTTACCGCTATCGAAGGTAACAAAGTTATCTGTAAAGTACTGAACAACGGTGACCTGGGCGAGAACAAAGGTGTGAACCTGCCAGGTGTTTCCATCGCCCTGCCGGCACTGGCAGAAAAAGACAAACAGGACCTGATCTTCGGTTGCGAACAAGGCGTAGACTTTGTTGCTGCTTCCTTTATCCGTAAACGTTCTGACGTTGTCGAAATCCGTGAGCACCTGAAAGCGCACGGCGGCGAAAACATCCAAATCATCTCCAAAATCGAAAACCAGGAAGGCCTCAATAACTTCGACGAAATCCTCGAAGCATCTGACGGCATCATGGTTGCACGTGGCGACCTGGGTGTAGAAATTCCGGTTGAAGAAGTTATCTTCGCCCAGAAGATGATGATCGAAAAATGTATCCGTGCACGTAAAGTCGTTATCACTGCGACCCAGATGCTGGATTCCATGATCAAAAACCCACGTCCGACTCGCGCAGAAGCCGGTGACGTAGCCAACGCCATCCTCGACGGCACCGACGCAGTAATGCTGTCTGGTGAATCCGCAAAAGGTAAATATCCGCTGGAAGCTGTTTCTATCATGGCGACCATCTGCGAACGTACCGACCGCGTGATGA
Source organism: Escherichia sp. E4702 (assembly GCF_963883545.1). Taxonomy (NCBI): domain Bacteria; kingdom Pseudomonadati; phylum Pseudomonadota; class Gammaproteobacteria; order Enterobacterales; family Enterobacteriaceae; genus Escherichia; species Escherichia sp. E4702. The sequence goes on along the minus strand of NZ_CAWORF010000014.1, from coordinate 417,323 downwards.
ACAGCCGTCTCGAGTTCAACAACGACAACCGTAAACTGCGTATCACCGAAGCGGTTTGCCGTGGCGCAGTTGAAACTGCTGAAAAACTGGATGCTCCGCTGATCGTCGTAGCGACCCAGGGTGGTAAATCTGCTCGTGCAGTACGTAAATACTTCCCGGATGCAACCATTCTGGCGCTGACCACCAACGAAAAAACGGCTCATCAGCTGGTACTGAGCAAAGGCGTTGTACCGCAGCTGGTTAAAGAAATTACCTCTACTGATGATTTCTACCGTCTGGGTAAAGAACTGGCGCTGCAGAGCGGTCTGGCGCACAAAGGCGACGTTGTAGTTATGGTTTCTGGCGCGCTGGTACCGAGCGGTACTACCAACACCGCATCTGTTCACGTCCTGTAATATTGCTTTTGTGAATTAATTTGTATATCGAAGCGCCCTGATGGGCGCTTTTTTTATTTAATCGATAACCAGAAGCAATAAAAATCAAATCGGATTTCACTATATAATCTCACTTTATCTAAGATGAATCCGATGGAACCATCCTGTTTTCTCTCAATTTTTTTATCTAAAACCAAGCGTTCGATGTTTCTTTGAGCGAACGATCAAAAATAAGTGCCTTCCCATCAAAAAAATATTCTCAACATAAAAAACTTTGTGTAATACTTGTAACGCTACATGGAGATTAACTCAATCTAGAGGGTATTAATAATGAAAGCTACTAAACTGGTACTGGGCGCGGTAATCCTGGGTTCTACTCTGCTGGCAGGTTGCTCCAGCAACGCTAAAATCGATCAGCTGTCTTCTGACGTTCAGACTCTGAACGCTAAAGTTGACCAGCTGAGCAACGACGTGAACGCAATGCGTTCCGACGTTCAGGCTGCTAAAGATGACGCAGCTCGTGCTAACCAGCGTCTGGACAACATGGCTACTAAATACCGCAAGTAATAGTACCTGTGAAGTGAAAAATGGCGCACATTGTGCGCCATTTTTTTTGCCTGCTCATTACGCCTATTGCGTCGCGCGTAACATATTTCCTTGCTCTGGTTCACCATTCTGCGCTGACTCTACTGCAGACGCATTGCTGGCTACTGGAGTTGCTCCACTGCTTACCGCAACCGGATACCCTGCCCGACGATACAATGCTTTATCGACTAACTTCTGATCTACAGCCTTATTGTCTTTAAATTGCGAGAAGCCTGCAGGCAGTGCGTACGGCATTGTCTGAACGTTCTGCTGTTCTTCTGCCGATAGCGGTCGATGCACTTCAACATAACGCATCCCGTTCGGTTCTACAGAGTATTTTACCGGTTCGTTGATCACTCTTACCGGCGTTCCCGTTCTCACACTGGAGAACAGTGCTTTAATGTCCGGCGCGTTCATACGCATACAGCCTGAACTGACGCGCAAACCGACGCTGTCCGGCGCACTGGTGCCATGAATGAGGTATTCGCCGTTGCCGTGCGCCAGGCGCAGTGCGTAGCGTCCCAGAGGGTTATTCGGCCCGGCTGGAACAACTGGCGGTAATTTGATGCCTCGCTCCAGTGAACGCTGACGAATACCCGCCGTGGGCGTCCAGGTAGGATTGGGGATTTTCTGCCCTACCCGTGTTTCCATCACTGGCGTTTCCAGCCCCTGCAAGCCAATACCTATTGGGTAGACCTGCACGATATTTTCTCCCGGCGGATAATAATAAAGACGCAGCTCCGCAAGGTTCACAATTATCCCCTGGCGCGGTGCATCAGGTAATAACAGTTGCGAAGGAATGGTTATTGTCGTGCCTGGTTTTGGCACCGGAGCAATTGTGTTATTGGCTTCAAGAATCAACATTGCCGCAGTATCAAAACGACGGGCAATAGCCTGAAGGTTTTTATCCCCCTCTTGCACCGTATAGGTTTGATTTTGCCCAACCAGTCGGCTTCCGGTTGGTGGGAGCGGGTAATCTACCGCCCAGGCTGCCTGAATGGCGCTGAAAGCGCCGATAAGAGTCAGTGTTAGTAAAGACGCGCGTTTCATTGTAAACCTCCTGTATTTGCCGGTGGCTCACGCTGAAACGACGGATGGCGCTTATGTTTACCTGAAGCCGAAACACTCCTGTGCAGGCCAGTGTAAACATCGACCACCCGGCAAAGTGAGCCTACCGGATGAAAGCTGTTCCTTTAGTTTAGCTAAGTGCAGCGGCTTTGGCGCGAATTGCGCGAATCATCGCTTCCAGACCTTGTGAACGAGATGGGGTGAGATGTTGGGTGAGCGCCGTTTTTTCAAACCACGGACGCACATCGAAATTGACAATATCCTGCGGCGTCATTTGATCGTAGAGAATAAAAACGACCGCAATAAGCCCTTTCACAATGGCCGCATCGCTGTCGCCCTGCAATTCAATAATTCCCTGCGCATTCTGACGCATCACAATCCACACCTGACTCTGACAGCCCTGAATGCTATTTTGCGGGCTTCTGTCTTCGTCGCCTAATTCCGGCAGACGCTGTCCCAGTTCAATAATGTAGAGATATTTCTCTTCCCAGTTGGTACAGCGTAAAAAGTTACGCAGCAATTTTTCTTTATCCGGCAATACAGCCATAGAGCCTCCCTTTTACCCCAATAGACGATGAATACGTTGCAATCCAGTTACCAGACGATCCACTTCTTCATGGGTGTTGTACATTGCCAGCGACGCCCGACACATCGCGGGGACGTTGTAATAGGCCATTAATGGCATTGCGCAGTGATGTCCGGTACGCACAGCAATACCGTAGTTATCAAGAAAACTGCCGACGTCATAGGCGTGGTGTTTACCGAGATTAAAGGCAATAACGCCAAGTCTGTCCGGCGGACCATAGAGCGTAAGATCCGGCACCGCAGCCAACTGCGACAATGCGTAATGCATCAGATTCTGTTCATACTCGGCTATGTTATTAAGCCCAAGCGCCGAAACATACTCCAGCGCCGCGCCAAGGCCAATAATACCTCCGGTATTGGGCGTACCGGCTTCAAACCGCCACGGCGCTTTGTTCCAGGTAGTGCCTTCACTCAGGCTGACGGTGGCGATCATTGAACCGCCACCTTCCCACGGCGGCATCTCCTGCAACAAGGCTTCTTTGACATACAGCACGCCAATGCCGGTGGGGCCATACAGTTTATGCCCGGAGAAAACGTAGAAATCGCAATCCAGTGCCTGAACATCCACCGGATGATGCATCACCGCCTGAGCGCCATCCACCAGCACTTTTGCGCCATGTTGGTGCGCAAGCGTGATCATCTCCGCCAGCGGATTTTCCGTTCCCAGCACGTTGGAAACATGAGTAATTGCCAGCAGTCGGGTTTTCTCATCGAACAGATTGGGCAGTGTATCCAGTTGCAGCGTGCCGTCCGGGTTAAGCGGGATCACACGCAACTCTGCGCCAACACGCGCGCAAAGCATTTGCCAGGGAACAATATTGGCATGATGTTCCATTTGACTAATGATGATATTGTCGCCCGTCCGCACATTGCTGTTGCCCCAGCTATTGGCGACCAGGTTAATCCCTTCCGTCGTGCCGCGGACAAACACCAGCTCTTCCGCCGAACGGGCATTAATAAACAGCGACGCACGCTTGCGCACGTTCTCCATTTTCTCGGTCGCCTGGGCGCTTAAGGTATGAATACCGCGATGCACCGCGGCGTAGCCGTGACGATAAAACTCGGCCTCGGCGTCAATCACCTGGCTCGGTTTCTGCGCACTGGCGGCGCTGTCGAGATAAGCCAGTGGCAGACCGTTCACCTCACGCGAAAGCACCGGAAAGTCGGCCCGCACTTTGTCGACGGAAAAAGTCATCTTGCACCTCCCGGCAGCCGTTGACCGATTCGGGCCAACACCTGCTGTTTGAGCCCATCATCACGCAATGCTTCCGTCAGTTCGGCGGCAAAGGCGTAGATAATCATCTGCTGGGCATCCTGTTGATTGATCCCGCGCGAGCGCAGATAGAACATCTGTTCGTTATCAATACGCCCCACCGTCGCACCGTGGCTGCATTTCACATCATCAGCATAGATTTCCAGCTGTGGTTTGGTATCCACTTCCGCCAGTTTACCCATCAGCAGATTATTGTTGGTCATCTGGCCGTCAGTCTTGATGGCGTGCTGCGCGACGTTGATCAAACCGTTAAACACCGCGCGACCTTTGTCGCTGACGATAGTTTTGTGCAGCTGGCGGCTATTGCAAAAACCTTTATTGTGTTCCAGCCAGGTGCGGGTATCACACACTTCGTTTTTCACCGGCATCGCCAGGCTATTGATGCGCAGCGTGCTGTTTTCGCCATTGAGTTGCGTACTGGTGTTGTGTCGTAACACGGCGCCGCCAAGCAGGAAACTGTGGCTAAATGCCGTGGCATCGTCTGCCAGCAGCAAGTCATTATGCGCAAAGTGGTGGCTGACCGGGTTTTCAAACGCCAGCTTGATATGCTGCAAGTGGGCGTTCGCTGCGACGTTGATAGTGAACCGTGCGCCGGTGAAATGACGAGCATCATTAAGACTGACAAAATGTTCAATCACCGTTGCTTCGGCACCTTCCGCCAGATCCAGATGATGCCGGTAATGGGCAGTGTTTACCTCTTCACCTGCCACGCCCTGGGTAATATGCATTAACAGCAATGGCTTTGCAGGCCGTTGACCGCGCTTCACGGCAATATGCGTTACGCTTTGCGCCAGGCTTTCCGTCAGATGCAGAAACACTTCCGCCTGAATAGCGTCGGGCAATCCCTGACGGTCGTCGTTAACGCTTACATCATACCCGCTGCCTTCAGTTGCATCGCTCAGCGCTGGCATGTAACGCCCATCGACAAACACCAACCGCACGGCGTCTAACGTTAACGCTAAGGCATCGCGTTGTTGCGGGGATATCTCACCCGCAATGCTGACAAACTGGCTATTGGTCAGCCCTTCCAGCGGCGTATATTTCCAGTGCTCATGTTTACGTGTCGGCAGGCCGGTACGCAGCAATTGTTGTAAATGCTGCTGTGCTTCTGGAGAACGTTTCGTCCCTTCAGCTTCAAACAAATGATGCCACTGTTGCAGCGCGTTACTGCTGTTCGGTAAGCCAGCCATAACCCTGCTCCTCCAGTTGTTTGACCAACGTGAAATCACCGGATTTCACAATTCGCCCCTGATACAGAACATGGACGTAATCAGGCTTGATGTAGTCAAGAATGCGTTGGTAGTGCGTAACAATGATGAATGAACGCTTGTCGTCACGCAGCGAGTTCACGCCATCGGCGACCACCTTTAATGCGTCGATATCGAGCCCGGAGTCCGACTCATCAAGAATGCACAGTTCCGGTTCCAGCACCGCCATTTGCAAAATATCGTTGCGCTTTTTCTCACCACCAGAAAAACCAACGTTGACCGAACGCGTGAGTAAATCTTCCGGCATCTTCAGGAGAGCAATTTTTTCTTCCATCAAATCCTGAAAATCAAAGCGGTCGAGCGTTTCCTGGCCGCGATAGCTGCGCACCGCATTAAGTGCCGTTTGCAGGAAAAACTGGTTACTGACGCCGGGAATTTCCACCGGATACTGGAAGGCCATAAAAATGCCTTCACCTGCACGATCTTCCGGCGACAGCGCAAGCAAATCTTTGCCTTTAAACTCAACCGTGCCGCCCGTCACTTCATAATCTTCGCGCCCGGCAAGCGTTGCCGATAAGGTACTTTTACCCGAACCGTTTGGCCCCATAATGGCGTGAACTTCGCCGGGACGAACGTCGAGGCTTAATCCGCGCAGGATAGCTTTATCTTCCACGCTGACGTGTAAATCTTTAATACTTAACATGTTTATTCCTTATCCGACGCTGTGTTCAAGACTGATGGCGAGGAGTTTTTGTGCTTCAACGGCAAATTCCAGCGGCAGTTCCGAGAACACGTCTTTGCAGAAACCGTTAACAATCATCGAGATGGCGTCTTCTTCGCTGATCCCGCGTTGCAGGCAGTAAAACAGTTGATCTTCACCAATACGTGATGTCGTTGCCTCGTGCTCCAGTTGTGCGCTGTTATTGCGACATTCGACATACGGGAAGGTATGCGCCCCACAATTAGCGCCAATCAGCATTGAGTCGCACTGAGTGAAATTGCGCGCATTGGTCGCCGTCGGCATGATTTTCACTAATCCGCGATAACTGTTCTGACTATGTCCGGCAGAGATCCCTTTCGAGATAATGGTCGATTTGGTGTTTTTACCGATATGGATCATCTTGGTGCCGGTATCCGCTTGCTGATGACCGCTGGTCAGCGCTACTGAGTAAAACTCACCAATGGAGTTATCGCCGCGCAAAATGCAGCTGGGATATTTCCACGTAATCGCTGACCCGGTTTCTGATTGCGTCCATGACATTTTGCTGTTTTCGCCTTCGCACAAAGCACGCTTGGTGACGAAGTTGAGAATACCGCCGGTGTTGTTATCGCCAGGGAACCAGTTTTGTACCGTGGAATATTTCACCTCGGCGTTTTTATGGATGATGACTTCTACCACCGCAGCGTGTAGCTGATAGCTGTCACGCACCGGAGCGGAACAGCCTTCAATGTAGCTGACGTAGCTGTCTTTATCGGCCACCAGAATGGTGCGCTCAAACTGCCCGGTTTTTTCCGCGTTAATGCGGAAATAGGTGGAAAGCTCCATCGGGCAGCGCACACCTTTAGGCACATAAATAAATGTACCGTCAGAGGCCACTGCCGCATTAAGCGCGGCAAAGAAGTTGTCATTCCCCGGCACCACGGTGCCGAGATATTTACGCACCAGTTCCGGGTGATCGTGAATCGCCTCGCCAAAGGAACAGAAGATAATTCCCTGCTCCGCCAGTTTTTCGCGATAAGTGGTGGCAACCGAAACAGAGTCGAAAATGGCATCTACCGCCACCTCTTTGCCTTCCCGCACGGGAACGCCTAGCTGCTCAAACGCCGCCTCCACCTCTTTACTTAAAAAGGCGTTCGCGCCAGTTTGCTGCACCGCGCCGGGTTCAGACGCGCAGTTGTCGTCACAATTACCGCACGATGGTGCCGAGTAGTAGCTGTAATCCTGATAATTCAGCTTGTCGTAGTGCGCTTTCAGCCAGTGCGGCTCTTCCATCTCCAGCCATGCGCGGTAGGCGTTGAGACGAAACTCCAGCATCCACTCCGGCTCATTACGCTTCGCCGAAATTGCGCGCACCACCTCTTCGTTTATCCCCTTTGCCAGCTCATCGGTGGCTAACTGGGTGAAGAATCCTTCTTTATAATTCAGCGGGCCGCCGGTCCAGGTTTTGACATCGTCAGTTGCTTCAGTATTACGAGACATAGTACCGCCTATACCCCAAAGCTTTCGCCACAGCCACATTCATTCTGGGCTTTCGGGTTGTGAAATTTGAATATCTGATTGAGTCCTTCGCGAACGAAATCGACTTCCGTGCCATCAATAAACGGCATCGCTTGCAGCGGGACGAACAGCTTCGCGCCGTCACGTTCAAACAGCAGATCATCTTTCTCTGGCTCGCTGACGCTATCGAGCACATAGCCAAAGCCCGCGCAGCCTGTTTGTTTGACGCCTAAACGCACGCCAACCATGCCCGACTGCTTCGCGACTAACTCACGTATATGCGTCGCGGCTGCGGATGTTAACGTTAAGCCTTGCCAGGCGAAATCCTGTGGATTAAACGTTCCTGAATGCATGTCCATCGATTTACCTCACTTCATCGCTTTCAGCGGATAACAGCATGTTAGTGATAATGATTATCAGTTCAACCCAGCAAACGCAGGGGCTTTAGCGTAAAACATGCTTTTTGCCTGTATTTAATAAGCATAGACCCTGATGAGAGGGTTAACAGACATGCTAAGAATTAGGTATCTCATTGTTAGATAATGATTATTATCGAACTGGCGTTAAGGCTGTGATGGAAAAGAAAAAGTTGTATCGAAAATGACTATTTAAGAGATAGGTAAAAAAGTGGCGAGTTCAGAAATAAGAAAACCCTTAAGTCTGTGCATCACAGGCTTAAGGGCTTCTACCCCATCCGGCGCTTATCTCCGGCACTCATAGTGGCTTAGCTCTTGAAGGGGCGATAAGAATAATCTCATAAGACTACGTCGCCGTTTTAACACAAACTGCGATTTGTATTATTTTTGAACAATATCAGGCAGGTAACAACGGGAGGGCGGTCAGAAAATAATCGTCAGACCTGGACAGATGTTAATCCAGGTCGATGGGCGTTCAGACTATGTTCAGTAGGGATTAATGCACGCCCAGACGCCAGGCGAAGTAGATTTCTTCTTTCAGTTCCGTAGACGAAAGAGTAAGCAGATCAGCAAATTCAAGTTCTAGTTGTTTCAGACGCTTGAGATATTGAGCGGGTGAAAGATTGCTTTGGTCACGGCGTAAAAATTCGATAGCCAGCTGGGTGGGATTAAGTTGAGTAGACATAGCATCCTCGCTTTAGACAAGACCTGCACAGTATACCACCGTTTACTGCGCAGATAATGACCAAAAGCAATATGCATCACACTTTTCTGGTGACAACGTCACAAAATGGCGGTCGTCAATCGTGATGAACAACACAAACGCCCTTTCTCATCGAAGATTTCGATCTGCCAGACCTGATGCCGTGAACCGAGATGCAGCGGTTTACAAACGCCGCGTACCCGCCCTTCTCGTGCTGAGCGAACATGGTTAGCATTGACTTCCAGGCCAACCACTTTTTGCTCGCCTTCGGTACATAAATAACCGGCAACGGAGCCTATACTCTCAGCCAATACTACGGACGCCCCGCCATGTAGCAGCCCAAAAGGCTGCTTTGTCCGCGAGTCTACTGGCATTGTCGCTTCAAGGGTGTCATCACCAATATGTTCAAAGCGAATATCCAGCAACCCCACCATGTTTCCTTCACCCATAGCATTCAGTGCTTCCAGGGTGATTTTACGTTTCCATATCATTTAATAATCTCCAGTAATGCCTGCACGGGATGGCGTACCCCCGTCCCTTCAACCCGTTTAACCTGGCTGCGGCAAGAATACCCGGTTGCCAGACAGCGATTACGCGGTAGACGCTGCATTGCCTGATGCCAGGATAACTCATAGATCCCGAGCGAGTTTTTATGGTTTTTCGCCTCATGTCCGTAAGTCCCTGCCATGCCGCAGCAACCCACGCTGACATTTTCCAGTTTCGCGCCAAAACGGGCAAATATCGCGGCCCATTGTGCTGGCGCGCCCGGCAGAGCAGTGACCTCAGTACAGTGACCAAAGAAATACCATGATTCACCGCTGACTGATGTCACTGGCTGTGACTGAAGCGCGCTTGCCAGCCATTCATTCGCCAGTAAGACGTTAAACTCGCCACGCGCCTCGCCCAGAGCCAGTTTATATTCATCGCGATAACAAAGTACCAGCGCCGGATCGACACCCACCATTGGCATCCCCAGTTTCGCCATGCGGTTAAGGAAATCCGCCGTTTTTTTCGCCGTCTTCGCAAAACGATTAAGAAAGCCTTTGATATGCTGCGCTTTACCATTCGGTGAGAATGGCAACAGCACTGGCTGGAAACCTAATTTTTCGACCAGACGAACAAAATCCGCCACCACCTGCGCATCGTAATAACTGGTAAAAGGATCCTGCACTACCAGCACCGTGCGTGCTTTCTGTTCTGAACTGAGCGCTTCAAGCTGTTCCAGCGTCATGTTTGCCGAGCGATGCCCCACCATTTGTTGTTGCAGCGACGGCACTGAAAGCAGCGGCAAATCGACCATACCGATGTGTTTTTCCGAGAGTTTGCGCACCAGCGGCTGGTTAATGAAGAAGTTAAAAGTCTTTGGCGCACGCGCCATCAGCGGTGCGTAACTTTCGACCGTTGCCACCAGATGATCGCGCAATGGGCGTAGATAGCGCGTGTGATAGAGTTGCAAGAAACGAGAGCGAAACTCCGGTACGTCAATTTTGATCGGACACTGAGTCGAACACGCTTTACAGGCCAGGCAGCCCGACATCGCCTCTTTCACTTCGTGCGAGAAGTCATATTCGCCTTTATTTGCATGCCAGCTATTGCGCATACGGGCAATTAACGTGCGCAAGCTGACGCCAGACTCTGGTAGCTCTTGCTCCAGTTTTAGAGGGTCAACGCCGCGATCCGCCAGCAAACGTAACCATTCACGCACCAGTGTTGCACGCCCTTTCGGTGAATGAATGCGGTTCTGAGTTATCTTCATTGACGGACACATCGGGCTGCGGGCATCAAAGTTGAAGCACAAACCGTTGCCATTGCATTCCATAGCGCCGCGCCACTGCTGGCGTACCGCGATGGGGATTTGTCGGTCATACGTGCCACGCTTTACCGCGTCCACTTTCATCATTGGCGCGTCAATACCTTCTGGTGGGCAGATTTTCCCTGGATTTAGTCGGTTATGCGGATCAAACGCCGCTTTAACCTTGCGTAGCTCTGCGAAAAGCTCTTCACCGAAAAACGCCGGACTGTATTCGGCACGAAAACCTTTACCGTGCTCGCCCCACAACAAGCCACCGTATTTTGCAGTCAGCGCCACCACGTCATCAGAGATTTGCTTCATCAACATCTCTTGTTGCGGATCGCACATATCCAGCGCCGGACGGACGTGCAAAACACCAGCGTCGACGTGGCCAAACATACCGTAGCTTAAACCGTGGCTGTCGAGCAGTGCGCGAAATTCAGCAATATAATCTGCCAGATGTTCCGGCGGCACGCAGGTATCTTCGGCAAATGGAATCGGTTTGGCTGCTCCTTTGGCATTGCCGAGCAGGCCGACGGCTTTTTTTCGCATTGCATAAATACGCTCAACACCTGCCAGCTCACTGCACACCTGCCAGCCGATCACCCCTGCCTGCTGGCTGGCAATCAGTTCATCCAGCCGCGCACAGAGTGAATTTACCCGCTCGTCAATCAGCGCCTCATCATCTCCGGCAAATTCAACAATGTTCAGCCCGAGCATCTCTTTGTCTGGCACATTGGTAATCAGTTCGCTGACGGAATGCCAGACAATATCTTCCCGCGCCAGATTCAGCACTTTTGAGTCTACCGTCTCTACCGAAAGCGCACGCGCCTCAACCATAAACGGCGCATTACGCAGCGCGGAGTCAAAAGAGTCATATTTGACGTTCACCAGACGGCGCACTTTAGGCAAGCGCGTAATATCCAGCCGCGCTTCGGTAATAAAGGCCAGCGTCCCTTCTGATCCGGTCAGAATGCGCGTCAGGTCGAACTCGGTCATCTCATCGTTAAAGACATGACGCAGATCGTAACCGGTAAGAAAACGGTTAAGTTTGGGGAATTTGTCGATGATTAACTGGCGTTGCTGACGGCAACGTTGATAGACAGTGTTGTAGATCCGCCCAATCGTGGTATTGGTTTTACCCAACATTTCAGCAAGTTCGACAGGTAAAGGTTGCGTATCGAGAATATCGCCCCCCAACAACACCGCCCGCACGCCCAACACGTGATCTGACGTTTTGCCATAGACCAGCGATCCCTGGCCGGAAGCATCGGTATTGATCATCCCGCCGAGCGTTGCCCGGTTGCTGGTCGAAAGTTCTGGTGCAAAAAAGTAGCCGAACGGTTTCAGGTACTGATTGAGTTGGTCTTTTATCACCCCGGCCTCAACGCGCACCCAGCCCTCTTCAGGGTTAATTTCGATGATGCGGTTCATATGGCGGGACATATCAACAATAATCCCCTGGTTGAGCGCCTGACCGTTAGTGCCGGTGCCGCCGCCGCGGGGGGTAAAGATCAGCGATGTATAGCGTTCCTGCGCGGCCAGACGAGCAATTAACGCCACATCTGCGGTTGAACGCGGAAATACCACCGCATCGGGGAGAAGTTGGTAAATACTGTTGTCGGTCGACATTGTCAGACGATCGGCATAACTTGTCGCCGTATCGCCGGTAAAACCTTGTTGCTCCAGCTCTTGCAAAAAATTAAGCACCAGTTGAACGACGCCGGGTGCCTGGGAAATCTGTGGAATCATTATATTGACCCTTTCCTGCGGTCTGTGATGTAGGTCGATACACTGTTCTTTCAGGCTGCTGCAATAGCGCACTGAAAGGTGATGTTTGTTTACTCTATGGATTTCGAGTTGCAGGAAGGCGGCAAGCGAGTGAACTCCAGGAGCTTACAAAAGTAAGTGACTGGGGTGAACGAACGTAGCCGCAGCACATGCCACTTGAAATACGACGAGTAAATCGTTTGCGTGTTACCTGAGTTGTTGTACCACATTTTTTTCTAACACGCCCATCAGAATTAAGGGCAGAATCGGCCTGTTAAAAACCGCTGAAATTGCTCATCATTATGCAGGTGAGTTTCGCGTGTTCACGTCGCGTCGACGATTTGACGCACAAAAAAGGTGAAAAGTAGTTATGGTAAATGTTCGTCAGCCCAGGGATGTCGCACAAATTCTGCTTTCGGTGCTGTTTTTAGCCATCATGATTGTGGCATGTCTGTGGATCGTTCAACCCTTTGTTCTCGGCTTCGCATGGGCCGGTACGGTGGTTATCGCCACCTGGCCGGTATTGTTACGTTTGCAAAAGATCATGTTTGGCCGTCGCTCTCTCGCCGTTCTGGTAATGACGTTGCTCCTGGTGATGGTGTTTATCATCCCTATTGCTTTGCTGGTTAACAGTATCGTCGACGGCAGTGGCCCGTTAATTAAGGCCATCTCCAGTGGCGATATGACATTACCGGATTTAGCGTGGCTTAATACCATTCCGGTAATTGGCGCGAAGCTGTACGCAGGCTGGCATAACTTGCTTGATATGGGCGGCACGGCAATTATGGCGAAAGTCCGTCCTTATATTGGCACCACCACCACCTGGTTCGTCGGTCAAGCCGCGCATATCGGGCGCTTTATGGTGCATTGTACCTTGATGCTGCTCTTCAGCGCCCTGTTGTACTGGCGCGGTGAACAGGTGGCGCAAGGCATCCGACATTTTGCGACCCGTCTGGCGGGCGTTCGTGGTGATGCGGCAGTTCTGCTGGCGGCACAAGCTATCCGCGCAGTGGCGCTGGGCGTTGTGGTCACTGCTTTAGTACAGGCTGTACTTGGCGGTATCGGTCTGGCCGTTTCTGGTGTGCCTTACGCCACGCTGCTAACGGTATTAATGATCCTCTCCTGCCTTGTTCAGCTAGGCCCGCTGCCAGTGTTGATTCCGGCGATTATCTGGCTCTACTGGACCGGCGATACCACCTGGGGAACGGTATTGTTAGTGTGGAGCGGTGTGGTTGGCACTCTGGATAACGTCATCCGCCCAATGCTAATTCGCATGGGCGCAGATTTACCGCTGATTCTGATCCTCTCCGGGGTTATTGGTGGTTTGATTGCTTTCGGTATGATCGGTCTGTTTATTGGTCCGGTACTACTGGCTGTTTCCTGGCGTCTGTTTGCTGCGTGGGTTGAAGAAGTCCCGCCGCCGACTGACCAACCAGAGGAAATTCTCGAAGAGCTGGGCGAAATCGAGAAACCGAATAAGTAATTTCTCATCAGGCGGCTCTGCCGCCTGATTGTTAATCACTGCTAATTGATATTTCATTCCTCCAGTCCGTATTTTCCTGCTTACCGCCATTCAGCTGGTAGTACCTGTCGCAAATCCTTTACAGTTTTTAAACTAATGAGATGAATCTGATCGACGCAAAAAGTCCGTATGCCTACTATTAGCACACGGTTATAAATCAACATATTGATTTATAAGCATGGAAATCCCCTGAGTGAAACAACGAATTGCTGTGTGTAGTCTTTGCCCATCTCCCACGATGGGCTTTTTTTTAACATTTTTTGCTTCATTACCCCGCCTCTCGTTCTTTCCAATAATGTTGCACAAGATACTGTGACTCTCTTCAAGCCGTAAGCAGGCTGATAATGTTATTTATATTTTATTCTTTTTTTCATGCAGCCATTACACGATGAACGCTTATGAACTCCAGGCACTACGCCATATTTTTGCCATGACCATTGATGAATGCGCGACCTGGATTGCCCTGACGGGCGACAGTGAAAGCTGGCAACAATGGGAGAAAGGAAAAACGGATATTCCTGACGAGATAGTTGAAAAACTGCTGGCAATGCGCCAGCAAAGAAAAAGGCATCTTCACGCCATCATAGAAAAAATAAACAACCGCATCGGCAACAATACCATGCGTTTTTTCCCCAATTTAACCGCATTTCAACGTATCTACCCAGAAGGTAATTTTATTGACTGGAAGATTTACCAGTCGGTCGCAGCTGAATTATATGCGCACGATCTTGAACGCCTTTGTTGATATTTTAACGAGGATCAACAGTCATCATGACAAAAATAATAAACGGATGCTGACATAACAACAGCAACTTTTTAAGCAATATTGCTAAGTAGATCTTATGAAAAATCCCTACCTCCCTACCGCGCTTGGGTTGTATCTCAATTACCTGGTGCATGGTATGGGTGTCATTTTGATGACTTTAAATATGGCCTCGCTGGAGACGCTCTGGCAGACCAATGCCGCAGGCGTTTCGATTGTTATTTCATCATTAGGTATAGGACGATTGAGTGTCTTGCTTTTTGCAGGATTATTATCCGATCGTTTTGGTCGCCGCCCTTTTATTATTCTGGGTATGTGCTGCTATATGGCCTTCTTTTTTGGCATCCTGCACACCAATAACATCATTATTGCTTATGCTTTTGGTTTCCTGGCGGGCATGGCGAACAGTTTTCTCGATGCTGGTACCTATCCCAGTTTGATGGAAGCCTTTCCTCATTCACCGGGTACAGCCAATATTTTAATTAAAGCCTTTGTCTCCAGCGGGCAATTTTTATTGCCGCTAATTATCAGCCTGTTAGTGTGGGCTGAACTGTGGTTCGGTTGGTCTTTTATGATTGCCGCGGCGATTATGATCGTTAACGGTCTGTTTTTATATCGCTGTACCTTTCCACCACATCCGGGCCGTCGCTTGCCTGTGGTAAAGAAAGCGACCACTTCCGCGGGGCATCGCTGCTCAATTATTGATTTAGCCAGTTACACCCTCTATGGCTATATTTCAATGGCAACCTTTTATCTGGTTAGCCAGTGGCTGGCACAATACGGGCAATTTGTCGCTGGCATGTCATACACCATGTCGATCAAATTACTCAGTATCTATACCGTGGGTTCGCTGCTGTGTGTATTTATTACTGCTCCACTCATTCGTAAAACCGTTCACTCAACAACATTGTTGATGCTGTACACTTTTATCTCATTTATCGCCCTGCTCACCGTCTGCCTGCATCCCACATTTTATGTGGTGATAATATTTGCTTTCGTCATCGGTTTTACCTCCGCAGGTGGTGTTGTACAAATTGGCCTGACGTTAATGGCGGAACGTTTTCCCCATGCCAAAGGAAAAGCAACGGGGATCTATTACAGTGCGGGCAGCATTGCAACATTTACCATTCCGTTGATTACGGCTCATCTTTCGCAAAGAAGTATTGCCGATATTATGTGGTTCGATACCGCCATCGCTGCTATCGGCTTTTTACTGGCGCTGTTTATTGGCGTACGCAGTCGAAAAGAAGCACAACATCCATCATTAAAGGAGAATGTTGCTACGGGCGGGTAATGCAATATTCTTTTCAGGTCATGCAAGATCTTACGGATAAATTACTCTTTCTGCGCTAATTAAGGAAAATCGCGATCAAAAACAAACTATCACATGCAATATTCCTGGAAACATAAACTTTATGCCATGTACCCAGAGAAAATCATCTTCAGTATAGTGATTATGAAAACCGTCGAAATACAACACGGACGGTAACAAAATTATCTTTCAGCAAGGAGCTGTGAAAATGTCTCAAAATAAGGCTTTCAGCACGCCATTTATCCTGGCTGTCCTTTGTGTATACTTCAGCTATTTCCTACATGGCATTAGTGTTATTACGCTTGCACAAAACATGTCATCTCTGGCAGAAAAGTTTTCTACCGATAACGCCGGTATCGCCTATTTAATTTCTGGTATCGGTCTGGGCCGTCTGATAAGTATTTTATTCTTCGGTGTAATCTCCGATAAATTTGGTCGACGAGCAGTAATATTCATGGCCGTTGCCATGTATATGCTGTTTTTCTTTGGTATTCCGGCCTGCCCAAGTTTAGCTCTCGCTTACGGTCTGGCAGTGTGCGTTGGTATCGCCAACTCAGCCCTGGATACCGGTGGATATCCGGCGTTGATGGAATGCTTCCCGAAAGCCTCGGGGTCAGCCGTAATATTGGTTAAGGCGATGATATCGTTCGGGCAAATGCTCTATCCGATGCTGGTGAGTTATATGCTGTTGAATAACATCTGGTACGGTTATGGGCTGATTATCCCAGGCATCGTATTTGTGCTGATCACGCTGATGCTATTGAAAAGTAAATTCCCAGGCCAGTTGGTGGATGCCAGCGTAGCTGGTGAACTACCGCAAATGAACAGTAAGCCGTTAGTCTGGCTGGAAGGTGTTTCATCAGTACTGTTCGGTGTTGCCGCGTTCTCGACCTTTTATGTAATTGTCGTGTGGATGCCCAAATATGCGATGGCGTTTGCCGGTATGTCGGAAGCTGAGGCATTAAAAACCATCTCTTATTACAGTATGGGTTCGCTGGTCTGTGTCTTTATTTTTGCCGCACTATTGAAAAAAATGGTGCGTCCCATCTGGGCTAACGTGTTTAACTCAGCACTGGCAACGGTAACCGCCGCTATCATTTACCTGTACCCTTCTCCACTGGTCTGTAACGCTGGGGCTTTTGTTATCGGTTTCTCTGCTGCTGGCGGTATTTTACAGCTTGGCGTTTCAGTCATGTCTGAGTTTTTCCCCAAAAGCAAAGCCAAAGTCACCAGTATTTATATGATGATGGGTGGTCTGGCCAACTTTGTTATTCCGTTGATTACCGGTTATCTGTCGAATATCGGCCTGCAATACATCATCGTTCTCGATTTTACTTTCGCGCTTCTGGCCCTGATTACCGCAATTATTGTTTTCATCCGCTATTACCGCGTTTTCATTATTCCTGAAAATGATGTCCGGTTTGGCGAACGCAATCTTAGCACCCCGGTTAAACACAATTAAGCAAAGAAATTAGAGGAGTTAATTATGGATGTTACCGCTAAATACGAATTGATTGGCCTGATGGCCTATCCTATCCGCCACAGTTTATCGCCTGAAATGCAAAACAAAGCCTTAGAAAAAGCGGGATTGCCATTTACCTATATGGCCTTTGAAGTGGATAACGATAGCTTTGCCGGTGCAATTGAAGGCTTAAAAGCCTTAAAAATGCGCGGAACCGGTGTGTCGATGCCTAACAAACAACTGGCGTGTGAATATGTTGATGAATTAACACCAGCGGCCAAACTGGTTGGCGCTATCAATACCATCGTCAATGATGACGGCTACCTGCGCGGCTATAACACCGACGGCACGGGCCATATTCGCGCCATTAAAGAGAGCGGTTTTGATATCAAAGGCAAAACGATGGTGCTGCTAGGTGCCGGTGGCGCATCAACAGCGATTGGCGCACAGGGGGCAATTGAAGGTTTAAAAGAGATTAAAATCTTCAACCGTCGGGATGAATTCTTCGATAAAGCCCTCGCCTTCGCGCAGCGGGTCAACGAAAACACCGATTGTGTCGTCACCGTTACCGATCTCGCCGATCAGCAAGCCTTTGCTGAAGCCCTGGCTTCCGCCGACATTTTAACCAACGGCACAAAAGTGGGTATGAAGCCTCTTGAAAATGAATCATTAGTTAACGATGTCAGTATGTTACACCCAGGGCTGATGGTCACTGAATGCGTGTATAACCCGCATATGACGAAGTTATTGCAGCAGGCGCAACAAGCAGGTTGCAAAACGATTGATGGATACGGCATGTTGTTGTGGCAAGGGGCTGAACAGTTCACGTTATGGACTGGCAAAGATTTCCCTCTGGAATACGTTAAACAGGTCATGGGGTTCGGCGCCTGACAGGCTGACCGCGTGCAGAAAGGGTAAAAAATGAAAACCGTAACAGTAAAAGATCTCGTCATTGGCACGGGCGCACCAAAAATCATCGTCTCGCTGATGGCAAAGGATATCGCCAGCGTGAAATCTGAAGCTCTCGCCTATCGTGAAGCGGACTTTGATATTCTGGAATGGCGTGTGGACCACTTTGCCGACCTCTCCAGCGTGGAGTCTGTCATGGCCGCGGCAAAAATTCTCCGTGAATCCATGCCAGAAAAACCGCTGCTGTTTACCTTCCGCAGTGCTAAAGAAGGCGGCGAGCAGGCGATTTCCACTGAGGCTTATATTGCACTCAATCGCGCAGCCATCGACAGCGGTCTGGTCGATATGATCGATCTGGAGTTATTTACCGGCGATGATCAGGTTAAAGAAACCGTCGCCTATGCACATGCGCATGATGTGAAGGTTGTCATGTCCAACCATGACTTCCATAAAACGCCGGAAGCCGAAGAGATTATTGCCCGTTTGCGTAAAATGCAGTCCTTCGACGCCGATATTCCTAAAATTGCGTTGATGCCGCAAAGCACCAGCGATGTCCTGACGTTGCTTGCCGCTACCCTGGAGATGCAGGAGCAGTATGCCGATCGTCCAATCATCACGATGTCGATGGCAAAAACTGGCGTAATTTCCCGTCTGGCTGGTGAAGTATTTGGTTCGGCGGCAACCTTTGGCGCAGTAAAAAAAGCCTCTGCGCCTGGGCAAATATCGGTGAATGATTTGCGCACAGTATTAACTATTTTGCACCAGGCGTAATAAATAACGTACCGGCGGGAGTAACCTTCCCCGCCGTATTAAAAAAATATTTTTAAAGAGTATTTGATAAAAATATTCTGTGGGTATCTGTGCGCTATTTTTAATTCTCGCACAGATAAATCCATACCTGAATCAGGAAAAAATAATGAAACCTGTAAAACCACCTCGTATTAATGGACGCGTGCCGGTCCTGTCGGCACAGGAAGCGGTAAGTTATATTCCCGACGAAGCAACACTTTGTGTATTAGGTGCAGGTGGCGGTATTCTGGAAGCCACCACATTAATTACCGCACTTGCTGATAAATATAAACAAACCCAGACGCCACGTAATTTATCGATTATTAGCCCTACAGGGCTTGGCGATCGCGCCGATCGGGGTATTAGTCCGCTGGCGCAAGAAGGCCTGGTGAAATGGGCATTATGCGGCCATTGGGGACAATCACCGCGTATTTCTGAACTCGCAGAACAAAATAAAATTGTTGCCTATAACTATCCACAAGGTGTGCTCACTCAAACATTGCGCGCTGCTGCTGCCCACCAGCCAGGAATTATTAGCGATATTGGTATCGGAACGTTTGTCGACCCTCGCCAGCAAGGCGGCAAACTGAATGAAGTGACTAAAGAAGATCTGATTAAACTGGTCGAGTTTGATAATAAAGAATATCTCTATTACAAAGCGATCGCGCCAGATATTGCCTTTATTCGTGCCACCACCTGCGACAGCGAAGGCTACGCCACCTTTGAAGATGAAGTGATGTATCTCGACGCATTGGTTATTGCCCAAGCGGTGCACAATAACGGTGGTATCGTGATGATGCAGGTGCAGAAGATGGTTAAGAAAGCCACGCTGCATCCTAAAGCTGTCCGTATTCCAGGTTATCTGGTGGATATTGTGGTGGTCGATCCGGACCAAACCCAACTGTATGGCGGTGCGCCAGTTAATCGTTTTATTTCTGGTGACTTCACCCTGGATGACAGTACCCAACTTAGCTTGCCTCTTAATCAGCGTAAATTAGTCGCGCGGCGCGCATTGTTTGAAATGCGCAAAGGTGCTGTGGGGAATGTTGGTGTCGGTATTGCCGACGGTATTGGCCTGGTCGCCCGGGAAGAAGGTTGTGCTGATGACTTTATTCTGACGGTGGAAACAGGCCCAATTGGCGGTATTACTTCGCAAGGTATCGCCTTTGGCGCGAACGTGAATACCCGCGCCATTCTGGATATGACTTCCCAGTTCGATTTTTACCACGGCGGTGGTCTGGATGTCTGTTATTTGAGTTTTGCCGAAGTCGACCAGCACGGTAACGTCGGTGTGCATAAATTCAATGGCAAAATCATGGGTACAGGTGGATTTATTGATATCAGTGCCACCTCGAAGAAAATCATTTTCTGCGGCACGTTAACTGCGGGCAGCTTAAAAACAGAAATTGCCGATGGTAAATTAAATATCGTCCAGGAAGGACGGGTAAATAAATTTATCCGTGAACTACCGGAAATTACTTTTAGCGGAAAAATCGCGCTCGAACGGGGACTGGATGTTCGTTACATCACCGAACGTGCTGTATTCACCCTGAAAGAAGACGGCCTGCATTTAATCGAAATCGCGCCTGGCGTCGATTTACAAAAAGATATTCTCGACAAAATGGATTTCACCCCAGTGATTTCGCCAGAACTGAAAATGATGGACGAAAGATTATTTATCGATGCGGCGATGGGTTTTATCCTGCCTGAAGCGGCTCATTAACAGGAGTATCACGATGGATTTTTCTTTAACTGAAGAACAAGAACTGCTGCTGGCCAGTATTCGCGAACTGATTACAACTAACTTTCCGGAAGAGTATTTCCGCACCTGCGATCAAAACGGTACATATCCGCGTGAGTTTATGCGGGCGCTGGCGGATAACGGCATTTCTATGCTTGGCGTGCCGGAAGAGTTCGGCGGCATCCCTGCGGATTACGTCACCCAGATGCTGGCGCTGATGGAAGTGTCAAAATGCGGTGCTCCGGCGTTTTTGATTACCAACGGTCAGTGTATTCACAGCATGCGCCGTTTCGGTTCTGAGGAGCAGCTACGTAAAACGGCAGAAAGCACCCTGGAAACCGGCGACCCCGCCTATGCCCTGGCGTTGACGGAACCAGGCGCTGGCTCAGATAACAACAGCGCCACCACCACTTACACGCGTAAAAATGGCAAGGTTTACATCAACGGACAGAAAACCTTCATCACTGGCGCGAAAGAGTACCCGTATATGCTGGTGTTGGCGCGCGATCCAGAACCGAAAGATCCGAAAAAAGCCTTCACCCTGTGGTGGGTTGAGTCCAGTAAGCCCGGCATTAAGATCAATCCGCTGCATAAAATCGGCTGGCATATGCTTAGCACCTGCGAAGTTTATCTCGACAACGTGGAAGTTGAAGAGAGCGACATGGTAGGCGAAGAAGGAATGGGTTTCCTCAATGTGATGTACAACTTTGAGATGGAGCGCCTGATCAACGCCGCGCGCAGCACTGGCTTTGCCGAATGCGCATTCGAAGATGCCGCCCGCTATGCCAACCAGCGTATCGCTTTTGGTAAGCCAATTGGTCATAACCAGATGATCCAGGAAAAACTGGCGCTGATGGCGATTAAGATCGACAACATGCGCAACATGGTGTTGAAAGTGGCATGGCAAGCCGATCAGCATCAGTCACTGCGCACCAGCGCGGCGCTGGCAAAACTGTACTGCGCACGCACTGCAATGGAAGTCATTGACGATGCGATTCAAATCATGGGCGGTCTGGGCTACACCGATGAGGCGCGCGTCTCCCGCTTCTGGCGTGATGTGCGCTGTGAACGGATTGGCGGTGGTACTGACGAGATTATGATTTACGTTGCAGGTCGGCAGATCCTGAAAGATTACCAGAATAAATAATCTTCAGGCGGCGCAGCTTCTGACAAAAACTGCGCCGTCAGATTTATCCGGCAAGACTTACAGGTTCAGAAAATTCAGATAAGATTTCTTGTTCAGCAAAACAATTTTTAAATTGTTTGCGGTAATCACTGGGAGAACAGCCAACATGGCGCAAAAACAGTTTGGCAAAATGATCGACATTTTCATAACCCACGCGCCAGGAGATTTCTGCCTGCGACAAATCGGTATTGGTCAGCAACCATTTCGCTTCCGTCATACGCCGTTGAATGACGTAGTTAATGGGAGAAATTCGATACTCTTTAGTAAATTCATGACAAATATAACTGACGCTGGCACGAAATTTTTTCGATAACTGTTCTAAAGTGATTTTTTCGCGGTAATTATTATTAAGATAAAAGAGAATATCTTTTATCAGGACATCTTTTTTAATATACCCCTGCTCCGAACGATAGGCATTTTTAAAGTTTTCGTAATAGAGAATCGCTAACGTATAGGAAAATGCATCCCACACTGAAGATGTGTTGCCATTTTTACTTTGCGGTAAAATCACACTTAATTCATTAAAAAGCGTTTTGATGACCTCTTTTCCCTGCCCTGCGGCAATTACCGGGCAAGAATGCGGTTGCAGTAACTGATTTTCTTCTGCGCCCTGAAACTGAAAACCGTATAGCGCACAGGTACAGGTCGTTGCCGGGTCGTTAGCATCTGAAGCTACCGCGTGCAGTCTGCCACGTTCTATCACCACAATGTCATCGGCATGTGCCACATAGAGCGAAGAATCAATGGTAAATCTTGCCACTCCTTTCTTAACATAAATCAGCTCGGTTTCATTATCATGAACGTGATGTCCCGACTCCCATTTAGGATCGTCACTAAACGCAAAGCGCGAAAGTCGTGGCGTTTTACCGGCGACAAACAGCACTTCGCTGGCATTATCAAAACAGCGTTGATACATGACAACCTCCCTATTCCATGAGCAAGCAAAAACAATATATGCCGGATAAAATACGGCGTGTATTGCGGTTATACAACCGCGTTTAGCGAGAGCTAAACAAGATTATTTACATTGAATGCAAGATAGTACGCCCAGCACAGAAGAATATTTCTGTACATTTCGCTTTTGTTTTAGCGATCGCATTTTTTTTGCAAGATTGTTGGCAAGGAAAACAGATTGCTCCGTCGAAAACCCCGCCCTGCTATCGCACACTATTTTCAGGCCATTTTTACCTTCCATCGGAGATGGTTCCGTATGCGACCCACAGGAGAAATCATGAAAATAATAACCTGCTTTAAGCTGGTGCCTGAAGAACAGGACATTGTTGTCACTCCCGAGTACACCCTCAATTTCGACAATGCCGACGCCAAAATTAGCCAGTTCGATCTCAATGCCATTGAAGCCGCAAGCCAGCTTGCAACGGATGATGATGAGATAGCCGCGCTGACCGTTGGCGGTTCATTGTTGCAGAACTCAAAAGTGCGTAAAGACGTGTTATCCCGCGGACCGCACTGTCTGTATATGATGCAGGATGCCCAGCTTGAGCATGCACTCCCCCTTGATACGGCTAAGGCCCTGGCCGCGGCGGCAGAAAAGATCGGCTTCGATTTACTGATCTTCGGTGAAGGTTCTGGCGATCTCTATGCCCAACAGGTTGGCCTGCTGGTGGGAGAAATGTTGCAACTTCCGGTGATCAACGCGGTGAGTGCCATTCAGCGTCAGGGGAATACGCTGATCGTTGAACGCACTCTTGAAGATGAAGTTGAAGTGATCGAACTCGCTGTTCCAGCCGTGCTGTGCGTCACGTCAGATATTAACGTGCCACGCATTCCATCGATGAAAGCCATTCTCGGCGCGGGCAAAAAAACGGTACATCAGTGGCAGGCGAGTGATATCGGCTGGAGCCAGGCCACGCCGCTTGCTGAACTGATCGGCGTTCGCGTACCGCCGCAAACAGAACGCAAACACATCATTCTCGATAACGATTCGCCGGAAGCCATTGCCGAGCTGGCGGAACATCTGAAGAAAGCCCTGAACTAAAGCCAACGGAGAAGAAACGATGAGTCAATTAAACAACGTCTGGGTCTTTAGCGATAATCCTGAACGTTATGCCGAACTGTTTGGCGGTGCGCAGCAATGGGGCCAACAGGTGTATGCCATTGTACAAAATACCGACCAGGCACAGGCTGTTATGCCTTATGGTCCAAAATGTATTTATGTTCTTGAGCAAAACGATGCACTGCAACGCACTGAAAATTACGCTGAAAGCATTGCTGCCCTGCTGAAAGATAAACACACCTCTATGTTGCTGCTGGCCGCGACAAAACGCGGTAAAGCGCTGGCTGCACGGTTAAGTGTGCAACTGAATGCGGCGCTGGTGAACGATGCCACTGCGGTTGATGTGGTCGATGGTCACGTTTACGCCGAGCACCGTATGTATGGCGGGCTGGCGTTCGCCCAGGAAAAGATCAATAGCCCGCTGGCGATCATTACCCTTGCGCCCGGTGTTCAGGAACCTTGCACCAGTGACGCCTCGCATCAGTGTCCGATTGAAACTGTGCCTTACGTTGCTCCGCGTCATGAAATTCTTAGTCGCGAACGCCGTGCGAAAGCGGCAAGCAGCGTGGACCTGAGCAAAGCAAAACGCGTGGTTGGCGTCGGTCGTGGTCTGGCAGCGCAGGATGACCTGAAAATGATTCACGAACTGGCAGCGGCACTCAATGCTGAAGTCGGTTGTTCACGCCCGATTGCCGAAGGCGAGAACTGGATGGAGCGTGAACGTTATATCGGTGTCTCCGGCGTGTTGCTGAAATCCGACCTCTACCTGACGCTGGGGATCTCCGGGCAGATCCAACATATGGTTGGCGGCAATGGCGCAAAAGTGATTGTCGCCATCAATAAAGATAAAAACGCGCCAATCTTCAACTATGCCGACTACGGTCTGGTGGGCGATATCTACAAAGTCGTCCCTGCCCTGATTAGCCAGTTGAGTCGCTAATTCCCTTTCAACCACATCTCCCGCTGTAAACGCAGCGGGAAGGGAGCATAACGCATGTCGGATGACAAATTTGATGCCATTGTGGTCGGTGCGGGCGTTGCCGGTAGCGTTGCCGCATTGGTCATGGCGCGAGCCGGACTGGATGTCCTGGTGATAGAACGCGGCGACAGTGCCGGATGTAAAAACATGACCGGCGGGCGTCTTTATGCCCACACGCTTGAAGCGATCATTCCAGGCTTTGCTGCATCAGCGCCGGTAGAACGCAAAGTCACACGCGAGAAAATCTCCTTCTTAACCGAAGAGAGCGCCGTTACCCTCGATTTTCACCGCGAGCAGCCAGATGTTCCGCAACACGCTTCTTATACCGTATTGCGCAATCGTCTCGACCCGTGGTTGATGGAACAAGCCGAACAAGCGGGCGCGCAGTTTATCCCGGGCGTTCGCGTTGATGCGCTGGTTCGTGAAGGTAACAAGGTCACTGGCGTCCAGGCCGGGGATGATATTCTCGAAGCCAATGTGGTGATTCTGGCTGATGGCGTTAATTCAATGCTTGGCCGTTCGCTGGGAATGGTTCCCGCCTCCGATCCGCATCATTACGCTGTTGGCGTTAAAGAAGTCATTGGCCTCACGCCGGAGCAAATCAACGATCGCTTTAACGTCACTGGCGATGAAGGTGCCGCCTGGCTGTTTGCCGGTTCCCCTTCTGACGGCCTGATGGGCGGGGGATTTCTCTATACCAACAAGGATTCCGTATCGTTGGGTCTGGTTTGTGGATTGGGTGATATCGCCCATGCGCAAAAAAGCGTGCCGCAAATGCTGGAGGATTTTAAACAGCACCCCGCCATTCGCCCACTGATTAGCGGTGGCAAACTGCTTGAATATTCCGCGCATATGGTGCCGGAAGGCGGTCTGGCAATGGTACCGCAGCTGGTTAACGATGGTGTGATGATCGTCGGAGACGCTGCAGGCTTCTGCCTCAATCTGGGCTTTACGGTTCGCGGAATGGATTTAGCCATCGCATCGGCCCAGGCGGCTGCCACAACGGCGATTGCCGCCAAAGAACGCGCGGATTTCTCCACCAGCAGTCTGGCGCAATACAAGCACGAGCTGGAACAAAGCTGTGTCATGCGTGATATGCAGCATTTTCGCAAGATCCCGGCGCTGATGGAAAACCCGCGCCTGTTTAGTCAGTATCCGCGCATGGTCGCCGATATCATGAACGATATGTTCACTATTGACGGCAAACCAAACCAGCCGGTACGAAAAATGATTCTCGGACATGCGAAGAAAATCGGACTGATTAATCTGCTGAAAGATGGCATTAAGGGGGCAACCGCGCTATGAACCAGAACGCTACGGTCAACGTTGACATCAAATTAGGCGTCAATAAATTCCATGTTGATGAGGGCCACCCGCATATCATTCTGGCGGCAAATCCCGACATCAATGAATTTCAAAAATTAATGAAAGCCTGCCCTGCCGGACTGTATAAGCAGGATGACGCGGGAAACATTCATTTTGATTCCGCCGGTTGTCTGGAGTGCGGCACCTGTCGGGTGCTGTGTGGCAACACTATTCTCGAACAATGGCAATACCCCGCAGGCACCTTCGGTATTGATTTCCGTTACGGCTAATTACGCTTCCCACAGGCCCGCACCTCGGGCCTGACGTTCTGTTTCGAGAGTTCAAAATGAAAGTGACATTAACGTTTAACGCGCAGCGTCGTGCAGCCTATCGACAACAAGGATTGTGGGGCGATGCTTCGCTGGCCGACTACTGGCGGCAGACTGCATGCGCGATGCCAGACAAAATAGCCGTTGTCGATAATCATGGCGAATCGTACACCTATAGCGCACTCGATCACGCTGCGAACTGTCTGGCAAGCTGGTTACTGGCTAACGGTATTGAATCGGGCGATCGTATCGCTTTTCAATTGCCTGGCTGGTGTGAATTTACCGTTATCTATCTTGCCTGCCTGAAAATCGGTGCGGTTTCCGTACCACTGTTGCCTTCCTGGCGGGAAGCTGAACTGGTATGGGTGCTCAATAAGTGTCAGGCAAAAATGTTTTTTGCACCGACATTGTTTAAACAAACGCGTCCGGTAGATTTAATCCTGCCACTGCAAAATCAGCTTCCACAACTACAACAGATCGTCGGCGTGGATAAGCTGGCCTCCGCCACCTCGTCTCTCTCGTTAAGTCAGATTATTGCCGACAATCCCCCGCTGGCCGTCGCAACATCGGTCCACGGCGATGAATTAGCGGCGGTGCTATTTACCTCCGGAACTGAGGGCATGCCAAAGGGTGTGATGCTAACGCATAATAATATTCTCGCCAGCGAACGGGCTTATTGTGCACGGCTGAATCTGACCTGGCTGGATGTCTTTATGATGCCTGCACCACTCGGTCACGCGACGGGGTTTCTGCATGGCGTAACAGCGCCGTTTTTGATTGGCGCCCGCAGCGTGTTGTTAGATATTTTTACCCCGGAAGCCTGTCTCTCGCTACTTGAGCAACAACGTTGCACCTGTATGCTCGGAGCAACGCCGTTTGTTTATGACCTTTTGAATCTACTAGAGAAACAGCCTGCCGACCTTTCTGCGCTGCGTTTCTTTCTTTGCGGCGGCACCACGATCCCCAAAAAAGTGGCGCGTGAATGCCAGCAGCGCGGCATTAAATTATTAAGCGTTTATGGTTCCACAGAAAGCTCGCCACATGCAGTGGTGAATCTCGACGATCCTTTGTCGCGCTTTATGCACACCGATGGTTACGCTGCCGCAGGCGTGGAAATTAAAGTGGTCGATGACGCACGCAAGACCTTACCGCCTGGTTGCGAAGGTGAAGAAGCCTCGCGTGGCCCTAATGTGTTTATGGGTTATTTTGATGAACCTGAATTAACCGCTCGCGCGCTGGATGAAGAGGGCTGGTATTACAGTGGCGATCTCTGCCGCATGGATGAAGCTGGCTATATAAAAATAACCGGACGCAAGAAAGATATTATTGTCCGCGGCGGCGAAAATATTAGCAGCCGTGAAGTGGAAGATATTCTATTGCAGCATCCTAAAATTCACGATGCTTGTGTGGTTGCAATGCCCGATGAACGCTTAGGTGAACGTTCATGTGCCTATGTCGTGCTGAAAGCACCGCATCATTCATTATCGCTGGAAGACGTGGTGGCTTTTTTTAGCCGTAAGCGGGTCGCGAAATATAAATACCCTGAACATATCGTGGTGATCGAAAAACTGCCGCGCACGGCCTCCGGTAAAATACAAAAATTTTTGTTACGCAAAGATATTCTTCAACGGCTGGAACAAACATGCGTTGAGGCATAATTCATAAATAATAAAGCACCTTATACGCAAGGTGCTTTATTCAATCCCGATTAACCACGTCCGACATATGGCATATTATTTGCCATAATCGTTATTTCCAGCACATTCGTGGTTACTGGCAACTGGGCCATCATCTGAATGGCTGCTGCAACATCAGCAACATTCATCATATCTTCCGCTTTAATAGCGCCATCTGCCTGATAAACGCCCTTACGCATCCGATTCGATAATGTCGTTTCCGCATTGCCGATATTAATTTGCCCGCAAGCGATATTAAATTTGCGACAATCAAGGGAAATGGCCTTGGTCAACCCGGTAACAGCATGTTTCGACGCCGTGTATGCCGCAGTATAAAGGCGCGGTGTCAGTGCGGAAATCGACGCATTGTTAATAATACGTCCTCCCATTGGCTGCTGCGCTTTCATGATTTTAATCGCTTCTTTCGAACACAAAAATGTCGAGTGAATATTGGCGTTAAACACGCGTGTCCACTCAGTAAACTCAACCTCTTCAATACTTTTTGCCGGACTATTATTGCCCGCATTATTGAACAAGAGATCCAGTCGACCAAAACGAACCTTAATCTCGGCAAATAGTGCAACGACAGCGGACTCATCCGTGACATCAGCAACCAGAGGAATAAAGCGTTCCTTGGCTAAACCTTGTGCACATTGCTGTAAGGTTTCTTCGTTACGCGCGGCAACAATAACAGTATATCCAATGTCATAGAGTGCCTTTGCTGCCGCGTAGCCGATACCTTTACTTCCCCCTGTCACCAGGGCAATTTTTGTCATAGCCAGCTCCGCCTATAATAAACTCATGTCGATTTTCACGACTGTTTTTTTGATTTTCTCCACGTTATCGACTTTATAACATGCCCGATGTACCTCTTCCGGGAAGACCACCACAAACTGTCCTGGTGTCAACGTGATTATCCGATCATTAATACGTTCATCAGCATAAAAAATAACGTCACGGTCGCCCAGGTGGCTTTCTACAACCGAGTTTTCTCCATCATCAAAATCCACACAAATCCGCTCTTCTCCGGCAATTAAGAAATGGACATCAAGATATTTACGATGAACTTCTGGTCGGCATTCATGTAGTGGTTTAGTCATCGGTTCAACCACGGTATAAAATATTGAGTCATCCTGAATAAAAACCTTTTCCCCCACAGGAACACTATTCAGCTCATGCTGTGAAAGATACTCAATGACACGAGCAATGACAGGATGAAATGTCCGCTTTTGTTGTTCACTAAGATACGCGATATCACCATAAATCATATTTCCCGCCTTATTGAGTAACAGGGGTAATAACTGGCTGTCCGCTAAAGAAAGCCTGTAAGTTATCAAAAACCAAATCTGCCATTGCATTAAACGTTTCGCTCGTACCACTGGCGATATGTGGCGTCAGGACAACGTTATCCAGCGACATTAATTGTTCTGGCACATGTGGTTCGTTGGCATAAACGTCCAGTGCCGCACCAGCAATGATGTTATTTTGCAGAGCATCAATCAGATCGGTTTCGTTCACCACTGATCCCCGGGAAATACTGATCAAATGTCCGGTTTTCCCCAGAGCCTGCAGCACAGTTTTGTCGATAACGCCGCGTGTACTTACCCCGCCTGGCAGCGTCAGAACGAGGAAGTCCACCGCTTGCGCCAGAGAAACCAGCGAATCATGCGCCGTCCATTCAGGTTTGTTATGCGGTTTTGGGTCGAAATAGTGAATTTCCATTTCAAATGCTGCTGCACGGCGGGCTACAGCATTACCAATGTTCCCCAGACCAACAATTCCGCAACGTTTACCACTCACTTTCGTCGCCATCGGGAAACGCCCTTCGTTTGGCCAACGACCGCCACGAACATAACGATCGGCAATGTTAATACGTCGGGCAACATTGAGTAACAACGCCATGCCAATGTCTGCAACACAGTCATTAAGCACGCCAGGGGTGTTGGTGACGATAACGCCATGCTCCCTGGCTGCCACGATATCAATAGGGTCATAGCCCACACCATTACTGGCAATAATCTTCAGATTCGGAAATTTTTCAATTAGCGCCCGAGAAGCTCCCATTACCGGATTACCACTGGTCACCAGCGCCTTAATATCCGGCGCGATCTGCGTGTAAAAAGCGTCTGCGTCGGTCAGTTCCCACAGGCGATATGCGGTGAAGGTAGATTCAACTTTAGCCATTAAGCGGTCGCTTAATTTGCCGACGATCGCCACCTGAATATCTTTTAAGTTCATACACTATTCCTTGATTGATGTTTGCCGCAGGCCACTTACCATAGGCCAAGAATTTTCCACCACACCGCCCCCAGTCCGAACCAGATGACAATGTTCAACAACATGACGATAAAGCCCAGCCGCCACCATTCTCGTTGCGAGACATAGCCAGCGCCGTAATAGATGACTGCGGGTCCGTTGCCATAATGCGAAATGCCGCTCATCAGGTTAGTGACGAACGCCAGTGACAGAGCAGCCATCATCGGCGGCGCGCCTGCAGCAACCGAGACGCTGCCAAAAGCGGCATACATCGCCACTACATGCGGCGTACTTCCGGCAAAGAAATAGTGGGAATAGCAGTAAACTATCAGCAACACCGTCAACGTTATCTCCCACGGAATGCCGGTGAACAGAGCCGAGGTTGTGACAGCAAACCATTTGAACAGGCCAAGCTGATTGAGCTTATCAGCCATACAGATCATGACGCCCAGCCAGACCAGAATGTCCCAGGCCCCCTTCTCTGACTGCACATCCTGCCAGGTGATAATCCGGGTCATCAACATTAAACAGACGCCGGAAAGCGCGACAGCGGTCGCATCCAGACCAGTCCATTTCGATGTACTCCAGGCCAATAATGAAAGCAGGAAAATGCCAATCGTCACGCGCTCATCTCGGGTTACCGGCCCCATTTTGATAAGTTCTTCCTGTGCCAACGCTTTGGCTTCTGGCGTCTTTTTGATCTCTGGCGGGTAGAGTTTGTAAATGACCAACGGCATAGTGATAAAAGCGATAATGCCCGGCACCAGTGCGCTTAGCGTCCACATCCCCCATGAGATATCGACAAATAAGGTGCTGGCCGCCAGAGATACAATGAGTGCATTTGGCGCGCTGGCCGTCATAAACATCGAGGATGAGAGACAGTTGGAATGGAACACCGTCTGCATCAGATAAGCGCCAATTTTACGCGGCCCTTGATCCGGTTCAGATCCAAAGCTGTTAGAGACACTGCGAACAATCGGGAACAAAATTCCCCCTGCTCGCGCTGTGTTTGATGGCGTTGCGGGCGCGATAATCATATCGCTTAGCGCCAATGTATAACCCAGACGTAACGAGCTGCCGCCAAATCCGCGAATCAGCAAAAAGGCGATACGCCGCCCCAACCCCGTTTTGATGAATCCTTTCGCGTACAGGAATGCGGCGACAATAAGCCATACCGTGGTGCTGCTGAAACCTTTTAAGGCTTCGCTGGTTTTCATCATGCCGGTCAGCATAATAAAACTGATGGCTATTAACGCGATAGCGCCTACCGGCAACGGTTGCAGAATAAACGCCACCACAGTGGTGATGAATATGGCCAGAATGTGCCAGGTTAAGGGTGTTAATCCGTCAGGGACGGGGGAAAACCATATAGCGAGTGCGACAATCGCACAAATCAGGACTTTCAAATAGCAACTCATATGCAATCCCTGTAGCTGTTTCCCTCCGCTCGCGGAGGGAATTTATCCTGTTTTCTGTACAGCCAGACAAATCAGAAAATCGGTTTTAGTTCGAATAAATTCTCTGAATTACATAATCTGCGCTTATGTCTGAATAACGGTGCGGTAATTTTTCATATCCATATCCCTTTTTATTCTGTGGTTGAAGACAGTATAAAAACGGGACTCGCCAGTGACTTCGTGCAATCCAACGAACTCTGGACGAAAAAATTACGCATATGCTTAAGGAAATTGACGAGTGGTCACATTCGGCTTTGAGAAAAAACAGTATCGAGAATTATTCTGTGGAGAGGATCGCAAACGAATTAAAATCAGAAAGAACACCAGCCAATTATTCAGATGATGCCCGGAAGCTTTTTATATTGCACGAGCGCGTTTGCCCGAAGTAGGTTGATAAAAGGTGGGGATATAGAAATGGACCCGGCGACAAAACGCCGCCGGGTATTTATTTTATTTCTTCAGTTCCGCCAGGCTTAACCAGGTTTGCACCACGGTGTCCGGGTTCAGAGACAAGCTATCGATCCCCTCTTCCATCAGCCATGCAGCAAAGTCTTCGTGGTCAGACGGTCCCTGACCGCAAATGCCGACATATTTGCCCTGTTTCTTCGCAGCACGGATCGCCATCGACAGCAGTGCTTTCACGGCGTCGTTGCGCTCATCGAACAGTTCAGACACCACGCCGGAGTCGCGGTCCAGACCGAGCGCCAGCTGTGTCATGTCGTTTGAGCCGATAGAGAAACCGTCGAAATATTCGAGGAACTGTTCAGCCAGCAAGGCGTTGGACGGAATTTCGCACATCATGATGATTTTCAGCCCGTTCTCGCCACGTTTCAGCCCCTGACGTGCCAGCTCTTCAACCACTGCTTTCGCCTGGTCTACGGTACGCACGAACGGGATCATGATCTCTACGTTGGTCAGTCCCATGTCGTTGCGCACACGTTTCACCGCTTCACACTCCAGTGCGAAGCAGTCGCGGAAGCTGTCAGAAACGTAGCGGCCCGCGCCACGGAAGCCCAGCATCGGGTTCTCTTCATGCGGCTCGTAACGCTCACCACCCACCAGATTGGCGTATTCGTTGGATTTAAAATCAGAAAGACGGACAATCACGCGTTTCGGATAAAACGCGGCGCCCAGCGTCGCGATCCCTTCGGTCAGACGGCCAACGTAAAATTCGCGCGGAGAATCAAAGCCTTTCATCATCTCGCGAATTTCATTTTGTAACTGTGGTTCCTGGTCATCAAACTCAAGCAGTGCGCGGGGGTGAACGCCAATCATGCGGTTGATGATAAATTCCAGACGCGCAAGGCCCACACCTTCGTTCGGCAGGCAGGCAAAGTCAAACGCCCGATCCGGGTTACCAACGTTCATCATCACTTTCAGTGGCAGGTCCGGCATGGTTTCCACGCTGGAGCTTTTCACACTGAATTCAAGCAACTCCGCATAGACGTAACCGGTATCGCCTTCGGCACAAGAAACGGTGACGTTCTCACCGTCTTTCATACGTTCGGTCGCATCACCGCAGCCCACTACCGCCGGAATACCCAGTTCACGAGCGATAATTGCCGCGTGGCAGGTACGACCGCCACGGTTGGTGACGATGGCGGACGCTTTCTTCATGATCGGTTCCCAGTCCGGGTCGGTCATGTCAGTAACCAGCACGTCGCCAGGTTCGATGCGGTTCATTTCGCTGATGTCATGAATGACTTTCACCGGACCCGCGCCGATACGATGACCGATAGCGCGGCCTTCGGCGATAATCTTGCCCTGTGAATGCAACGTATAACGTTCCATCACCTGACCGCGAGAACGTACAGTTTCTGGACGCGCCTGCACGATAAACAATTTACCGGTGTGGCCATCTTTCGCCCACTCAATATCCATCGGGCGACCGTAGTGTTTCTCAATTTGTACGGCCTGTTTTGCCAGTTCCTGCACTTCTTCGTTGGTCAGCGAGAAGATGTCACGCTGTTCCTGCGGTACGTCTTCGATTTTAACCTGCTTGCCGTGCTCCTGGGTCGGCGCGTAGACCATGCGGATTTTTTTCGACCCCATGGTGCGGCGCACGATAGCCGGGCGATTCGCTGCCAGTGTCGGTTTATGCACGTAAAACTCATCCGGGTTAACCGCGCCCTGCACAACCATTTCACCCAGGCCCCATGCGGAAGTGATAAACACCACCTGGTCAAAGCCGGATTCGGTATCAATGGAGAACATCACCCCAGAAGATGCGAGGTCGGAGCGCACCATCCGCTGAACACCGGCGGAGAGTGCCACGCCACGGTGATCGTAACCCTGGTGAACGCGATAAGAGATGGCGCGATCGTTAAACAGAGAAGCAAAGACATGTTTCACTGCCACGAGAACAGCGTCAAAACCCTGAACGTTGAGGAAGGTTTCCTGCTGACCGGCAAAAGAGGCGTCCGGCATATCTTCTGCGGTGGCGGAGGAACGCACCGCAAAAGAGGCATTTTCATCATCGGCGGAAAGCTGTGCATAGGCTTCGCGGATGGCGTTTTCCAGCTCAGGCTGGAAGGGAGTGTCGATAATCCACTGGCGGATTTGCGCGCCCGCTTTCGCAAGCTGGGTAACATCGTCAATATCCGTTTTATCCAGCAGTTCATAAATGCGCTGGTTTACGCCGCTTTGGTCCAGAAACTGGTTAAACGCGTCGGCGGTTGTGGCGAAACCATTCGGAACGGAAACACCCATTCCTGAAAGGTTAGTAATCATTTCACCCAGGGAGGCATTTTTGCCCCCAACCCTGTCTACATCATTCATGCCGAGTTGGTTATACCAAAGCACCAGCGGTGACGAGCCATTGTTGGACATCGAACAATCCTTTTGTGATAAATGAACGGTTTGAGAAACACATTTCTGCGCATTTATCTTTGCATATTTAACCGGATGAAAAAAACGGTGAATCGTTCAAGCAAATATATTTTTTTACTTTTTAAGACTGATCCCAGCGTTGCGCAAATCCGCTATCTTCAGTAATTTCCACATAAACCATCGGTATAAACGAAAGCGTAAAAATGAAATACTGTTTTCATAAAATATAAAATTGAAGGTTCATTTTATAAACCAGGCATAACCTTCTACGCTTCTGTACGTTTTTAATTTATGCTTTCATAGAATTATGTCTGCATCACGGGAAGAACAAAATGGATAATGCTGTTGATCGCCACGTTTTTTATATTTCTGATGGTACGGCTATAACTGCGGAGGTATTAGGACACGCAGTGATGTCACAATTTCCCGTTACTATCAGCAGCATTACGCTGCCGTTTGTCGAAAATGAAAGCCGTGCACGGGCGGTGAAGGATCAGATTGACGCAATTTATCACCAGACAGGTGTGCGCCCGCTGGTTTTTTACTCCATTGTGCTACCGGAAATCCGCGCCATCATTTTGCAAAGCGAAGGTTTTTGCCAGGATATCGTTCAGGCGCTGGTTGCCCCGCTACAACAAGAGATGAAACTGGATCCAACGCCGATTGCTCATCGTACCCATGGCCTTAACCCTAATAATCTCAATAAATATGATGCGCGCATTGCGGCGATTGATTACACCCTCGCCCACGATGACGGCATTTCGTTGCGCAATCTGGATCAGGCTCAGGTGATCCTGCTCGGTGTCTCTCGTTGTGGTAAAACCCCCACCAGCCTGTATCTGGCGATGCAGTTTGGTATCCGTGCGGCAAACTACCCCTTTATTGCCGACGATATGGATAATCTGGTGCTACCCGCGTCGCTCAAGCCGCTTCAGCATAAATTGTTCGGACTGACTATCGACCCGGAGCGTCTGGCGGCGATTCGCGAAGAGCGTCGGGAGAACAGTCGCTATGCCTCGCTTCGCCAGTGCCGGATGGAGGTTGCGGAAGTGGAAGCGTTGTACCGTAAAAATCAGATCCCATGGATTAACAGTACCAATTATTCGGTAGAAGAGATTGCCACCAAGATCCTCGATATCATGGGCCTTAGCCGTCGAATGTACTAGAGAACTAGTGCATTATCTTGTTTTTTGTTATCATGCTAACCACCTGGCGAGGTGTGACACACCTCGCACTTGAAATCAGCTGCGATTGGTTTATCGTGATGCGCATCACTTCCCGGTAGTCCTGCCGTTGAAGCAACAAATTTCTGAGACTTGTAATGAACAGAACTGACGAACTCCGTACTGCGCGTATCGAGAGCCTGGTACGCCCGCCGAACTCGCGCTACGGTATCCCGTAACGCCTGGCGTCGCCAACCATGTCATTGATTCCCGCCGCAGAATTGAAAAAATACTGAATGGTGAAGATAAGCGACTGTTGGTCATTATTGGCCCCTGTTCGATCCACGATCTGACCGCTGCCATGGAGTATGCCACCCGTCTGCAGGCGTTGCGCAACCAGTACCAGTCACGACTGGAAATTGTAATGCGTACCTATTTTGAAAAACCGCGTACCGTTGTCGGCTGGAAAGGACTCATCTCCGATCCGGATTTAAACGGCAGCTATCGCGTTAATCACGGCCTTGAAATGGCGCGTAAATTGCTGTTGCAGGTAAATGAACTGGGCGTTCCCACCGCAACCGAGTTTCTCGATATGGTGACCGGTCAGTTTATTGCTGACTTAATTAGCTGGGGCGCAATTGGCGCACGGACTACCGAAAGTCAGATCCACCGCGAAATGGCTTCGGCACTCTCTTGTCCGGTAGGTTTTAAAAACGGTACCGATGGCAACACGCGGATTGCCGTGGATGCTATCCGCGCAGCCCGTGCCAGCCATATGTTCCTCTCGCCAGACAAAAACGGTCAGATGACCATCTATCAGACCAGCGGCAACCCGTATGGCCACATTATTATGCGTGGCGGCAAAAAACCGAACTACCATGCCGATGATATCGCCGCAGCCTGCGATACGCTGCACGAGTTTGATTTACCTGAACATCTGGTGGTGGATTTCAGCCACGGTAACTGCCAGAAGCAGCACCGTCGCCAGTTAGAAGTTTGTGAGGATATTTGTCAGCAAATCCGCAATGGCTCCACGGCGATTGCCGGAATTATGGCAGAAAGTTTCCTGCGCGAAGGTACACAAAAAATCGCCAGCAGTCAGCCGCTCACCTACGGTCAGTCGATTACCGATCCTTGTTTAGGTTGGGAAGATACTGAACGCCTGGTCGAAAAACTCGCCTCTGCGGTAGATTCCCGCTTCTGAATGCGTGCCCATTCCTGACGGAATGGGCATTTCTGCGCAACTTGTTGTCTTCTCAACACATTACTGCTTGCTCTGGCTCGCCATAATATTGATAATAAGAATCATTGTTATATAATTATTATTAATTTCTATGCGTTATACGGATAGCAGAAAACTCACGCCTGAAACGGATGCCAATCACAAGACCGCTTCCCCGCAGCCCATTCGGCGAATTACCAGCCAGACACTGTTAGGTCCGGATGGCAAACTGATTATCGATCATGACGGGCAAGAATACCTGCTCCGTAAAACTCAGGCTGGCAAGCTGCTGTTGACCAAGTAGCCTTTAACTCGAGCAGCTGACTTCAAGCCGTTTACCCCAGTCAGGTGGACGACTGACATAGTCATCATCCCTGTCGCTGAAAGGATTTCGCAACGCTTCATGCAGACGTTGTAATTCTGTCATATCGCCCTTTTCTGCCGCCTCAATAGCGCGTTGTGCCAGCCAGTTTCGCAATACCAGCGCAGGATTGACGCTCTGCATCAGTTGCTGACGTTCACTATCGGCAACTCCGTCTTGTTGCAAGCGCGCTCGATAACGCGTAAACCAGTCATCAAACGCCGCGCGGTCAATAAACTCATCGCGCAGCGGTGAAGCCGCACTGTGCTGCTCGGTCAGACTTAACATGCGGAATGTGCGAGTATAATCACTGCGCTCTTGCGCCATCAGACTGAATAATTCATTCAGTAGCGCATTATCCTCTTTTTGCTCCGTCATAAAGCCCAGCTTCTGCCGCATACGTTTTCCATAATGCGTCAACAAAACCTGTTGATAGCTTTCCAGCGCCTCGTTTAACGCGTCGACAGTGATAAACGGCGACAATGTCTGCGCCAGACGCTGTAAATTCCACAACGCAACGGCAGGTTGATTATCAAAGCTGTAACGTCCCTGATGATCAGAGTGATTACAAATAAAGCCCGGTTCATAATCATCGAGGAAAGCAAATGGACCATAATCCAGCGTCAGCCCGAGAATCGACATGTTATCCGTGTTCATCACCCCGTGAGCAAAACCGACTGTCTGCCAGCTGGCGATTAACGAAGCCGTTCGTGCGACAATATCGGTAAACCAGAGGCGGTATTTATCCTCTTCATCCTGAAGATGCGGCCAGTAATAGCGAATGGCGAAGTCAGCCAGCTGGCGAACTTTTTCCGGTTCCCGACGATAGTAAAAGTGTTCAAAATGGCCAAATCGCAAATGACTCTGCGCTACGCGCATCAGCATCGCTCCTGATTCGACCGTCTCCCGGTAAACCGGCGTATCGCTGGTAACAATGCTTAAGGCGCGCGTCGTCGGAATGCCAAGGTGATGCATTGCCTCACTGGCAAGACTTTCGCGAATTGTTGAACGTAAAACCGCACGGCCGTCGCCCATCCGCGAATAAGGCGTCAGCCCCGCACCTTTCAGATGCCAGTCCATGGTGGTGCCGTCGGCAAACTGTTGCTCGCCGAGTAAAATACCGCGCCCGTCACCAAGCTGACCTGCCCAGACACCAAACTGGTGGCCACTGTAGACCTGGGCCAGTGGCGACATGCCCGACAGTAAAGTTTCGCCGCCCCAGACACCCGCGCCACTTTCAAACAGCGACGATGGAACACCCAGCGTTTTAGCCAGTTCGGCGTTATACCAAATCAACCGGGCATTATTTAAAGGCGTAGGGGAAAGCGATGTATATGTTGCCGGCAATTCATCACGCCAGCGGGTAATAAAAGACAGGGTCATAGATCCTCCTGTTTGATAGTGTAGACGGTTACTCTCGTCTTAAACACCAGCAAACAAGAGGGTTATCGCTGGACCAGCGTTGTTATCTGGCTTACGGGAACTGCGGGCCACAAGCATCCCTGAAAAGCATGGAAACCAAACGGCACCATCTGCGCCAACATCTCCGATGTATTAATACCAGCAGCAATAATACAATTGCAACAAGGTGAAATTTGCGCATGGAGCGCACGAATAAAAGGAGCGAAAGATTTATGGACTATTTGTTGCTGAATAAAACCTTTATCCAGCATGACGCGAGTGAAAAGCCCATCAAAAACAGCCTTCATTGTACTGTTGCCCGCACCCAAATTTCCCAAAACCAATGGGAAAATTTGCGATAAGCGCAAAAGTTCATAATTATCTTTTCCCTCATTAAGATGAGGATAATTTTCATTAATCATCAATTCAGCAAAAGGAATTTTTAATAGTTTGCTTGCGTAATTATCCCTATCTAATAATAACTTTGCTACTTGTGGCGTTAAATTAATCCAGGCAAAGAGTTTGTGTTGAATAAAAAAATGTTGGCATGATTTTAGTAATTCCAACTTTTCGGCAAATAATTGCCAATGCTGCTCCTCTGAAAGTTGTGCAATAACCCGTGTCGTCGGGATGCGAACCGTACCGTCGTCACTGGAGAAATGGGTTATTAACTCAACCCCAACAAGATTTTGTTGGCTGTCTCTTATCGGTAGAAAATAGTAATCAGAATGATAAAGATTCTCCAGTAAGACCTTCATGGTAACAGCCCCTCTCTACGGATTTTTTTCAACATCCAGATAAAAAGTTTGAGGCCATAAGGCATAACAAATACAGAAGGAATAACTTTCATTTGTTCCATGTTAACCACTTTTTCAGGGGTCCTTTTTTTAGATTATCCTGAGTATAAACGAATATTCCATTTGCGGTATTTTTGTCTGCAAAATACTACTGTATTCAGGAGTTAACAGACGGTGCGGTATCATCACCGTCCATTTATTGAGATACTAGATTCGTCTCGCCTGCCAGAAGTTTTTCTGCCAGTAGACATTATCGAGGGAAGAACGCATCACCCCCTTGCTGGTAGAGGCGTGAATGAATTGATTGTTGGTATCGTAAATACCCACGTGTAAACCATTTTGCCCGGAACCTGTTTTGAAAAAGACCAGATCGCCTGGCAGCAATTCTTCTTTATCAATTTGGGTACCGATAGCGGCCTGTTGTTTTGTTTCGCGTGGCAACTGCAAGTCGAAACGGTCGCGCATCGTCACAACCACGAAACCCGAACAGTCCACTCCACGTCGAGTCATGCCGCCATAACGATACGGCGTACCATGCCAGCTCTGTAGTTGATCGTTCAAACCAGCAATGACAGTAATGGAGTCAGAAAGCCTGGCGTTTGGCGGCGGCGCTTTATGATGGCTACACCCGGCCAGAAACAGTGCTGTAATTAAAATTAGGCAGAAACGCATTCCGTACGAATCCTCTGTTTTTTATTCTTGCATTAATTTAGCGTCGAAATTACCCGTTTTTCAAGATGCTAATGAAATCAGGTGGTCGAAATCAGCATTCGGTGACCTTCAATGTCCAGACGACGGAAGCTCATGCCATAAGCCTGGGCCAGATTCGGCGGCGTTAGTACTTCATCTCTCCGCCCACTGGCAAGCAGTTTTCCTTGTTTAAGCAACCACGCCCGATGCGCGTGACGCAATGTGTGGTTAAGATCGTGACTGCTCATCACAATCGCCACGCCTTGCTGACATAGCGCGCTCAAAATTTTATCTAACGCGCTTTGCTGGGCAACATCAAGGCTGTTCATGGGTTCATCAAGGAGAAGTAATTGACCTGCCGGATTCGCTTGCGGCGTGATTTGTAGCACCACAGCAGCAAGACGGACACGTTGCCATTCACCACCGGATAGTTGATTGGTGCTACGGCCAAGTTTGTCATCAAGGGCCAGCGCCCCTGCGACATCATTTAGCAGATCGGTTCGCGTTTTATCGTGCTGATGCATGGTCAGGTAATGCCAGACCGGCATAGCAAACGGCGGCGTCTGCTGCTGTGCAAGATAAGCGCGATGCAGGGCGAGTTTTGTTGCGGGCCAGGTATCCAGTGGTTTACCTGCAAACTGAATGCTTCCCTGACCACTGGTCATCCCCGCCATTCGGGCCAGCAAGGTGCTCTTGCCCGCGCCGTTCGGCCCCACCAGATGCAGGATCTCCCCTGCCCGGATCTCCCCAGAAAGTGGCCCCAGGCGGGTTGATTCCGCTACATCCTGTAACTGCATCACAATAGACATTATTTTGCCAACGCCAGTTTAATGCTTTCCATTACAATAGGATCTTCCGGCGTCATATCCGGGGAAAAACGCTGGATGACCTTTCCGTCTCTACCCACCAGAAACTTTTCAAAATTCCACAAAATATCATCAGGATACAGCGGTGCGCGGCCTTTACTGGCCATTCGCGCGTAGAAACCGCTCTCTTCCGGTGCCACCGCCGTGGGCGCTGCGGCAATCAATTTTTGATATAGCGGATGACGCCCTTCGCCATTGACCTCAATCTTACTGAACATTGGGAACGTCACGCCCCAGGTGGTGGTGCAATAAGTTTTAATTTCTTCATCACTACCAGGTTCTTGTTCAAGGAACTGGTTGCACGGAAATCCCAGCACGACAAAACCACGATCGGCCCAGGCTTTCTGGATATTCTCCAACTGTTCATATTGCGGCGTTAAGCCACACTTTGAAGCGACATTGACAATCAGCAGCACATTACCGGCATATTTCTCCAGCGTGGTCACTTCCCCGTCAATCGTCTTCACTACGGTGGTCAGAATGGGATCTTGCATCGTGTCTCCTGGATAAGGTCAGTAAAAATCTTAGCTTTTAATCATAGACCGTCTTTATGCGGCTAACGTCCTGCTTTTAACAATAACCAGATAAACACCGGCGCGCCCAAGGTGGCGGTGACCACACCAATCGGTAACTCTGCGGAAGCCAGCGCCAGTCGAGCAACAATATCGGCAAGCAGCAACGCAGTAGCACCTGCCAGCGCGCAGCCGGGAAGTAATACCCGGTGATCGGTTAATCCGCACAGCCGCAGAATATGTGGGATAACCAGGCCAATAAACCCAATAGCGCCAGCCAACGCCACACTGACACCGACCATCCAACCGGTAGCCGCGACCAGCACATTGCGCCAGAGCCACAGTGGTAACCCCAGTTGTCGCGCCGAAATTTCACCCAGCGCTAACATATTCATTGGGCGGGACTGACAGCAAATCCACAACAACACCGGAATCAAGGCCACCATCAGCCAACTTTGCCGCCAGTCTACACCACCAAAGCCGCCCATCATCCAGTACATCAGTTGGCGTAAATCAACAGACGTGGAAAAGTAGATGGCCCACGTCATTAACGCGCTACAGATGATACCCAGCGCAACACCAGCCAGCAGTAATCGGCTGGTTGAAAGATGACGGCGGGCAAAACGCAAGAGAATTAAGGTGATAATAAGCGCGCCAGCAATCGCACACAGCCCCAGCGCCCAGTTCGGTAACTGCCCTTGTCCGAGCAATACAGCGGCGATAAGCCCCACTCCAGCGCCGTTAGAGACGCCAAGCAGCCCCGGCTCCGCAAGAGGGTTTTCAAACAGCGCCTGCATGACCGCGCCTGATAACGCCAGCGCCGCGCCAACCAGCAATACAGCCAGGGTACGTGGCAGGCGAATTTGCCAGACGAACAGTTCGCCACGAGGAGTGAACCAGTCGGCAGGTGAAATCCATTGTTCACCAGCGCAAAGGCTTAAGAGAAGCGCCAGCAGCATCAAAACTGACAGGCATAATAACCAGCGAATATTTTGTCGCTGTTGGTGGCGGGCAAGTGTCAGCATGGTATCCGTTCTGCTGAAGTGTCATTCCGTTGATTTTACGGTGACTCTTCGACAGTGAAAAGAAAAAAGGCCGCAGAGCGGCCTTTTTAGTTAGATCAGATTACTCGTCTTTGGGTGTGGCGTTTTCGACCCGGCTTTTTAACTTCTGCCCGGGTCTGAAGGTCACCACGCGCCGTGCTGTAATGGGAATATCCTCGCCCGTTTTCGGGTTACGTCCCGGGCGTTGATTCTTATCACGCAGATCGAAGTTACCAAAACCAGAGAGTTTCACCTGCTCGCCGTTTTCCAGAGCGCGACGGATCTCTTCGAAAAACAGTTCAACCAGTTCTTTGGCATCCCGCTTGCTAAGCCCAAGCTTATCAAACAGATATTCTGACATTTCAGCTTTTGTAAGCGCCATAGGTTCAATCCCTCAATGATGCCTGGAATCGCTCTTTTAATGCCTCTACACATTTGGCGACGGTAGCGGCAATCTCCTCTTCTTCGAGTGTACGGCTGGTATCTTGCAGGATCAGGCTTATGGCGAGGCTCTTATACCCCTCCGCAACACCCTTACCGCGGTACACGTCAAATAAGTTTACGCCAACTACCTGATTTACGCCAACTTTCTTACATTCGGATAAAATATCCGCTGCGGGAACGTTTTCTGCAACCACAACCGCGATGTCACGACGGTTCGCCGGGAAGCGCGAAATCTCGCGCGCTTGAGGCACCACGCGGTCTGCGAGCTTGTTCCACTCCAGTTCAAACACCAGAGTGCGACCGTTAAGATCCAGTTTACGTTCCAGTTCAGGATGAACAACCCCAACAAAACCAATACGTTCACCTTTCAGATAAATCGCTGCGGATTGCCCCGGATGCAGTGCCGGATTCGCTTCTGCACGGAACTCAACCTCATTCAGTTTACCGGTCAGGTCGAGAACGGATTCAAGATCGCCTTTCAAATCATAGAAATCAACGGTCTCTTTTGCCAGGTTCCAGTGCTCTTCGTAACGGTTACCGCAAATCACACCGGCTAACATCAGATCCTGACGAATGCCCAATGGCGCCTGGGTATCTGGCACGAAGCGCAGACCGCTTTCAAAAATGCGCACACGGTTTTGCTGACGGTTCTGGTTGTACACTACAGTTGCCAGCAGACCTGTCCACAGAGAAAGACGCATTGCCGACATTTCAACGGAAATCGGGCTTGGCAGCAGTAAGGCTTCAACGCCCGGGTGGATCATCTGCTGCACTTTCGGATCAACGAAGCTATAGGTGATCACTTCCTGATAGCCTTTGTCGTTGAGCAGCGTTTTCACGCGCTTGAGCGACAGGTCAGCTTCACGGTGAGTCCCCATAATCAGGCTCGCCTGTACCGGTTCATCCGGGATGTTGTTGTAGCCGTAAACACGCGCCACTTCTTCGACCAGATCTTCTTCAATCTCCATGTCGAAACGCCAGCTCGGCGCAACAGCCTGCCACTCGTCCTTGCCTTCGGTAACTTCACAGCCGAGACGACGCAGAATGTCAGTGACCTGCTCATCGGCAATATGATGGCCGATCAGACGATCCAGTTTGCTACGACGCAGAGTGATGGTCGCACGCTTCGGCAGCGTTGCTTCGTTAGTGATATCGATAACCGGGCCAGCTTCACCGCCGCAGATATCGATCAGCAGACGGGTCGCACGTTCCATTGCTTTGTGCTGCAGTGCCGGATCAACACCACGCTCATAACGGTGAGACGCATCAGTATGCAGGCCATGACGACGAGCACGACCGGTGATAGACAGCGGGCTGAAGAAAGCGCATTCCAGCAGGACGTTTTGCGTTTCGTCATTCACGCCAGA
Organism: Escherichia sp. E4702; assembly: GCF_963883545.1. NCBI lineage: Bacteria > Pseudomonadati > Pseudomonadota > Gammaproteobacteria > Enterobacterales > Enterobacteriaceae > Escherichia > Escherichia sp. E4702. The sequence goes on along the minus strand of NZ_CAWORF010000014.1, from coordinate 372,936 downwards.
GTGTTCGCCACCGAAGATACCGCCCATCGCCAGCGCCTTGTTGTGGTCGGCGATGACCAGGGTGTCAGCGTTCAGCTTCGCTTCGGTACCGTCGAGCAGTACCAGCGTTTCGCCCTCTTTCGCCATCCGCACCACAATGCCGCCTTCAATGCGATCTTTGTCGAAAGCGTGCATCGGCTGGCCCAGTTCAAGCAGCACATAGTTGGTGACGTCAACGACTGCATCGATAGAACGAATCCCGCAACGACGCAGTTTTTCTTTCATCCACAGCGGAGTTGGCGCTTTAACGTTAATGCCTTTTACTACGCGGCCAAGATAACGTGGGCAGGCTTCCGGTGCTTCTACCGCAATCGGCAGCGTGTCATCGATGGTTGCACCAACCGGGACAATTTCCGGTTCAACCAGTGGAAGCTGGTTCAGCACGGCAACATCACGCGCTACGCCGATAATGCCTAAGCAGTCTGCACGGTTTGGCGTCACACTGATTTCGATGGTGTTGTCATCAAGTTTCAGGTATTCACGGATGTCGGTGCCAATTGGCGCATCTGCAGGCAGTTCGATAATACCGTTATGATCGTCAGAAATACCCAGCTCAGAGAAGGAGCACAGCATCCCTTCAGACGGTTCACCGCGCAGTTTCGCGGCTTTAATTTTGAAATCGCCCGGCAGTACAGCACCAATCGTTGCTACCGCCACACGCAGGCCCTGACGACAGTTTGGCGCGCCGCAGACGATGTCCAGCAGGCGATCGCCACCGACATTGACTTTGGTCACTCGCAGTTTGTCAGCATTCGGATGCTGCGCACATTCAACCACTTCACCAACGACCACGCCGTGGAAGCTACCGGCAACCGGTTCTACACCGTCAACTTCCAGGCCCGCCATCGTGATTTGATTCGCCAGCGCATCACTATCGATCGCCGGGTTCACCCATTCGCGTAACCACAGTTCACTGAATTTCATAATCTATTCCTGCCTTATTTAAACTGTTTGAGGAAACGCAGATCGTTTTCGAAGAATGAACGCAGGTCGGTGACGCCGTAACGCAACATGGTCAGACGCTCCATCCCCATACCGAAGGCGAAACCGGAGTAAACTTCCGGATCGATGCCAACATTACGCAGCACGTTCGGATGCACCATCCCGCAGCCCAGTACTTCCAGCCATTTACCGTTTTTACCCATGACGTCCACTTCTGCAGAAGGTTCGGTAAACGGGAAGTAGGAAGGACGGAAGCGAATCTGCAAATCTTCTTCAAAGAAGTTACGCAGGAAGTCGTGCAGCGTGCCTTTCAGGTTGGTAAAGCTGATGTTGGTATCAACAATCAGACCTTCCATCTGATGGAACATCGGCGTGTGAGTCTGGTCGTAGTCGTTACGGTAAACGCGGCCAGGCGCGATAATACGAATCGGCGGCTGCTGGGCTTTCATGGTGCGGATCTGTACGCCAGAGGTCTGGGTACGCAGCAGGCGGGTAGCGTCAAACCAGAAAGTGTCGTGGTCAGCGCGCGCCGGGTGGTGGCCAGGAATGTTCAGAGCATCGAAGTTATGATAATCGTCTTCGATTTCCGGCCCGGTTGCCACGGTAAAGCCAAGCTCACCGAAGAAACTTTCGATACGGTCGATGGTACGGGTAACCGGATGCAGACCACCGTTTTCGATACGACGACCTGGCAGGGAAACATCGATAGTTTCTGCAGCCAGACGCGCATTCAGCGCTGCGCTTTCCAGTTCGGCTTTACGCGCATTCAGCGCCTGCTGAACTTGCTCTTTCGCTTCGTTGATAACCGCACCAGCTGCCGGACGCTCTTCTGGCGGCAGCTCACGCAGGGTCGTCATCTGAAGGGTTAAGTGCCCTTTTTTACCCAAATATTCGACGCGCACATTGTCTAACGCGGCAACATCTGACGCCTGGCTAATGGCCGCCTTCGCACTGGCAACCAGTTCTGCGAGATGTGACATGGTTTTCCTCATTGTGTCAGTGGTGACACTGGTTCGTTGGACTTAGAGCCTATCCCATCAGGCTATTTTACTTGCCATTTTGGTCCCGGCAGTGCTCGAAATCCTCACGTACTTAAGTACGCTCCGGTTTCTCCACGCTGACCGTGTCCAGACTGGCTGCGACAATTACGCCTGATGAGACAGGCTTTTTATTTTTCAAAACGCGCATACAAAAAAAGCCTCCACTGGGAGGCTTTCAGGCGCTGTTTTCCGTTTCTCTTCTCACGCGCTAGCCTCCTGGAGTCAGGTGCTAAAGTAAAAAAAGAAGCGGAAAATAGCAGCATTCATTGCTTGCGTTACCTTTTGGTACTTTTCAAAAGACCTTTATTGAAAAGGCTACAGCGATAAAAGTCAATGTTTTGATGGCGTTGAAACGAAAAGAGGGAGACTAGCTCCCTCTTTCAACTGGCTTATGCCAGAGCTGCTTTCGCTTTTTCAACCAGAGCGGTGAACGCTACTTTGTCGAATACTGCGATATCAGCCAGGATCTTACGGTCGATTTCAACAGAGGCTTTTTTCAGGCCATTGATGAATTTGCTGTAAGAAATACCGTTCTGACGTGCTGCTGCGTTGATACGCGCAATCCACAGTTGACGGAACTGACGCTTACGTTGACGACGGTCACGGTAAGCATACTGACCAGCTTTGATAACAGCCTGGAAGGCAACGCGGTATACGCGAGAACGCGCACCGTAGTAGCCTTTAGCTTGTTTCAAAATTTTCTTGTGACGTGCGCGTGCAATAACACCACGTTTTACGCGAGCCATATGTGCTCTCCTGTATCTATATTCTAATTAAAAAGTTAAAAAACGTTAACGGCTTATGCGTACGGCAGGCACGCGATTACCAGGCCCAGATCGCCTTTGGAAACCATGGCTTTCGGACGCAGGTGACGTTTACGTTTGGTCGCTTTTTTGGTCAGAATGTGACGCAGGTTAGCGTGCTTGTGCTTAAAACCACCTTTACCGGTTTTTTTGAAGCGCTTAGCAGCACCGCGTACGGTCTTAATTTTTGGCATTTTAATAACTTCCACTTCGCATTGTTGATAAACAGAAACAAAGGCGAATCACCCTGTGAGCCGAGGCCCACAGGAATGATTACTTGATGGCCTTACTGTTTCTTCTTAGGAGCGAGCACCATGATCATCTGGCGGCCTTCGATCTTCGTTGGGAAGGATTCGACCACTGCCAGTTCTTGCAAATCGTCTTTCACGCGATTAAGCACTTCCATACCGATTTGCTGGTGCGCCATCTCACGACCGCGGAAACGCAGCGTGATTTTGGCTTTATCACCCTCTTCGAGAAAGCGAATCAGGCTGCGGAGTTTTACCTGATAGTCGCCTTCATCTGTACCAGGACGGAATTTAATTTCCTTAACCTGGATAACTTTTTGCTTTTTCTTCTGTTCCTTAGAAGACTTGCTCTTTTCATAGAGGAATTTGCCGTAATCCATTATACGACAAACCGGCGGCTCGGCGTTAGGGCTGATCTCGACTAAGTCTACTCCGGCTTCTTCAGCTTTCTCCAGAGCTTCTCTCAGACTCACAATACCAAGCTGCTCGCCTTCCAAACCTGTTAAGCGAACTTCCTGGGCGCGAATTTCGCCATTGATACGGTTAGGACGCGCCGTTTGAACTCGTTTTCCGCCTTTAATACCTTATTCCTCCAATTGTTTAAGACTGCGGCTGCGAATCTCTTGTTGCAGCTTCTCGATCACTTCATTTACGTCCATGCTTCCCAGGTCTTTACCACGGCGGGTGCGAACGGCAACTTTGCCAGATTCCACCTCTTTATCACCACAGACCAGCATATATGGGACGCGACGCAAAGTGTGCTCGCGGATTTTAAAGCCAATCTTCTCATTTCTCAAGTCTGCTTTAACACGAATGCCCGCATTTGATAGTTTTTGCGTCAATTCGTTAACGTATTCAGACTGTGAATCCGTAATATTCATGATAACAACCTGAACCGGCGCAAGCCAGGTCGGGAAGAAACCAGCGAACTCTTCGGTCAGGATACCGATGAAACGTTCCATCGACCCAAGAATTGCACGGTGAATCATTACCGGAACCTTACGCTCGTTGTCTTCGCCTACATAGGAAGCGCTCAGACGAGACGGTAAGGAGAAGTCCAGCTGTACTGTACCGCACTGCCATGCACGATCGAGGCAGTCATACAGGGTAAATTCAATTTTCGGACCGTAGAACGCGCCTTCACCCAGTTGATACTCAAACGGGATGTTGTTTTCTTCCAGCGCAACTGCCAGGTCCGCCTCAGCACGATCCCACATTTCGTCACTGCCAATACGTTTTTCAGGACGAGTGGAAAGCTTGACCACGATCTTCTCGAAGCCAAAAGTGCTGTACATATCATAGACTAAACGGATACATCCGTTAACTTCATCGCGAATTTGTTCTTCAGTACAGAAGATATGCGCGTCATCCTGGGTAAAACCACGCACGCGCATCAGGCCGTGAAGGGATCCTGACGGCTCGTTACGGTGGCAGCTACCGAACTCGGCCATACGCAGCGGCAGATCGCGATACGACTTCAGCCCCTGGTTAAAGATTTGTACGTGACCCGGACAGTTCATCGGCTTAATGCAGTATTCACGGTTCTCAGAAGAGGTGGTGAACATTGCATCTTTATAGTTTTCCCAGTGACCGGTTTTTTCCCACAGGACGCGGTCCATCATAAACGGGCCTTTAACTTCCTGATACTGGTACTCTTTCAGTTTAGAGCGAACGAACACTTCCAGTTCACGGAAGATGGTCCAGCCGTCATTGTGCCAGAACACCATACCCGGCGCTTCTTCCTGCATATGGTACAGGTCGAGCTGTTTACCGATTTTACGGTGGTCGCGTTTAGCGGCTTCTTCCAGACGCTGCAGATATGCGTTGAGGGCTTTTTTATCTGCCCACGCAGTACCATAAATACGTTGCAACATTTTATTGTTGCTGTCGCCGCGCCAGTAGGCCCCTGCCGTTTTCATCAGTTTGAAATGGTGGCAGAAACGCATATTCGGTACGTGCGGACCGCGGCACATATCGACATATTCTTCGTGGAAATAGAGGTCTGGCTGGTCATCATGGGCGATGTTTTCGTCCAGGATGGAGACTTTATAGCTCTCGCCGCGTTTAACGAAAGTTTCACGCGCTTCGTGCCAGCTGACTTTCTTCTTAATGACGTCGTAGTTTTTCTCAGCAAGCTCATGCATCCGCTTCTCGAGTGCTTCGACATCTTCCTGGGTTAACGTGCGGTCAAGATCAACGTCGTAATAGAAACCGTTGTCAATAACCGGGCCGATTGCCATTTTGGTATGCGGCCAAAGTTGTTTAATTGCGTGCCCTAACAGGTGCGCACAGGAGTGACGAATGATCTCCAGACCTTCTTCGTCTTTAGCGGTAATGATCGCCAGTTTAGCGTCGTTTTCAATCAAATCGCACGCATCTACCAGTTCGCCATTAACGCGCCCTGCGATACAGGCTTTCGCCAGACCTGGACCAATGTCCAGCGCAACATCCATGGGGCTTACAGCGTGGTCGTAATGGCGTTGGCTGCCATCAGGAAGAGTAATAACAGGCATGTTATATCCTTATTTGCAGTGGTGACCCACACGAAAGATCACATACAAAGATTCATATGAAATTTATCAAAAAGGTTTGGGCTGATTCCCGCTTCACTCTGCGAAATATGTCACAGCATGCTGATTGGCGATGCCAGACCTACACCCACTTTCTGATAATACCGCTTGGCAGTTTACACGGTAATTGTTATCGGGCAAAGCGACAATCATCATCTTCGATATGATATAAATCAATACAGGCAACACCTGACCCTTTTGTTACACTCGATCATTGAAGACTGGAAATCCCCTGGAAAAACGCATGCCGACAAAACGTTTCAACAAAAAACACTGGAAGATGGTGGTAGTCCTGCTGTCTATTTGCGGCGCGATGCTGTTGCTACGCTGGGCAGCGATGATTTGGGGCTGAATGGTGATGCGCTATCAACAAACAATGCAGCCAGACCGCATAACACGGTCCGGCACATTATTACATCCTGTAGCCCAGCGATAACGTGGTGCGGCGATCGGTATGTTCCGGCGCAGACTCAGGCGGTTCAGAGTTCCATGTAACGTTGTAGGCCACCTTCAGACCAAAATGTTCATTGATGGCAACATTTAATGCGCTTTCCGAGTTCAGCGTAGTGTCTTCAGCACCAAAAACGGATACCCCTTGGGTAAATTTAGCGTTGTCGGTCAACTGCCATGTATAAGCTCCGGAGGCATACCCCAGCGGCTGCGTTTTACTGGCATTATCGGTATATTTGTCGTAACGCACGCCAGGGCCGAATTCAAAACGGAAGCTGTGTACCGGGCCATTTAAAAACTGGCGACCATAACCCGCAGTCAATACATCTCGTTCCCGATAACCGTTATAACGGTCTGTCAGCCAACTTGCCTGACCAAACAGATAATCATAATCAGTTAAATTAAAACGGCTACGACCACCTACTGCATATTTTTCCGAAGAACGCTCATCATTAGAAGAAGTATTGCTGGCATTTCCCCACAGCGACCAGGCAGTCGTCTGCCCATACCAAGTCATGGTGGTATCAGCCGTCAGTGAGGAACTTTTCGTGTTGCCTGATTGTGCAAGATAACCTGCGTTCAGATTACCTTCGAAAGGTTTTTTTGCGCTGGCAGGATCGTCCATGACAGTAAAAACGGAATCATCGGCAGTTGCAGTCAGAGACGCAAACATACCCCCCGCCAACATAACGATGGCAGGAACTGTCTTCAAAAGCTTCATTTATTAAAAGTCCGTACAACAAAAAAAGAGACCATCGCGGTCCCGGAAACTTTCTTAAGGATCAAAGAGTAGCGTCCCTGGAAAGGTGACAAATTATAAAAAGGAGTGAAAAACTTAGCAATGACTTCTTATTTCATTTTTTGAATAAGCGCGTTGCGAAAACAGATATTTATTTATATATCTTTACCTTATTAATTTTATATAAATATCTAATAAATCATATTGTTAATTCCTTCACTTTCCACTGATTCAGTGCCAGACTGAAATCAGCCTATAGGAGGAAATGATGGTACGTATCTATACGTTGACACTTGCGCCCTCTCTCGATAGCGCAACAATAACCCCGCAAATTTACCCCGAAGGAAAACTGCGCTGTACTGCCCCCGTGTTTGAACCAGGTGGTGGCGGTATTAATGTCGCTCGTGCCATTGCTCATCTGGGCGGGAGCGCGACGGCTATATTCCCGGCCGGCGGCGCGACCGGGGAACATCTCGTCGCTCTGCTGGCCGATGAAAATGTCCCTGTTGCCACTGTCGAAGCGAAGGACTGGACCCGCCAGAATCTGCATGTACATGTGGAATCCAGCGGTGAGCAGTATCGCTTTGTCATGCCCGGCGCAGCTTTAAGCGAAGATGAATTTCGTCAACTTGAAGAACAAGTTCTGGAAATCGAGTCAGGGGCTATTCTGGTTATTAGTGGAAGCCTGCCACCAGGCGTGAAACTGGAAAAGTTAACGCAGCTTATTTCTGCTGCGCAAAAACAAGGAATACGCTGCATCGTCGACAGTTCCGGCGAAGCCTTAAGCGCAGCACTGGCGATTGGCAACATCGAGTTAGTTAAACCTAACCAAAAAGAACTCAGCGCACTGGTAGGTCGCGAACTCACTCAACCCGATGATGTGCGCAAAGCCGCGCAGGAAATTGTTAATAGTGGTAAGGCCAAACGGGTCGTCGTTTCCCTTGGACCACAAGGAGCGTTGGGGGTAGATAGCGAAAACTGCATTCAGGTTGTGCCACCACCGCTAAAAAGCCAAAGTACCGTCGGTGCTGGCGACAGCATGGTAGGGGCTATGACGCTGAAGCTGGCAGAAAATGCCTCGCTTGATGAAATGGTTCGTTTTGGCGTCGCTGCCGGTAGTGCCGCAACACTCAATCAGGGAACACGCCTGTGCTCCCATGACGATACACAAAAAATTTACGCTTACCTTTCCCACTAATCGAGACATTCCCCCATCGGTTGGGGGAATCACCACAAACCTGTCGGCAACGCGTTTCTGCGACTATGCTAAAAAATCACGTGATAACAAAGAGGTGAATTATGGCTGGTGGCGATCTTGTCCGTTATGTCATTACCGTCATGTTGCATGAAGATACATTAACTGAAATTAATGAGTTAAATAACTTTCTGACACGCGATGGCTTTTCACTGACCATGACAGACGATGATGGGAACATCCATGAACTAGGGACGAATACCTTTGGACTTATCAGTACGCAAAACGAAGATGAGATAAGAGAACTCGTTGCCGGGCTCGCCCAGAGCGCTACAGGCAAAGACCCCGAGATAAGGATCACCACCTGGGAGGAATGGAATAGCAACAAATAAAGATTTTTGGGCAATAATCAGTCTGTGGTGTGCGTTAGCTCGTGTTTTTACACCTTATTCTTGCGCTAACCTTATGATCTGGCAGACAGCATGGGAGAGACATCATGTGGCAGGTAATCAGTCGTCTTTTGAGCGAGCAGTTAGGTGAAGGCGAAATCGAACTGCGTAATGAACTGCCTGGCGGGGAAGTCCATGCCGCATGGCATTTGCGCTATGCAGGACGCGACTTTTTCGTCAAATGTGATGAAAGAGAATTGCTTCCCGGTTTTACCGCCGAAGCCGACCAACTGGAGTTATTGTCTCGTAGTAAAACCGTCACCGTACCCCGGGTGTGGGCAGTTGGCGCTGACCGTGACTACAGTTTTCTGGTGATGGATTATCTCCCTCCTCGGCCGTTGGATGCACATAACGCCTTTATTTTAGGGCAGCAAATTGCGCATCTACATCAATGGAGCGACCAGCCACAATTTGGCCTCGATTTCGATAACGCCCTTTCTACTACCCCTCAACCCAATACCTGGCAACGCCGCTGGTCAACGTTTTTTGCTGAACAACGGATTGGCTGGCAACTGGAGCTGGCAGCAGAAAAAGGGATCGCCTTCGGCAATATCGACGCCATCGTCGAGCATATCCAGCAGCGCCTGGCTTCACATCAGCCGCAACCATCACTGTTACACGGCGATCTATGGTCAGGGAATTGTGCGCTAGGTCCGAATGGTCCGTATATTTTCGACCCTGCTTGTTACTGGGGCGACAGAGAGTGCGATCTGGCCATGTTGCCGCTACATACCGAACAGCCTCCGCAAATCTATGATGGTTATCAATCAGTTTCACCGCTCCCGATCGATTTCCTCGAACGCCAACCGATTTACCAGCTTTACACTTTGCTAAACCGCGCAAGGTTGTTTGGTGGTCAACATCTGGTTATTGCTCAACAATCATTGGATAGAGTGTTAGCCGCGTGACGGGAGTCGATGATAATGGCCGCACCGCGCGGCCTTTGTATTAAATGAAACCGAGCAGAGAAAAGAACACGTATCCCGCAGCAATACAAATGACCGGCAGGATATAGAGTGAAAAAAACTGCGTGAAGATAGTATGGCGTGGAACGACAATGCGCGACTCGATCTGTTCACGCGTTAACCCCTCTTCCCCTTTAGCCTTCTCCAGAATGAGTTGATCTTCAACGCCTTCGCGCAAGAAGCGCGCCTGACGACTCATGCGTGCTCCAGAGTCTTGCAACGCCAGCCCGACAAAAATCAGGATAAAGATCACCCAGAACATAACGTTCACACCACCATTAAAATTGGGCGTCGGCGAGTTATACCAGAACAGATTCAAAAAAGGCGTATTCGCCTGCATCATATCGATCATGACATGGGCAAAGTCGAGCATTACCGCATTAATGCCTTCCTGGGTTTCTTGCCGGGTATTCATAAACTTCAGCAAGGAAATCAACGTGGAAACAAGTGTTGGTATAAAAATCACCCAACCGAAAATCCTTTTCAAAATAGCAATGCGTCCAGCTTGTTGATACGTCATGAGTTCTCCTTGATTAAGACGCGTCGATTCACTTAGTTTACCTGTAGATATCTGTTTTCGCCCATTCTTTAAAGGCGATATGATAGGCGCTTAATCATAAGCACAGCTTAATACCTTACACATAATGCTCTAAAGGAGAGGTTGTAATGTCAACCCCACGACAGATTCTTGCTGCAATTTTTGATATGGATGGATTACTTATCGATTCCGAACCATTATGGGATCGGGCCGAACTGGATGTGATGGCAAGCCTGGGGGTGGACATCTCCCGTCGTAATGAGCTACCGGACACCTTAGGTTTACGCATCGATATGGTGGTTGATCTGTGGTATGCCCGGCAACCGTGGAATGGACCGAGTCGTCAGGAAGTGGTCGATCGGGTAATTGCCCGTGCCATTTCGCTGGTTGAAGAGACGCGTCCATTACTGCCTGGCGTGCGTGAAGCCGTTGCTTTATGTAAAGCGCAGGGCTTATTGGTCGGCCTGGCCTCAGCGTCACCGCTGCATATGCTTGAAAAAGTGCTGGCCATGTTTGACCTACGTGACAGTTTCGATGCCCTCGCCTCCGCCGAAAAATTGCCTTATAGCAAGCCACATCCGCAGGTTTATCTCGACTGCGCAGCAAAACTGGGCGTTGACCCAATCGCCTGCGTGGCGCTGGAGGACTCTGTTAATGGCATGATCGCCTCGAAGGCAGCACGAATGCGCTCCATCGTCGTTCCAGCACCAGAAGCGCAAAATGATCCACGTTTTGTGTTGGCGAATGTAAAACTTTCATCCTTGACCGAACTCACCGCGAAAGACCTCCTCGGTTAATAAAAAGGGGCGTGGTGACACGGCCCCTGGTTGCTTATCTGAAATCACGTTCAACTGATGATTTTATCATCAAATTATGATGAAGAGTTACACCGTCACCACTTCCGCGCACTGTATAAAAACCCTATACTGTACGTATCGACAGTTTAGTGAGTTTTATCATGACGGCGGAAGGTCACCTCCTCTTTTCTATTGCTTGTGCGGTGTTTGCTAAAAATGCCGAGCTTACACCCGTGCTGGCACAGGGTGACTGGTGGCATATTGTCCCTTCCGCAATATTAACTTGTCTGTTACCGGATATTGACCATCCAAAGTCGTTTCTTGGGCAGCGATTAAAGTGGATATCAAAACCCATTGCCCGCGCTTTTGGTCACCGTGGCTTTACCCACAGTCTGCTGGCGGTGTTTGCTCTACTGGCGACCTTTTATCTGAAAGTTCCGGAAAGCTGGTTTATTCCGGCTGATGCTCTGCAAGGTATGGTTCTCGGTTATTTGAGTCATATTCTTGCTGATATGTTGACCCCCGCTGGCGTTCCCCTACTCTGGCCGTGCCGATGGCGTTTCCGTCTGCCAATTCTGGTTCCACAAAAAGGCAACCAGTTAGAACGTTTTCTCTGCATGGCGTTGTTTGTCTGGTCAGTGTGGATGCCCCATTCACTGCCCGAAAACAGTGCCGTGCGTTGGTCATCGCAAATGATTAATACCTTGCAGATCGAGTTTCATCGCCTTATTAAGCATCAGGTTGAATACTAAAAAAACAAAAAACGCTTTTCTGGAATAAGCCATTCCATTTGAATATAAGAGCCAGCTCACAGTTCTGTTAATCTTGCTTCAACACTATGGCTACTGCGTAGCGATAGAAATAATAAGATCAGGAGAACGGGGATGAACTTTCCATTAATTGCGAACATCATAGTGTTCGTTGTGCTGCTGTTTGCGCTGGCCCAAACCCGCCACAAACAGTGGAGTCTGGCCAAAAAAGTGCTGGTAGGTCTGGTGATGGGTGTGGTTTTTGGCCTTGCCCTGCATACCATTTATGGTTCTGACAGCCAGGTACTCAAAGATTCTGTGCAGTGGTTTAACATTGTCGGTAACGGCTATGTTCAGCTACTGCAAATGATCGTCATGCCGCTGGTATTTGCCTCCATTTTAAGTGCGGTTGCCCGTCTGCATAACGCGTCTCAACTAGGAAAAATCAGTTTTCTGACTATTGGTACGCTACTGTTTACCACGCTGATTGCGGCGCTGGTCGGTGTACTGGTCACTAATCTGTTTGGTCTGACAGCTGAAGGGCTGGTTCAGGGTGGCGCTGAAACTGCACGTCTGAACGCTATCGAAAGCAACTATGTCGGTAAAGTCTCTGACCTGAGCGTTCCGCAGCTTGTCTTGTCCTTTATCCCGAAAAACCCGTTTGCCGATCTGACCGGTGCCAATCCGACGTCAATTATCAGCGTGGTAATTTTTGCGGCTTTCCTGGGCGTTGCAGCACTGAAACTGCTGAAAGATGATGCTCCGAAAGGTGAACGAGTCTTAACCGCTATCGATACGCTACAAAGCTGGGTGATGAAACTGGTTCGCCTGGTCATGCAACTGACGCCATACGGCGTTCTGGCACTGATGACCAAAGTCGTTGCTGGCTCCAACCTGCAAGACATCATTAAACTGGGTAGCTTCGTTGTCGCATCCTACCTCGGTCTTATCATTATGTTTGCAGTGCATGGCATTCTGCTGGGCATTAATGGCGTAAGCCCGCTGAAATACTTCCGTAAAGTATGGCCAGTGCTGACGTTTGCCTTCACCAGTCGCTCCAGTGCTGCGTCTATTCCGCTGAATGTAGAAGCACAAACGCGTCGTCTGGGTGTTCCTGAATCCATCGCCAGTTTCGCCGCCTCTTTCGGCGCGACCATTGGTCAAAACGGCTGTGCCGGGCTGTATCCGGCAATGCTGGCAGTGATGGTTGCGCCTACGGTTGGCATTAATCCGCTGGACCCAATGTGGATTGCGACACTCGTTGGTATCGTCACTGTGAGTTCAGCAGGTGTTGCAGGCGTTGGTGGCGGTGCAACATTCGCCGCACTGATTGTACTCCCTGCGATGGGCTTGCCGGTAACGCTGGTGGCATTGTTAATTTCCGTTGAGCCACTTATCGATATGGGCCGTACGGCACTGAACGTCAGCGGTTCTATGACCGCAGGTACACTGACCAGCCAGTGGCTGAAGCAGACCGATAAATCCATTCTGGATAGCGAAGATGACGCCGAACTGGCTCACCGTTAACCCTGGCTTATAACGCAAAACGCCTGTCATCCCGACAGGCGTTTTTTTACTCTTCGACCTCATTCTCTTGTCGAATCTGATTCGCCCAGCGCTGGGCCGCCTCCGGCACACTAAACGCCGGTGAGCGCAAGAATGATTCCCCCACCAGAACAAACGCCACATATTTGCTACGTAGTATCCAGACATCACGAAACGAATCCATTTTAATCGCATGCTCCGGCGGCGCAGGTTCCGTACGCGGGACATAGCTAATAATCGGGCGGTTTTGCTGACGTAGCGGTTTCTTCATTACTGGCTTCACTAAACGCATATTAAAAATCAGAAAAAATGTAGTTTAGCCGATTTAGCCCACGTCCGTCCTGCTTTGCGTACATCTTCAAATACTTTCGCCGACACCACTTCCAGAGCGAGACATCCCCGATGGTCTATAGTTAGAGGGTTTTTTGACCAAAAAAGCGGCCCTTTCAGCAATGAAATAAGGAGACGAGTTCAATGTCGCAACATAACGCAAAGAACCCACATCAGCACCAGTCCCCCCTGCACGACTCGAACGAAGCGAAACCAGGAATGGACTCACTGGCACCTGAGGACGGCTCTCATCGTCCAGCGGCTGAACCGACCCCGCCTGGCGCGCAGCCTACCGCGCCAGGCAGTCTGAAAGCCCCTGATACGCGTAACGAAAAACTTAATTCCCTGCAAGATGTACGTAAAGGCAGTGAAAATTATGCACTTACCACCAACCAGGGCGTGCGCATCGCTGACGATCAAAACTCACTGCGTGCCGGTAGCCGTGGTCCAACGCTGCTGGAAGATTTTATTCTGCGCGAGAAGATCACTCACTTTGACCATGAGCGTATCCCGGAACGTATTGTTCATGCGCGAGGATCTGCGGCTCATGGTTATTTCCAGCCGTATAAAAACTTAAGCGATATTACCAAAGCCGACTTCCTGTCTGACCCGAACAAAATCACCCCAGTGTTTGTCCGTTTCTCTACCGTTCAGGGTGGCGCTGGCTCTGCCGATACCGTGCGTGATATCCGCGGTTTTGCCACCAAATTCTATACTGAAGAGGGTATTTTTGACCTTGTCGGCAACAACACGCCGATCTTCTTTATTCAGGATGCGCATAAATTCCCCGATTTTGTTCATGCGGTAAAACCGGAACCGCACTGGGCGATCCCACAGGGAGGTAGCGCCCACGACACATTCTGGGATTATGTTTCCCTGCAACCGGAAACGCTGCATAACGTGATATGGGCGATGTCGGATCGCGGGATCCCGCGCAGCTACCGTACGATGGAAGGTTTCGGCATCCACACTTTCCGCCTGATTAACGCCGAAGGGAAAGCGACGTTTGTGCGTTTTCACTGGAAACCACTGGCAGGTAAAGCCTCGCTGGTATGGGATGAAGCGCAGAAACTCACCGGACGTGACCCGGACTTCCACCGCCGTGAGCTGTGGGAAGCCATTGAAGCAGGCGATTTCCCGGAATACGAACTGGGCTTCCAGTTAATCCCGGAAGAAGACGAATTCAAGTTTGATTTCGACCTTCTCGATCCAACCAAACTTATCCCGGAAGAACTGGTGCCGGTACAGCGCGTCGGCAAAATGGTGCTTAACCGCAACCCGGATAACTTCTTTGCCGAAAACGAACAGGTAGCTTTCCATCCAGGGCATATTGTTCCCGGTCTGGATTTCACCAACGACCCGTTATTGCAGGGACGTTTGTTCTCTTATACCGATACACAAATCAGTCGTCTTGGTGGGCCGAATTTCCATGAAATTCCTATTAACCGCCCGACCTGCCCTTACCATAATTTCCAGCGTGACGGCATGCACCGCATGGGAATCGACACCAATCCGGCAAACTACGAACCAAACTCCATCAACGACAACTGGCCGCGCGAAACACCGCCGGGGCCGAAACGCGGCGGTTTTGAATCATACCAGGAACGTGTAGAAGGAAATAAAGTTCGCGAACGTAGCCCGTCATTTGGCGAATATTATTCTCATCCGCGCCTGTTCTGGCTAAGCCAGACGCCGTTTGAACAGCGCCACATTATCGACGCTTTCAGCTTTGAATTGGGCAAAGTTGCTCGTCCGTATATTCGTGAACGCGTCGTTGATCAACTGGCACATATCGATGTCACTCTGGCGCAGGCTGTGGCGGAAAATCTCGGTATCGAACTGACTGATGAACAACTGAATATTACCCCGCCACCGGACATCAACGGTCTGAAAAATGCCCCAACATTAAGCCTGTATGCCATTCCTGACGGTGATGTCAAAGGCCGTGTGGCAGCGATTTTGCTTAATGATGAAGTGAGATCGGCAGACCTGCTGGCCATTCTCAAGGCGCTGAAAGCCAAAGGCGTTCATGCCAAACTGCTTTATTCACGAATGGGCGAAGTAACCGCCGATGACGGCACGGTATTGCCAATTGCTGCTACCTTTGCCGGAGCGCCTTCGCTGACGGTGGATGCGGTCATTGTCCCTTGCGGTAATATTGCGGATATCGCAGACAATGGCGATGCGAACTATTACCTGATGGAAGCCTACAAACACCTTAAACCGATTGCGCTGGCGGGAGACGCCCGCAAGTTCAAAGCGACAATTAAGGTGGATGACAAAGGTGAACAAGGGGTTGTGGAAGCCGACAGCGCTGACGGTAGTTTTATGGATGAACTGTTAACGCTAATGGCGGCGCACCGCGTCTGGTCACGTATGCCTAAGATTGACAAAATTCCGGCGTAAATATGGGTGGCGCAATTGCGCCACCTTTGCCTGATGCGCTGCGCTTATCAGGCCTACCGGATGTTCATAATGCTTTGAAATTTCAATGTATTGCATGCCGAATAAGGCATTTACGCCGCATCCGGCAAAACAGCCTTACCTACACATCCAGATAACTACCCAACCGATAACCACGCTCGGCAATGGCATACTTCAACGACGCCGACGTTAACACATCCAGTTCCGCTAACCGCGGGAAACAGTAAGCACTCTGGCGAATTGTATTATCGACAAACGCAGGATGGCACATCACTTCCAGTGAGCGTTCACCGCGATGACTGGAATCATCCAACACTTGCAGGAACAGTGATTCACTAATCTCTTCACCATAGAATGCACTACTGAAGCCCTGTGAACTGCGCAGATTTGCGGGTAAATCACCGTCGTTAAATACTGGCTGGCGATCAATACGCAACGCAATCCCCTCTTCAGCCGCAAACTTCGCCACAATCGGGAAAATCTGCGGGAACATATGCACATGATGATGACTATCAAGATGTGTTGGTTTGCGGCCAAACAATTCAATGAATCGCAGATACTGGCGGGCGAGTTCCTGGGAAATTTCTTCCAGTGGTAAGGCATCGTCTTCTGCCAGCTGCCAGATCCATTTCCCCAGCACACCTTGCCGGGTCAGCCCAGGCATCTCAGTCAGCGGCTTGCCCAGTGTAAGGACAAAGTGCATCCCAACTGCCAGACTCGGTTCATCACGACTTAACCGCACCGCATGGTCGATAGCTTCCCCATTCACCAGCGCCGTCGTTGAGGTGACAATACCATTACGACAGGCCTCGATAATGCCGTAGTTCTGGCCTTTACTTAAGCCAAAGTCATCAGCATTAACAATCAGTAAGCGTTCCATAATCAGCCTCAGTTAATGTGCTTTTTTGAGTTCTGCAATGCAGTCAGCAAAGTTTGGCAACCACTTCTCATGCGCCAGAATCATCTCTCTTGCCAGCAGTTCCGCGTCACGATCGGAATGCACCAGCGGGCTAAGGTTGAGCGCCAGTAACACATCGTTAAATTCACCGCTAAGGGCTGCGTGGCTGGCGGCAATCTCAAAACCTTTGATGGTATGAATCAAGCCCATCACTTTGTCATCGAAGTGTGTAATACGTGGATGTGGCGTCGCGCCATCGCGCCCCAGTGTACAGGTCATTTCTACCGCCCAGTCTGCCGGAATATTATCAATATGCCCATGATGCGGGATATTAACGTAATGTTCTGCTTGCTTGTCGTTGTAGATAGCATTAATCACTTCACACGCCGCATCTGAGTAATATGCCCCGCCGCGCTGTTCCAGTTCTTTCGGCTTAACTTTCAGGTCCGGATTTTTATACAGGTCAAAGAGTTGTTTCTCGACTTTCTGTACCACCTGTGCACGTGCGCCGCCTTTATAATACTCACCCATTTCAATCGCCAGCATCTCTTTTTGCTTGAAGTAATAAAGCAGATACGAGCACGGCAACAGATTCAGTGAGCGAATTAAGCCTTCGCTAAACGGCAGATCGAAAATATTTTTTACGCCAGACGCTTTTAACTGCCCGGATGCCACACCATCAAGCAATTCGGCAAAGCGAGACTTGCCATTTACCAGCACATCTTTAATAAACACCATGTGGTTTAGCCCGAACAGATCGATAGATAAATCATCGTTCTCATTCAACGCTAAAACATCGCTGATAAACATCTTCATGCCAATCGGAATATTACACACGCCGATAAAGCGTTTAAATCCGGTATGACGATAAACGGCTTCGGTGACCATTCCCGCTGGGTTCGTAAAGTTAATCACCCAGGCATTGGGGCAGAATTCTTCAACATCTTTGACTATGTCAAAAATCACCGGAATAGTACGCAGACCTTTAAACAGGCCACCTGCACCGTTGGTTTCCTGGCCGAGATAACCATGACTTAACGGAATACGTTCATCGAGTTCGCGTGCTGGTAATTGACCTACGCGCAACTGGGTAGTGACGAAATCGGCATCTTTCAATGCTTCGCAGCGATCGAGCGTTTTATAAAGCTTCATTGGTACACCAGCGTTATCAATCATCCGCTGGCAGAGATCGAAAATAATATCCAGCTTCGCTTTACCCTCTTCGACGTCCACCAGCCATAATTCACTCACCGGCAATTCGTGATAACGTTTAATAAACCCTTCCAGTAATTCCGGGGTATAGCTGCTCCCGCCACCAATAGTGACGACTTTTAATTTCTGGCTCATAATTTCTCCCTTCACTAGGAAATACTGATATTCGTCGTGCCTGCCGCTAAGTCAGGAATAACCCGGAAATACCAGGTTATACAGAGCAAGCATGTAAATTTAGTGTTCTGACACAATGGCTACTGATTAAATTCAGTCAATTTTTTACGATAGCTATTGGGTGTAAACGAGGTCAGTTTCTTAAACGTTTTAATAAACAAGCTTGGGCTACTATAACCGGCTTCAAATGCAATATCCGTTACCGAATAGTTGGTCATTTCCAGTTGTTTTTTGGCAAAATTAATGCGAATTTCATTAATAATCTGCATTGGCGTTTTGCCATAATATCGCTGGGTTGCACGCGTCAAATATTCCTGCGATTTCGCCGACAGTATCACCATATTTTCCAGCGCATTTTCACTAAACTGCTCTTTATCATGCATCTTTTCAACCGTGCCTTTCAGCCACTGCGGCACATCATCAATTACCTGTTCTTCACGGTAATGACGTAAGCGGTTGATAACATAAAAAGTCACTGTCTCAACAAACTCTTCCAGCCCGGTTTCACGGAAATTCAGTGAAGAGATGACCGTTTCCACATAGGTGAGAAAAGCGTTATTGGTCCGGTATACCTGTGATGCGACGAAGCAATAAGGTAACAACGGCAGATAATGTTGCTCAAAAAAACGTTTGCTGATCCCAACATTTAATATACGCGTGGCGCCAAACTCATAAAAACTTTGATGGTGCGAGCCCAACGGAATAAAGACAAAATCGCCCCGCTCGAGCAACACGCGTTTACCGTTTATCTCCTGGTAATAACGACCCGTTAACACCAGGGTGAATTCATAATAGTCGTGTTGATGCAGCCCACTGATACTCTCAGTTTTGTTGTAGATAAACACATGGAAGTTTTTGCCATTAAACAGTTGTTGTTCACGGGCTGTGGCAATTTCCGGCGCGTTAATCACTTGCTGCATCATCAACTCCTTATGCCTTCAATTTTTCATGAAGCTCAATTAATTCGCTAATCAGTTCACGTGCAAGCATTGAGGTCATTAAATGATCCTGGGCGTGGACCAGCACCAGACTCACTTTCATCTTACCTTCGCCCGCGTCGCCTTCAATCAGTTTCGTCTGTACCAGATGCGCTTCATTCAACGCCATTCGTGACTGATCCATCATCGCTTTTGCTGCCGCAAAATCGCCCTGCTTTGCCTGTTTCAGCGCCGCATACGCCAGACTGCGCGCCTGCCCGGAGTTGATGATAAGCCCCATCACCACTTCTTCCAGTTCTTCGGCTTCGGTTTGCGTATCCGGGATATTGTCGAGATCCATCATACTCAGTTCCTCACTTTCCTTACCCGGCACAGCGTTACTTGTGCCGATATCGATTAAAATTTCAGCGCGTTAGCAATATCTTCTTCACTCTCTTCTTTATCAATCACGTTTTGTGCTTTGTTAGCCACCACAACAAATGGCAGATAAATCAGCGTGGCGATACCGAGGTTAAAGAGTGCGACCAGTAAGGCGGCAACGCTACCGTTGGTGTTAAAGAAGGCCCCCAGACCGGTTGGCATGGTCCACGGCGCAATGTTGGTCACTGGTGGAATAATGCCCATGTAATATGCCGCCAGGGTGATTGCCGCCAGAATCGGTTGTACCAGCACAAACGGGATAAACATCACCGGGTTCATAATAATCGGCAGACCAAACAGAATCGGTTCGTTAATCTGGAAGATGCCGGACGGCAGCGCCAGTTTTGCCACTTGACGATAATCAGCACGGCGAGAAGCAATAAAGATTGCCAGAATCAGGCCCAGGGTCGCGCCACTGCCACCGAGGAAAATAAAGGAGTCCAGCATCGGCTTGGCCCAGATATGGAAGGTCTTACCGGCAGCTAATGCCGCTTCGACGGAACCATATTGCTGGTAGGTCGCGATGTTTTCCAACGCCCACGGCGTCATGATGCCGTTGTCCAGTGCAGTCAGCGCCAGCGCGCCGTGAATACCGAAGAACCACAGCAGTGGAACAAAAATCACATACGCCCAGCCGACCACACTGCCCAACGATGCCAGCGGCGTCGAGATAGTATCCATAATGATCTGATGGAAGTTTGTACCCCAGGTCGTCAGCGCCCAGGCAATAATCCCCATCACGGAAAGAATAATAAAGCCGGGAATCAATGCAGAGAAAGAACGCGATACCGACGCAGGTACGCTATCGGGCAGTCTAATTACCCAGTTGCGGCGGACAATAAAGGTAAACATTTCTGCCACCACCAGGCCGATAATAATCCCGGAGATGATATTCGCGCCGCCTAACCAATTAGCGCCGACGGCATAAGCCTCGCCGACGCTATAAGGCGTGACGGTCATAAACGCCGCAACGGATAACAATCCCGCTGCCAGCGCATCGACTTTACGCTCTTCTGCCAGCGCCATGCCGATAAAGAACGGTGCCATTAAAGACATAATCCCCAATGTTCCGTTATAAACATTTCCGCCAATACCTTTCAGACCATTGAGTGTTTCAATGGTCGAGGCGTCGAGGCGAATACCTAAGGAATAAAAAAATGACCCCTCCCCAAAGCTAAGGAAAACGTTATTAATTAATACAAACATAGCCCCTGCGAGGGTTAACGGCATTAAGCGAATAAAACCGTTTTTGATTGCATTAACGTGCGGTTGCTTTCCTATTTTAACTGCAAAAGGGAGGAGTACCTTTTCAAGCGATGCAATAACATTACTCATAGAAAAATACCCTTAAAAACCGCAATTCAAATATTGCGGTATAGATTTATGAAATAACTCTTTGACGGGAAAATTTAAAAATTAATTTGCTGCGGCTTTTTTAATTGCTGCAACTGCAGCCTTAAGCACGCCTAAACCATCGACTTTGCCATATAACAACGAGTCAATTACTTCCACCGGTTTGTTGGGTAACAAACGCTGAATTTCGGGCAACATATAAGCAATCTGCGGCCCTAATAAAACGACATCGGCATTCAGCCCTTTTTCACCAGCCAGCGTTTCTGGAAATGCTTCAATAATGACCGGAACTTCATATTTTTCTGCCTGAGCGCGCATTTTTGATACCAGTAAAGAGGTAGACATGCCCGCAGAACAAAACAGATAAATGTGTTTCTTTTCCATAAAACTGCCCTCATCAACGATTATCTGTCAGCCAGACACTCCGCAAGCCTTCACCTGCTTCCATGCTCTGGGTAACTTGCGAAACCAACATGACTTTTTTTGGTGGCTGAAAAGAGTATACGGTATTGACCTGAGCAATAGTATTTCTTTGACTATACAAATTGTCTCTCCTTGACCTGCTGTTATGACCACCTTCACATTTCGGTTAAATAATTCGCGTCAACAAATAAGAACACGCGCATAAAAAAACCGGCACAATGGCCGGTTTTCGTTGTGACTCAAGCTTTCAGATGAAGGAATTACTTCGCAGCCTGCGGATCAGTGTCGTATTCGGCACAGGTCTGATAGCCGGTGTTGATCACATGCCCGGTATCATCTAACGCGACAAAATAGGTTTCTGCTTTACCATCACGTTGACCCAGAATGTAGGTCTGGCAAGTACCACGAGCATGGATCATGCTCACTTCAGACGAAGGTTTACCCGCAATTTGTGCAACCTGCGCCCGGCTCATGCCTTTTTTGACGTCTTTCACCACAGGCTGTACAAACTGGTCTTTGGTACGATCATACGCCGTACAACCTGCCAGCATGGTTAATACCGCCGCTGCACCCAGAATTCCTGCCATATTCTTGTTCATATTCCGTCCTCTTGTTTATCAGCGTGTTAGATAAGCCTGGAATACATCGGGGTCTTTTTCAAGCCTGAGAGCGAAACGGTTTCGCTTTCAGAGGATTCCTGTATGACGTTTTAACCACCATTCAACCTGCTGTCGCTTGTCGTTTCTGTAGCAACGGGTTAGCTTTAAGGAAGTTTTATTTTTTTGTCTGGAGGGGTTCAATGACATTGCAGCAACAAATAATAAAGGCGCTGGGCGCCAAACCGCAGATTAATGCTGAAGAGGAAATTCGTCGCAGCGTCGATTTTCTGAAAAGCTATCTACAAACCTACCCGTTCATTAAATCACTGGTACTCGGCATTAGCGGTGGTCAGGACTCTACCCTTGCCGGTAAGTTGTGTCAGATGGCAATTAATGAACTGCGCCAGGAAACCGGTAATGAATCACTGCAATTTATCGCCGTGCGCCTTCCCTACGGTGTTCAGGCCGACGAACAAGATTGCCAGGACGCCATTGCCTTTATTCAGCCGGATCGCGTATTAACCGTCAATATCAAGGGCGCGGTACTCGCCAGTGAACAGGCATTGCGGGAAGCAGGTATCGAACTGAGCGATTTTGTGCGTGGCAATGAAAAAGCACGTGAGCGGATGAAAGCGCAATACAGCATTGCGGGTATGACTAATGGCGTCGTAGTTGGCACCGATCATGCGGCAGAAGCCATTACTGGATTCTTCACTAAATATGGTGATGGTGGCACAGACATTAACCCTCTGTATCGTCTGAACAAACGTCAGGGTAAACAGTTACTGGCGGCGTTAGGTTGCCCTGAGCATCTCTATAAGAAGGCACCCACAGCCGACCTGGAAGATGACCGCCCGTCACTGCCAGATGAAGTCGCGCTCGGCGTAACGTATGAAAATATTGATGACTATCTGGAAGGGAAAAATGTCCCGGAACAGGTCGCCAGAACGATTGAGAACTGGTATCTGAAAACCGAGCATAAACGCCGCCCACCCATTACGGTTTTCGATGATTTCTGGAAAAAATAAACAGTGCGGCCTCCCCGCCTGAGATTGTCGACACCAAACACTTTATACATGCCGGATATGGCGTAAGCGTCTTATCCGGCATGTAAAACTTTGCAAATTCAATACATTGCAGGAGTCGAGTAGGCCTGATAAGCGTAGCGCATCAGGCAGTGTTAGCTTTGTCATCGGCCTTGCCTCTTTTTTAATCGCCACCCACCCGCTATACTGGATAAATGACCAGCATTCGGAGTAAACAGTGGTACGGCGTTTAACTTCCCCGCGGCTCGAATTTGAAGCGGCGGCAATTTATGAATATCCCGAACATTTACGTTCATTTCTTACTGACTTACCCACCCGACCCGGTGTGTATCTGTTTCATGGTGAAAGTAACACTATGCCGCTCTATATCGGCAAAAGCGTTAACATCCGCAGCCGCGTCCTTTCCCATTTACGTACCCCGGATGAAGCGGCCATGCTGCGACAATCCCGACGCATTAGCTGGATATGTACCGCGGGCGAAATCGGCGCTCTGCTCCTTGAAGCGCGTCTAATCAAAGAGCAACAGCCTTTGTTTAATAAACGGTTGCGCCGCAATCGTCAGCTCTGCGCCCTGCAACTGAATGAAAAACGCGTGGATGTGGTGTACGCCAAAGACGTGGATTTTTCTACTGCGCCAAACCTGTTTGGCCTGTTTGCCAACCGCCGCTCGGCATTACAGGCATTACAGACAATCGCCGATGAACAAAAGCTCTGTTATGGCCTGCTCGGGCTGGAACCGCTAAGCCGCGGTCGTGCTTGCTTTCGTTCAGCGCTAAAACGTTGCGCCGGAGCGTGCTGCGGAAAAGAGAGCCATGAAGATCATGCTCAACGTCTGCTCCAGTCGCTGGAACGTTTGCGGGTGATCTGCTGGCCGTGGCAAGGTGCGGTGGCGTTGAAAGAACAGCACCCGGAAATGACCCAATACCATATTATTCATAACTGGCTGTGGCTGGGGGCGGTTAATTCGCTGGAAGAGGCGGCAACGTTGATCCGTACGCCTGCCGGATTCGATCACGATGGTTATAAAATTCTTTGTAAACCACTACTTTCCGGTCGCTATGAAATTACTGAACTTGATCCGGTGAATGGCCTGCAAGCCAGTTAATTTCACTGAACAGCAGTTTGCCTTGCGGTTGCAAAAGCCGCAGGGTGTGTTTGCCATCGTACCAGCACGCGCCCTGGTCGGTAGTTAACAATTTTTCGCCCAGTTGCCATGCCCCGCTAATCACAAACACCACCCCGCCGCGTGAGCCAAAAGTGGTGAACGTGCGATCGGCAATTCTGACTTTCGCCTTACAGGCATCCAGGCGCGTCATAATGTTGAAATCCATCGACATCTGCCCTTCCGTCAGTTTCGCTTTTACCACCTGGTCCGCCGCAAAAGCAAAAGGCTGTAACGGCTTTAAGGTATGACTAAAACGGTCTGCGCTTTCAAGAAGCATCTCGCCGCCTTCCAGCAGCGTCACACTTCTTTCCATCCCAGGAAATAAAGAAAATTCACCATTGGCCGCAATGGACGCAATGCTGGCACGCCAGTAAAAATCACGTTTCGCAGGGGGAAAACTACAGATCTCACGAGTTTCACCGGCAGCGTTTCGCCACAGGTTCACCGACATTTTACGCATATCAAAGTATTCCATACTCGCTCCGGGCATGCTCTTTTCATTGTTATCGCTCAGGCAACCGTGGATTGTTATCGGCAACTCGTATGATTTACCTTAGCGTTTTTGCAAAAATGACAGGCACAGGCGCATAAAAGAAAACCGCCGATCCTGTCCACCGCCTTACTGCAAGGTAGTGGACAAGACCGGCGGTCTTAAGTTTTTTGGCTGAAAGATTATTCAGCAGTTGCAGGCATTTTACCTTTTCCCGCTGGGCGTTCTGTCAGACGCTTCTCAAAATTAGCATTAAATTGCTTTTTCTGCTCCGGCGTCAGGATGTTGTAAATCTTGTTCTGGGTTTCCATATGCGCCAGCATGTTAGCTTTGCGCTGTTCTTCCATTTTAGCAATCTGCGCTTCAGCTTTTGCTTTGTCGAAAGTATCGCTGGCGATGATGTCATGCATTGCGCGGCGTTCTTCCAGCGGCGGACGTTTCATCTGGTCACGCTGGCCTTTCATGATTTCACGAATCTGCTGTTTCTGCGCGTCGGTCAGGTTCAGGTCTTTGAACATCATGTCCTGATGCGGACCGAACTTGCCTTTATGATGCATCATCGGCTTCGCGTCAGCCGGTGCTGCGGTAGTGGTGTCAGCGGCGTGGGCCAGGTTAGCCGCGCCAAGAGCCAGGGTAGAGGCAACAAACAGTGCAGTTAATTTACGCATATTCTATATCCTTCCTTTCAGTTATTTGTTACGGCTTTCTTAAGTAACGTGCCGTGTTGACGAGATTAACTTTACTGAGTTTAGCGTCAATTAATCAGAGCAACGGTAAATCAATGAAAGTATAAAAAACATTTTTTCGCCAATTATGGAGAAAAAAAGAAAAATTGAAGGAAAGTGATGAATAAATATTACAAGACAATGATTTTGCAGAAATTATGAAGGACTATACCTGATAAATGGCGATAAATAAAGCAAACACCCAGGATTAATCCGTATTATTCCGAAAGCCGTTATTAAATACCCGCAGAAACCTTTCTGCGGGCAAGTGCTAGGTTATTTTTTCCAGCATTAATCCCGCGCGTAATCCCAACGCCACCAGTGGATTGGGGAATAACACATATTCAATATCATGAGTCACGGTAAAACGTTCCTCACCATCCTGCGCCAATAACGTTCCTTTCTTAAACGGCGTGAAATTCAGCGTCTCGCTCGCCATATGCAACTCGAAAGCAGCAGTGTGACGGGTAATCTGCGAAACCACCCGGTAACGCTGGGGCAGTTTTCTCTCTATACCGACACTTGCCCCTGCTAACAGCGTAGCAATTGCATTGGTGGTTGGCGCAAACTGACGAAGCTCGTTTTGCCCAAACGGCAGTGCTTTGCCTAGCTCCAGCGTACACGCCAGTGCGCCAAAATGTTTGCAGCTGAAATGGGTAAACGTGCCGCCTGGCGCCTGATGAAACACCAACGCCTCCAGCCCTGCCGCGCCCAGCCATGTCAGAAAACTTTCGTCCCAGGGAAGTTCTCGTTGCGGTAAAACGCCAAACCGCTGGTGGTACGAACCGCGGATGGCAGTATGCAGATCAAGATGCCAGCGCACAGACTCATTCCCCCGCTGATAAAAATCTTCCAGGCACTGTTCCAGCTCGCGGGCGCGGCAGGTTTCGCCGCTTTCGGCAAATAGCTGCCAGCGTCCGCCAAACATCCGGTTCATATCGCTATGGCAATAGCGCTTTCCTTGCTTGAGCGCTGGGGGATTTCCGAGGATTGCCAACAAGCGCCAGCGTAACTTAATTTCACCGTGATAAATTGCGCCAAGTAAGGCGTCCAGCATTTCTACAGGCGCCGTTTCATTACCGTGGATCCCCGCCGAAATTACCAACGCGCCTTGCGGTGGGGTTAATGGCGTCAGTTCCAGCACGCCATCCCCCAGCCAGCGCCAGCGAATACCGTTGATTTCTCTCTCGGTGATGACAGGTTTTTTACCCTCTAATGTCAGAGTGAGAAAATTATCCATTACCCCCTCCCTCGCGCTGGAACGGGTAAACCGAACCGAGATTCAGTAATTGAGTCAACGCATCCAGCGCTTCCCGCCCTTCACGCAGCAATTGCGGGTCGGCCAGATCGGCAGCAGTAAGACGATCGCGGTAGTAACGATCCACCCAGTCATTGAGCGCATTAAACAACGTATCGTTCATCATCACCGCCGGATTCACCGCCTGACGTTCTTCATCCGTCAACACCACGCGCAACCGCAGGCACGCAGGGCCTCCGCCGTTCGCCATACTTTCGCGCAAATCAAAAACTTTTAGTGAGCTTATCGGGTTGTCAGCAGTAAGGAGTTCATTGAGATAACGCCATACTCCTGCATGTTCCCGACACTCCTGTGGCAGCACCAGCATCATCGAACCATCATCGCGACTCAGCAGTTGGCTGTTAAACAGATACGTAGACACCGCATCAGACACAGAAACCTGCGACGCCGGAACTTCTATCGCCATAAAACCATTGACCCGCGCACGCAGGTTTGCCAGTAATTGCGCCTGGCGAGCAAATGCCTGCTGATGGCAAAACAGTACCTGGCGGTTGCTCACGGCAATCACGTCATTATGAAAAACGCCCTGGTCGATAACGTCCGGGTTTTGCTGGGCGAAAATCACCTGCTGCGGATTAACCTGATTCAGCCTGGCTACCGCCTCGCTGGCTTCGCGGGTCTGCCGCGCCGGATAGCGGGAAGGCCGCGTACCGTTACCCTCTTCTCGCCCGTAAACAAAAATCTGCACACCGGGTTCGCCGTAATGACCGCCGAGGCGATTGTGGTTTGCCGCCCCTTCATCACCGAGTAATGCCACCTGCGGCAACGCCGAATGGAGGGTGAATTTCTCTTTATCGTTAAAAATGGCGTTTAACAGCGATTCGGTGACGGGGGCTTCCAGCGAACGGTGAAATTTATTGTTCAGGTTGGCGACCGTGAAATGTACTTTGCCATCCAGCGTATCGGCGGATGGCGCTACCGTGGCCGCATTAGCTACCCACATTGGCGATGCTGAGCTGACGCTGGAAAGCCAGTGTGGTGCCTGGCGGGCAACCTTTTCCAGTATCTGCTCATCGCTGCCGCTGAATCCCAACTGACGCAGCACCGGAATAAACGGACGCTCGTGCGGCGGGATCACCGCCTGGGGAAATCCCGCATCGGCAAGGGCTTTCATTTTCAGTAAGCCTTGCTTCGCCGCCAGTCGTGGATTCGATACCTGAAAACGATGACTGGTGGAGGCTTCATTACCAAACGACAGACCAGCGTAATGGTGCGTCAGCCCCACCAATCCATCGAAATTGACTTCCCAGGCATTCATCGCGCCACCTCATCAGAAAAATCAAGCCCGGGGTTAAGCATTGCGGGCAACGTTAACGAGTCCGACTCC
This sequence comes from Escherichia sp. E4702, assembly GCF_963883545.1. NCBI lineage: Bacteria > Pseudomonadati > Pseudomonadota > Gammaproteobacteria > Enterobacterales > Enterobacteriaceae > Escherichia > Escherichia sp. E4702. The sequence continues at coordinate 345,025 of NZ_CAWORF010000014.1, read as the reverse complement.
AGGCTTGCCATCGGCCAGGCACAATAATCTGCGGCATACCAGGCGCTGGGGCGATGGTTGCCGGAAGCGCCAATGCCGCCGAATGGTGCGGTACTGGCGGCTCCGGTAAGCGGTTTGTTCCAGTTAACAATCCCTGCCCGCGCTTCCAGTAACAGTTGCTCGAACTTTTCCCGTTTTGGGGAAACCAGCCCACAAGAGAGGCCAAAGCGGGTGTTATTCGCCATCTTTATCGCCCCATCAAAAGTGTCATAACGCCATACGCGAAGTAGCGGCCCAAACACTTCTTCATCCGGCACGCCTGAAACGCCCGTCATTTCAACGATCCCTGGCGTCAGCAGCGATGTTCCCGCTTGTAGCAAACGTGGCGCAAGCAGCGTTTGCCCGCCCAATGCTTCCAGTTCCTGCCAGGCAGTAACCACCTGCTGTGCGGCCTGTTCAGAAATCAGCCCGCCAATAAACGGCTGCGGTTCGTCATCCCATTTCCCCGGCGTTAACCGCTGGCTGACGGCAACAAGGCGAGCAAGAAACGCATCGCCCTGCGCCCCGCTTTTCACCAATAAACGGCGGGCGCAGGTGCAGCGTTGCCCGGCAGTGACAAATGCCGACTGGATAGTCAGATGGACAGCGGCGTCGATATCCACCACGTCATCAATAATCAGCGGGTTATTGCCGCCCATTTCGAGGGCAAGAATTTTTTCCGGCTGACCGGAAAGCTGGCGATGTAACTGGTAGCCGGTATTGGCGCTGCCGGTAAACAGCAAGCCGTCGAGATCCTCCAGTGCACTGAGTGCCTGACCGGTTTCGCGCCCACCTTGCACCAGGTTCAGCACGCCCGACGGCAAACCTGCCTGCTGCCATAAACGCATGACTGCCTCGCCGCTCCAGGGGGTTAGTTCGCTGGGTTTAAAGATTATCGTGTTACCTGCCAGCAGCGCCGGAACGATATGCCCGTTAGGCAGATGTCCGGGGAAATTGTACGGTCCAAACACTGCCAGCACGCCGTGTGGACGATGGCGCAAGCTCGCTGCTCCATCGGGCATTTCACTGCGCTGCTCTCCCGTACGAGCGTGATACGCCTTGATTGATATCGCGATCTTATTGATCATCGCCGTCACTTCGGTTGCCGCTTCCCAACGCGGTTTGCCGGTTTCTCTGGCAATAATCGCGGTTAATTCGGCTTTGTTGCTTTCCAGCAGTGCGGCAAATCGTTCAACTCTTACCTGACGATCGCCAAAGGAGAGCCGCGCCCAACGCGGAAACGCTGCACGAGCAGCCCGACAAGCCTGCTCAACCTGAGCAGCATCGGCATCATTGCCCTGCCATAACACCTCGCCCGATACCGGATTACGCTTCACGCGCTGTGCGCCCTGGCCCGTCACCCAGTCACCGTTGATCCATAAAGTCATGCTGTTTTCTCCTCTGCGCACAGGCGCACCAGACGAACGCGATCCCCGGCGTGGCATTTGAGGGCATCCAGTTGTGCGGCGGTTAAAATCAAACGTTCGGTCGCCGGATCGGCTCGCACCAGCAACACGCGGAAATGGTGATAATTTTCATTGGCGACCAGGCAAGCCGGAAAATCGCCCTGTGCAGGTTGTCCTTCCGCTACTTCCACCAGCCGACTTTTGCGGATAGCGCGAACGCGGTCAATGTCACACTCCAGCGTCGGCCCGCCGTCGAAAATGTCGATATAGTTGCGGTAGCGAAAGCCCTCTTTTTCCAGCACCGCCCGCGCGGGCGCGGTTTGCGGATGTACCTGACCGATGACGTCCTGTGCTTCCTGGGATAAAAAGTCCGTATAGATCGGATGTTTCGGCATCAGTTCTGCAATAAATGCCTTTTGCCCGGTGCCGCAGAGAAAATCGGCGCGGCTAAAATCCATCGAAAAGAAACGTTTACCGAGGCTTTGCCAGAACGGTGAATAGCCGTGTTCGTCAATCACCCCGCGCATTTCGGCGACCACTTTGTCATTAAACTTGTCGCGAAAGGCCGCCATAAACATAAAGCGCGATTTCGACAGCAAATAGCCGTTGCCCTCTTTGCGCCAGTCCGGGTCGAGAAACAGCGTGCACAGCTCGCTGCTGCCAGTGTGATCGTTACTGAGAAACAGCGTCGGCAACGCGTTATAGACATTCAGCTCTTTCGAAGCGTGAACCAGCGTGCCGACGCGATAGTTGTACCAGGGATCGTTCAGCCCAACCGCTACCTCTATGGCGCAAATCCCCGCCACAGTGCCTGTCTCGCTCTCTTCCAGCACAAACACATAGCCCTGCTCGCTTTTGGGCAGTTCGCCCTGCCAGGTTTTGATTGCCCTTTCGATACGCGCCGAAAGCGTGGCTTCATTGGCGGGAAGCGACGTCAGGCCGCCGCCCGTTTTGCTGGCAAGCTGCATCAGCGCTGAGACATCTGATCGCTCAACGGGACGGATGACCATCATGATGAACCTCGGCTCACAAAGTGTTCGCAAGCAGCTGCAAAGCGATCCAGTCCGGTCGTCACCTCTTCTTCGCTGACATTCAGTGCCGGAGCAAAACGCACCACATTGCCGCCCGCAATCAGCACCATCACGCCCGCTTTCGCCGCTTCCTGAGAAATTTGTTTCGCTTGCCCGGCGTAATCCGCATTCAGCACACAGCCAATCAGCAGACCTAAGCCGCGAATTTCACTGAACAAACCGCAGCGGTGATTAATGGTATTAAGACGTTCAACAAACCAGTCGTGACGCTGCTTAACACCGTTAAGCATTTCTGGCGTGTTGATAAGTTCGAGCACTTTACCCGCCACCGCCGAGGCCAGCGGATTACCTCCATAGGTGGTGCCATGAGTGCCAACGGTCATCACGCTGGCGCATTCTTCGGTTGCCAACAGAGCGCCAACGGGGAAACCGCCGCCCAGCGCTTTGGCGGTAGTTAACAGATCTGGCGTCACGCCGTAGTGCATATAGGCATACAGTTCCCCGGTGCGCCCGACGCCGGTTTGTACTTCATCAAAAATCAGCAAAGCATTGTGGCGGTCACACAATTCACGCAGACCTTGTAAAAACGCGTTGCTGGCTGGTACCACACCGCCTTCCCCCTGGATGGGCTCGACAATCACCGCACAGGTGGAGTCATCAATCAGCGCGCTGGCAGAGTTAATATCGTTATATGCGGCATGACGGATATCCGGCGGCAGTGGCGCAAAATCCTGTGAATAGGCTGGCTGCCCGCCTGCGCTGACGGTAAACAGCGTGCGCCCGTGAAACGCATTTTTGAACGCCACGATACCGCTCTTATGGCTGCCGTAGCGGTCGTGAGCGAATTTACGCGCCAGTTTTAGCGCCGCTTCGTTGGCTTCCGCACCGGAGTTACAAAAGAAAATGCGATCGGCAAACGTGGCGTCGATCAATTTTTTCGCCAGTCGCAGTACCGGCTCGTTGGTGTAACCGTTGCCGGTATGCCAGAACTTACTCGCCTGTTCGTTCAGCGCCTCGCGCAGTTCGGGATGCGCATGGCCCAATGCGTTTACCGCGATGCCACCCGCGAAGTCGATATACTCTTTCCCCTGCTGATCCCACAAGCGCGAACCTTCGCCACGTACCGGTATAAACGGTGCCGGAGCGTAAACAGGTATCATCCATTCATCAAAGTTTTCACGCGTAATTGGCTGAGACATAGCGACCTCTACAGTAAATAATTCGTTATTTATATGTTAATTATAAGTAATGTTTGCGCTGTAAATGTAGATTGCAGGGTTCATGCCAGCCAGGGGGAAAAGTGCATAAATGACGGTCACTAACTGGAAATCAATGTGTTACAACCGAACGATATGCACCTTAAGTGCATATAAAGTGAATGTGTTTGCCATGTGGATGAATAAATAGAATAAAAAACGCAATGTTATGCAGAAGTAAAATATAATTCTGGAATTGTGATCTTTGACGAAATTTACTGGAAATTACTGCGCCATTCTGATGCAACTCGCACCAAAAGCGGGCATTTTCTGCGCCATCGTTGACATCATTAACAACCATCGATCAAATCACTTAACAACAGGCAGTAAGTCAGACGAATTTCTGCTAACATCCACGCACTCATTATCAGAATAAATGGCAGCGACTATGAAATTTGTCTCTTTTAATATCAACGGCCTGCGCGCCAGACCACACCAGCTTGAAGCTATCGTCGACAAGCACCAGCCTGATGTGATTGGCCTGCAGGAGACAAAAGTTCATGATGATATGTTTCCGCTCGAAGAAGTGGCAAAGCTTGGCTACAACGTGTTTTATCACGGGCAGAAAGGCCATTACGGCGTGGCGCTGTTGACCAAAGAGACGCCGATTGCTGTGCGTCGTGGCTTCCCAGGCGACGGTGAAGAGGCACAACGGCGGATTATTATGGCGGAAATCCCCTCACCGCTGGGCAATGTCACCGTGATCAACGGCTACTTCCCGCAGGGCGAAAGCCGCGACCACCCCATAAAATTCCCGGCTAAAGCACAGTTTTACCAGAACCTGCAAAACTACCTGGAAACCGAACTCAAACGTGATAATCCGGTGCTGATTATGGGCGATATGAATATCAGCCCCACCGACCTGGATATCGGCATTGGCGAAGAGAACCGCAAACGCTGGCTGCGTACTGGTAAATGTTCTTTCCTGCCGGAAGAACGCGAATGGATGGACAGGCTGATAAGTTGGGGGCTGGTCGATACCTTCCGCCATGCGAATCCGCAAACAGCAGATCGTTTCTCGTGGTTTGATTACCGCTCAAAAGGTTTTGACGATAACCGGGGTCTGCGTATCGACCTGCTGCTTGCCAGCCAGCCACTGGCCGAATGCTGCGTAGAAACCGGCATCGACTATGAAATCCGCAGTATGGAAAAACCGTCAGATCACGCACCTGTCTGGGCCACCTTCCGCCGCTAATTTCTCCGTTCTCCTGGCTCGCACTGGGTCAGGAGAATTAACCTTGAGAAAAATCAACAAACTGTCAGTAATGATTTGTTGCCCGCCGTCCTTTGTTATACCGTCACTGCGTTTTTTAGTTGTCTGACCACTTCTCTATTATCAAGTTTGATATAGGAAACTCCACGATGAACGCTGAGCGTAAATTTCTTTTTGCCTGTCTATTTTTTGCGCTGGTCATTTACGCTATCCATGCTTTCGGTTTATTCGATCTACTCACCGATTTACCCCACTTACAGACACTCATTCGCCAGAGCGGATTGTTCGGTTATAGCCTCTATATTCTGTTATTCATCATCGCCACCCTCTTTCTGCTACCGGGTAGCGTACTGGTGATCGCCGGTGGAATAGTTTTTGGTCCGCTAACAGGAACGCTACTTTCGTTAATTGCCGCCACGCTGGCCTCGTCGTGCTCATTCCTGTTGGCGCGCTTTCTGGGGCGTGATTTACTGCTGAAATACGTTGGCCATAGCCACACTTTTCAGGCTATTGAAAAAGGCATTACGCGTAACGGTATCGATTTTCTTATTCTGACCCGCTTAATCCCGCTATTTCCATACAATATTCAAAATTACGCTTACGGATTAACCGCCATCGCCTTCTGGCCTTATACCCTTATTTCGGCATTAACCACTCTGCCTGGAATAGTGATTTATACCGTGATGGCCAGCGATCTTGCCAGTGAAGGCATTACGCTGCGCTTTATTTTACAACTCTGTCTGGCGGGCCTGGCGCTGTTTATTCTCGTCCAGCTCGCCAAACTCTACGCTCGTCACAAACACGTGGATCTGTCTGCTTCGCGCCACAGCCCACTTACTCACCCTAAAAATGAAGGATAGAACGATGTTGCAACATTATTCAGTGTCATGGAAAAAAGGACTGGCTGCACTGTGTTTACTGGCCGTTGCGGGGCTTAGTGGCTGCGATCAAAAAGAGAATACGGCGGCAAAAGTGGAATACGACGGGCTTTCGGACAGCCAGCCGCTGCGTGTCGATGCCAATAACCATACGGTAACCATGCTGGTGCAAATTAATGGGCGTTTCCTCACCGACGATACCCGCCACGGTATTGTGTTTAAAGATGGCTCCAACGGACATAAATCGCTGTTTATGGGTTATGCCACGCCGAAAGCATTTTATGACGCCCTGAAAGAGGCCGGTGGTACGCCGGGCGAAAACATGACGATGGATAATAAAGAAACGACTCATGTCACAGGCAGCAAACTGGATATTTCAGTTAACTGGCAAGGAGCGGCAAAAGCGTATTCCTTTGATGAAGTGATTGTTGACAGTAATGGCAAGAAACTGGATATGCGCTTTGGCGGTAATTTAACGGCAGCTGAAGAGAAAAAAACGGGCTGCCTGGTATGTCTGGATAGTTGCCCGGTCGGTATCGTCAGCAATGCGACATACACTTATGGTGCGGTGGAAAAACGCAGCGAAGTGAAATTCAAAGGCAATGCCTCGGTTCTCCCGGCAGATAACACGCTGGCAACGGTTACCTTTAAAATCGCCGAATAAAACCAGGATAAAGGATGATGAAGATGCAATCGCGTAAAATTTGGTACTACCGCATAACCCTCATCATCCTGTTGTTCGCTATGCTGCTGGCATGGGCGCTGCTTCCCGGCGTCCATGAGTTTATCAATCGCAGCGTTGCGGCGTTTGCCGCCGTGGATCAACAGGGTATAGAACGCTTTATTCAGTCTTACGGCGCACTGGCGGCAGTTGTTTCGTTCTTGTTGATGATTCTACAGGCCATTGCTGCACCGCTACCTGCGTTTTTGATCACCTTTGCCAATGCGTCGCTGTTTGGCGCGTTCTGGGGCGGCTTGCTGTCGTGGACCAGTTCGATGGCCGGCGCGGCGCTGTGCTTTTTTATCGCCAGAGTGATGGGCCGCGAAGTGGTGGAAAAATTAACCGGCAAAACCGTGCTTGACAGTATGGACGGCTTTTTCACTCGCTACGGCAAACACACCATTCTGGTCTGTCGGTTATTGCCTTTTGTCCCTTTCGATCCAATCAGCTATGCTGCCGGTTTGACTTCAATACGTTTTCGCTCGTTTTTTATCGCCACCGGGCTTGGTCAGTTACCGGCGACTATTGTTTATTCCTGGGCGGGCAGCATGTTAACAGGCGGTACTTTCTGGTTTGTCTCCGGACTGTTTATTTTGTTTGCCCTGACCGTGGTGATTTTTATGGCGAAGAAAATATGGCTTGAGCGCCAGAAGAGGAATGCCTGATGGGTTTACCGCCGCTTAGCAAAATTCCTTTCATTTTACGTCCGCAGGCGTGGCTGCACAGTCGCCATTACGGCGAGGTGCTAAGCCCCATTCGCTGGTGGGGGCGGATCCCGTTTATCTTTTATCTGGTGTCGATGTTTGTTGGCTGGCTGGAGCGCAAACGCTCACCGCTCGATCCAGTGGTACGATCGCTTGTCAGCGCGCGTATCGCGCAAATGTGTCTGTGTGAGTTTTGCGTGGATATCACCAGTATGAAAGTCGCCGAGCGTACCGGCAGCACCGATAAATTGCTGGCGGTAGCTAACTGGCGACAAAGCCCGCTCTTCAGCGACGAAGAGCGGCTGGCGCTGGAGTACGCCGAAGCCGCAAGCGTAACGCCGCCAACGGTCGATGATGCCCTGCGCACCCGACTGACTACGCATTTTGACGCCCAGGCGCTCACCGAGCTGACGGCATTGATCGGCTTGCAAAATCTGTCAGCTCGTTTTAATTCTGCCCTGGCGATCCCCGCTCAGGGGCTGTGCCGTATTCCTGAAAAACGTTCTTAAGGAGAGATGATGCGCCATTGTGGGTGGTTGCTGGGATTGTTATCGCTGTTTTCTTTGGCAACCCATGCCAGTGACTGGCAGGAAATTAAAAATGAGGCCAAAGGGCAAACCGTCTGGTTTAACGCCTGGGGCGGCGATACCGCAATTAACCGTTATCTCGACTGGGTTAGCGGCGAGATGAAAACCTATTACGCCATCAACCTGAAGATTGTTCGTCTGGCGGATGCCGCAGACGCGGTGAAGCGCATTCAGACCGAAGCTGCTGCCGGACGCAAAACGGGCGGCTCGGTGGATCTGCTCTGGGTGAACGGCGAAAACTTTCGTACCTTAAAAGAGGCTAATTTACTGCAAACTGACTGGGCGGAGACTCTGCCCAACTGGCGCTATGTCGACACACAGCAGCCGGTGCGGGAAGATTTTTCAGTGCCTACAGAAGGTGCAGAATCGCCCTGGGGCGGCGCGCAATTGACATTTATCGCCCGACGCGATCAGACACCACAGCCACCGAAAACGCCACAATCCTTGCTGGAATTTGCCAAAGCCAACCCTGGTACGGTTACCTATCCGCGCCCACCGGACTTTACCGGCACCGCGTTTCTTGAACAGCTGCTGATTATGCTGACGCCCGATCCCGCTGCATTAAAAAAAGCGCCGGACGATGCCACTTTCGCCCGTGTCACTGCGCCCTTGTGGCAATATCTTGATGCACTGCATCCGTATTTGTGGCGCGAAGGAAAGGATTTCCCGCCTTCGCCCGCGCGGATGGATGCTCTGCTGAAAGCCGGCACATTGCGCCTGTCGCTGACTTTTAATCCTGCTCATGCGCAGCAAAAAATCGCCAGCGGCGATTTACCCACCAGCAGTTACAGCTTTGGCTTTAGCGAGGGAATGATTGGCAACGTGCATTTCGTCACCATTCCAGCCAACGCAACTGCCAGTGCTGCGGCAAAAGTCGTCGCCAACTTCCTGTTGTCACCTGAAGCACAACTGCGTAAAGCGGATCCCGCTGTCTGGGGCGATCCTTCGGTTCTCGATCCGCAAAAACTACCTGCCGGGCAGCGTGAAACATTGCAATCAAGAATGCCGCAGGATCTGCCGCCGGTACTGGCGGAACCGCATGCTGGTTGGGTAAATGCGCTGGAACAAGAATGGCTACGCCGTTACGGTACGCATTAATTTCTTTGCTGTGGGTGGTGATGGCGGTGATTTACGCACCGCTGGTACCGTCGGCTTTCACGCTGATAACACCTGCCATGTCGCTGACGCACTGGCAGGCGTTATTTGCCGATCCGCAGCTACCGCAGGCATTACTGGCAACACTGGTGTCGACAACCATCGCGGCGGTCGGCGCTTTGTTTATTGCCCTGCTGGTGATAGTAGCGCTATGGCCTGGGCCGAAATGGCAGCATCTGTGCGCCCGTATGCCGTGGCTACTCGCCATCCCCCACGTGGCTTTTGCCACCAGCGCCCTGCTGCTCTTTGCTGACGGAGGGCTGCTTTATGACTATTTCCCATATTTCACTCCGCCAATGGACAAATTGGGTATTGGGCTGGGCTTCACGCTGGCGGTGAAAGAAAGCGCATTTCTGCTGTGGATCTTATTGGCAGCACTGAGTGAAAAACGCCTGGTACAGCAAGTTATTGTACTGGATTCGCTGGGCTACAGCCGCTGGCAATGCCTGAACTGGTTGTTATTGCCCTCCGTCGCACCTGCACTGGCAATGGCGATGCTGGCGATTGTCGCCTGGTCGCTTTCGGTCGTGGATGTAGCGATTATTCTTGGGCCAGGTAATCCACCGACGCTGGCGGTAATTAGCTGGCAGTGGTTAACCCAGGGCGACATTGACCAACAAACAAAAGGCGCGCTTGCCAGCCTGCTGCTGATGCTGTTACTCGCCGCCTACGTTTTGCTTGGTTATCTATTATGGCGCGCCTGGCGATGTACGATCCCCCGGGAAGATGGCATTCGCATGCCAGCCACGCCTTTATTGCCAGGGAAGATGCTGGCGAAGTTGTTACCCTTAACTGGCGTGCTCTGTGTGATTCTGCTGGCGATCCTCGCGAATCAGTCGACGATCAATAACGAGGCGCTGCTCAATAGCCTGACGATGGGACTGGTGGCGACATTCATCGCTTTGGTTCTGTTGCTGCTGTGGCTGGAATGGGGGCCACAGCGTCGCCAGTTGTGGCTATGGTTGCCCATATTATTACCCGCCTTGCCGCTGGTGGCGGGCCAGTACACGCTGGCGCTATGGCTCAACCTGGATGGTAGCTGGACGGCGGTGGTGTGGGGGCATCTGCTGTGGGTGATGCCGTGGATGTTGTTTATCCTGCAACCGGCCTGGCGGCGCATCGATTCACGATTAATATTGATTGCGCAGACGCTGGGTTGGTCACGGGCCAAAACCTTCTTTTACGTGAAATGTCCGCTAATGCTGCGCCCTGCGCTGATTGCCTTCGCTGTCGGATTTTCAGTGAGTATTGCGCAGTATATGCCAACGCTGTGGCTGGGAGCCGGACGTTTCTCGACGCTCACCACCGAAGCGGTAGCGTTAAGTAGCGGCGGTAGTAACAGCATTCTCGCCACCCAGGCCCTATGGCAACTGCTTTTGCCACTTATTATTTTTGCCCTGACCGCGTTAGTCGCAAAATGGGTAGGTTTTATCAGACAAGGACTCCGCTAATGCTCTGCGTGAAAGATGTTTCGCTGCGTTTGCCTGAAACCTGTTTACTGGAAGACGTTAACTTTACAGTCAATAAAGGTGACATTGTCACGTTAATGGGCCCGTCTGGTTGCGGTAAATCTTCTCTGTTTTCATGGATGATTGGTGCGCTGGCCGGGCAATTTTCTTGTACAGGCGAGCTATGGCTCAATGATCAACGTATCGATACCCTGCCTACCGCACAGCGTCAGATTGGCATTCTTTTCCAGGATGCGCTGTTATTTGACCAGTTCAGCGTCGGACAAAATTTACTGCTGGCGCTACCGTCGACGCTCAAGGGGACAGCCAGGCGCAATGCCGTGAAAGACGCGCTTGAGCGAGCGGGACTGGCTGAAACTTATCACCAGGACCCTGCGACATTATCAGGCGGTCAGCGAGCGCGGGTGGCCCTGCTGCGCGCCCTTCTCGCACAGCCAAAGGCATTATTGCTTGATGAACCGTTCAGCCGTCTTGACGTTGCTCTGCGCGATAATTTTCGTCAGTGGGTATTCAATGAAGTTCGCGACCTGGCGATCCCCGTCGTTCAGGTAACCCACGATCTTCAGGATGTTCCTGCCGATAGTCCCGTTATGGATATGACGCAGTGGTCAGAAAATTACAACAAACTGCGATAACGCAAAGTTTTTCCAAATGCGTCAGTTCAGAATGGCGCACTCAAAACTACAATGTCGGGATTTTCGATGAAACGTGTTTCTCAAATGACCGCGCTGGCAATGGCTTTAGGGCTGGCTTGCGCTTCTTCGTGGGCCGCTGAACTGGCGAAGCCTCTTACACTTGACCAGCTTCAACAACAAAATGGCAAAGCGATTGATACTCGCCCCAGCGCGTTTTATAACGGCTGGCCACAAACCTTAAATGGCCCTTCCGGTCATGAACCTGCCGCCTTAAACCTTTCTGCTAGCTGGCTCGACAAAATGAGCACCGAGCAGCTCAGCGAGTGGATCAAGCTGCATAACCTGAAAACGGATACCCCGGTGGCGCTGTACGGTAATGACAAAGATGTCGATGCCGTCAAAACGCGACTACAAAAAGCAGGCTTTACACATATCTCTATCTTGAGTGATGCACTGAGCGAACCTTCCCGACTGCAAAAACTGCCTCACTTTGAGCAGCTGGTTTATCCGCAATGGCTGCATGACCTGCAACAAGGTAAAGAAGTTACGGCGAAACCTGCGGGTGACTGGAAAGTCATTGAAGCGGCCTGGGGCGCTCCTAAGCTTTACCTTATCAGCCATATTCCCGGCGCTGACTACATCGATACCAACGAAGTGGAAAGCGAACCACTGTGGAATAAAGTCTCTGACGAACAGCTTAAAGCAATGCTGGCGAAGCACGGCATTCGTCACGACACCACGGTCATTCTGTACGGGCGTGATGTTTACGCCGCAGCGCGCGTGGCGCAAATTATGCTCTACGCTGGCGTGAAAGATGTGCGACTGTTGGATGGCGGCTGGCAAACCTGGTCCGACGCAGGTCTGCCCGTTGAGCGCGGTACGCCACCGAAAGTGAAACCGGAACCGGATTTCGGCGCGAAGATCCCGGCACAACCGCAACTGATGCTCGATATGGAACAGGCGCGTGGACTGCTACATCGCCAGGATGCCTCACTGGTCAGCGTACGTTCCTGGGCGGAATTTATCGGCACCACCAGCGGCTATGACTACATCAAGCCAAAAGGTGACATTCCAGGCGCACGTTGGGGCCATGCAGGCAGCGATTCAACGCATATGGAAGATTTCCATAACCCAGACGGCACCATGCGTACTGCCGATGACGTCGCGGCAATGTGGAAAGAATGGAATATCCTGCCGGATCAACAAGTCTCGTTCTACTGCGGCACCGGCTGGCGCGCGTCCGAAACCTTTATGTACGCACGCGCCATGGGCTGGAATAACGTCTCCGTTTATGACGGTGGCTGGTACGAATGGAGCAGCGATCCAAAAAATCCGGTAGCAACTGGTGAACGCGGCCCGGACAGTAGCCAATAACACGGCAATTACTGACGCTGAAGCGACTTCAGCGTCAGATACCCACTCCAAATCCGCGTTAATGTCGTCATCCAACAAAGCGCGCCAAATATCCATGCAAACCACGGGAAATATTCCGGAAAGAGACAACTTAAAACAAACAGCAAAATCGTCTCGCTGCCTTCTGTTAACCCGCCCAGATAGTAAAACGATTTGTGCGCATAACCGGGATTATCAATCTGATGTTTCGCCGCCAACGCAGCAAATGCGAGAAAACTGCTGCCCGTGCCGATAAACGCAAACAGCAGCCAGCCGCCCGCCAGCGCATTTTGTTCCGGTGCGGCGAGAATAAACCCGAACGGTACCAGCGCGTAAAAAAGAAAATCCAACGAAATATCGAGAAAGCCCCCCGCGTCGGTTAACCCTCTGCGCCGCGCCAGCGCACCGTCCAGACCATCAAGCAACCTGTTCAGTAAAATGGCAATCAGCGCCGCCAGATACCAGCCCAGTGCCAGAAACGGCAGTGTCAGCACGCCGATGGCAAATCCCACTAACGTTAAACCATCTGGTGTAATGCCTGGTTTATCCAGAACCCGCACGCACTGATGCAACAAAGGCTTAATTCGGGGATGAAGATGGCGGTCTAACACGGATACTCCTTAAGAAATAAAACCCTTCAGCTCGGGCAACACTGCGGATATTATGGCATTTTTCCTGTATTCGACCGTGTGTAATTTATGAAAGTGATTGATGTTGTTGCCGCCATTATCGAACGGGATGGCAAAATTTTAATCGCGCAACGCCCTGCGCATAGCGATCAAGCGGGATTATGGGAATTTGCTGGCGGTAAAGTCGAACCTGGAGAAAGCCAGCAACAGGCGCTGATACGCGAGCTGCGTGAAGAGCTCGGTATCGATGCTATCATCGGGAAATATGTTGCCAGCCACCAGCGGGAAGTTTCAGGGCGGATTATCCATCTTCATGCCTGGCACGTATCCGATTTCCACGGGACGTTACAGGCACATGAACATCAGGCGTTGGTCTGGTGTGCACCAGAGGAGGCAATGCAATATCCGCTGGCCCCTGCTGACATTCCGCTTTTACAGGCGTTTATGGCTTTACGCGCCGCCAGACCAACGGATTAGTGCTAATGGTTTTATCATCCCGCTGGCATTGCAACAGTATTCCCTCTGCTTTAATCACTGCCCCTTCAGAATAGTTTTGATCCTGATAAACGCAGCACTGGCTACAGGGCTGCGCCGACTGTCCGCCAGAATTAAACACTTCCGGCGGCACATTCACTTCCACATCCGGACGATAATGCTGATTAGCCAGCGCAAAAAACGGGAATACCAACGCTACGGCGAACAATGCTCGACTCACTGGAAACTCCTTATATTTCGTTGTCTCTGCTACTGATAACGGTAACCTGGCGGGAAAACTTTAGCGTCTGGTTGCCGGACGCGGCGTGAATGCCTTATCCACCAAATGTCCCCATTTTGGTAGGCCGAAGAAGATGTATCCGACATTAGGCGGCGTTTATAAATTCCTCACATTATTAATTTGCTTTCCGGTGTCATTTTTTACTTGCTTACCGTCACATTCTTGATGGTATAGTCGAAAACTGCAAAACAAACAACATACGCACAATCGTCTTAATATATAAGGGTTTTATATCTATGGATCAGACATATTCTCTGGAGTCATTCCTCAACCATGTACAAAAGCGCGACCCGAATCAAACCGAGTTCGCGCAAGCCGTTCGTGAAGTAATGACCACACTCTGGCCTTTTCTTGAACAAAATCCCAAATATCGCCAGATGTCATTACTGGAGCGTCTGGTTGAACCGGAGCGCGTGATCCAGTTTCGCGTGGTATGGGTTGACGATCGCAACCAGGTGCAGGTCAACCGAGCATGGCGCGTGCAGTTCAGCTCTGCCATCGGCCCGTACAAAGGCGGTATGCGATTCCATCCGTCAGTTAACCTCTCCATTCTCAAATTCCTCGGCTTCGAGCAAACCTTCAAAAATGCCCTGACTACCCTGCCGATGGGCGGTGGTAAAGGCGGCAGCGATTTCGACCCGAAAGGGAAAAGCGAAGGCGAAGTGATGCGTTTCTGCCAGGCACTAATGACTGAACTGTATCGCCACCTGGGCGCGGATACCGACGTTCCGGCAGGTGATATCGGCGTTGGTGGTCGTGAAGTCGGCTTTATGGCGGGGATGATGAAAAAGCTCTCCAACAATACCGCCTGCGTCTTCACCGGTAAGGGTCTTTCTTTTGGCGGCAGTCTTATTCGCCCGGAAGCTACCGGCTACGGTCTGGTCTATTTCACAGAAGCGATGCTTAAACGCCACGGTATGGGTTTTGAAGGGATGCGCGTTTCCGTTTCTGGCTCCGGCAACGTTGCCCAGTATGCTATCGAAAAAGCGATGGAATTTGGTGCCCGCGTGGTCACTGCGTCAGACTCCAGCGGCACTGTCGTTGATGAAAGCGGATTCACGAAAGAGAAACTGGCGCGTCTTATCGAAATCAAAGCCAGCCGCGATGGTCGAGTGGCAGATTACGCCAAAGAATTTGGCCTGGTCTATCTCGAAGGCCAACAGCCGTGGTCCGTACCGGTTGATATCGCCCTGCCTTGCGCCACCCAGAACGAACTGGATGTAGATGCCGCGCATCAGCTTATCGCCAATGGCGTTAAAGCCGTCGCCGAAGGGGCAAATATGCCAACCACCATCGAAGCGACTGAACTGTTCCAGCAGGCAGGCGTACTGTTTGCTCCGGGTAAAGCGGCTAATGCTGGCGGTGTAGCAACATCGGGCCTGGAAATGGCGCAAAACGCTGCGCGCCTGGGCTGGAAAGCCGAGAAAGTTGACGCACGTTTGCATCACATCATGCTGGATATCCACCATGCCTGTGTTGAACATGGTGGTGAAGGTGAGCAAACCAACTACGTGCAGGGCGCGAACATTGCGGGCTTTGTGAAGGTTGCGGATGCGATGTTAAGCCAGGGCGTGATTTAATCGTTATTACAATCGTCTGGTTTTCCTTATAACCAGACGATTTTCCCTGAGTTAATTAAATCCTTAGCAGACGTTTGCAATTTGCAGCCGTTTGTTCTGCATCCTGAATATCCTGTTCCGACATTAAGCATCGCAACGCATCTTTTTCAATCCAGGGGTTGTTATTTCCGGCAATTGTTAGCCACATCCATGCTTGTTTATTATCAATTTTAGTGCCTGTCCCCTGAGCATACATTGCCGCAGTCTGGTGTTGCGCTTCGGTCGACCCTAAACGCGCCGCTTTTTCGTACCAGTGCAGCGCATGATTTTCATCTTTTGCGACATCTTTTGTACCGTAGAGATACATTTCGGCTAACAAAAATATCGCCTCTATTCGCCCACGCTGCGCTGCACCAGTAAGCCATTGAATAGCCTCAGCGTTATTTTCAGGATCATCATTGTTGGTTAAATAATATTTTCCCAATTCATACATGGCATTCCCGGAACCATTTTTTGCAGATCGGGTAAACCAGTACAATGCTTTTTCCGGATCCTGAGGAATTTTTTCGCTTTCACTATACAACCTGGCTGTATGATATTGTGCGTCAGGATGGTCCTGTTCCGCCGATTGCAAAAACCAACGATGGGCCTGCACCTCATCACGCGCCACACCAATACCTTGTATATACATTTGTCCCAATTCATATTGGGCCAGTTCATGTCCTTGTGTAGCGGCAGATAAATACCACCGTAATGCTTCTTCATAATTTCGTAATGGCTCAACAGCAAAGCGAGAGATACAGGCAAGTTCATATTGCGCAGATGTTTTGCCATTTTCGGCTGCAAGTAAAAACCATTTTCTTGCCTCACTAATGTTCTTGTCCGTCCCCTTTCCATCGTTATACATAACGCCCAACGCATACTGAGCATCGATAACATTATGCTGCGCGGCGCGGGTAAACCAGTTAAAGGCTAATTTTAGATCCTGTGAAACCTCATCACCTTCGTAATACATTTTGCCAAGAGAATACCAGGCAAGTGAATAGCCTTGCTCTGCAGCATGTAAGCAAGACTGGAATACAGAAGATGGATAATAATAAAGACCTTTTAATTTTATAGCATTTAACAACTTTTCATATCCACTATGATGTTGCATCGCTAAATTATTGAAGCGTTCTGTTAATTTCCACTTGCGAATCATTTTTTCTTTTCGCCAGGAATATGATAAGCGCTCTATTAACAATGCCATATAATTGTCTGACAGTTCAAATTCAGCAACTTTATTTAATACTGCGATATCAAACCATTTCAGGCTCTCTTCATTATCCTTTAATGATTGATAAATCGTAGCCATTTCCTTCCCGTTTTCCATTTCTTCCAGTGGAGACAAGTTACTGGCAAAGAAAGGGGTAATTTGTTTTTCGATGCGATAATAAAGAAGACAACTTTCGTTAATTTCTGTCTGGATTACGGGTTGACGACTGCCTGCAACTAAATGCCATCTGAACGTTTGTGATGCAGCGAGAGTTAATAGTGGCCGGAATACCCGATGAAGATGCAGTAATAACGCTTCTTCAAAGCACATTCGTGAGCTGAGATCTTTATGCTCAAGGAAAGATAACGCCTTAGCAAGTTGCATGGGGGCGTGTTCGGGAATAGCTTCATTCTCCTCAAAGAGCATATCCAGCACGGCTTGCCAGGTGAGCTCCCCTTCTGATTTAACAGCGATGTCTGGAAGTGGATGACCAGAAAAGGTGTTGGGTGCGCGAAATGTCATCACAGGACGAGGATGAACAATACCCCTGGACATATTGATCGGTTGCTCTTCTTCCTCTTCTTGCCACTGTTCTTCTTCATCTTCTTGCCACAGCTCTTCGTCGTCATAACGTAAAGCCTGTTCATAAGCATCGTGCAATTGTTGCCAGGCTTCGGGAGAATCTTCCGGGCGGCAATTTTTTACCAGTTGCGCATAACGACGCTTAATATCTCGTTCTTCCACGCCAGGTTGTAAACCTAATATTTCCCAGCAGTTCATTGCAGACGCTCCCATTCCAGAGAGTCTAATGTAGGTTCAACTTTAGCCCGAAAATCAGCAAGTTGATCAGGATCCTGCTTCTCGAGTAGATAACTGAATTGACGAGAGCAATTGCTTATCCAGTCTCGTGTTTCCGCAAGCGTAAGTTGATAGAGGTTATCAAGACGGGCAATAAAGGCCTGGTTTATCTGTTCATCGCGTGGGTGAATTTTTAACAGGCTTAATTTGGACAACGACTGCTGTATTTGTTCTTCCGTTAATGCCCCTGGATTCTGTTCAATAACCAGACTATTTTTAGCCCCTGTCAGTGGCACGCTGATATCGACATCAAGAATACCGTTAATGTCGTACGTAAAACGAACATCAATACGCACAACACCGGCCGGTTTTGGGGGAACATTCACTGACAACTCCGCAAGGAAAATATTATCAGCCACCATCCTGCTTTCACCCTGGTAGATTTTAAAATTAACCTCTGTTTGTTGATCATGTGCCGTGTAAAAGGCACGAACGCGACTACAAGGAATACTCCTGTTACGCTCAATAACGGGTGCAAAATAGCCCGATTCGCGGGTATGCCCCAGCGATTTAGAGGTATCAACGCCCAGCGTATAAGGGCAAACATCGGTCACTACTACATCTTGTAATTCGCTGTGGCGCGCTTTAAGTGCGGCCTGAATAGCCGCGCCCTGAGCAATGACTTCATCAGGGTTTAAATGCATTGCCGGTATACGACCAAAAAGTCGTGTCACAAGTTTGCGAATCAGCGGCATACGTGTAGTGCCACCCACAAGAACGACCTGGTCTAATTGGCTAATATTAATTTTGGCATCGCGAATTGCCCGTTCCAGTGGCATACGGATTTGCTCGAAAAAGGTCTGTAATAAAAATTCAAATTTTTCTGTGGTCAGATGCCAGTAATATCGCCTTCCTTCAATCTCCATACTGAAAGTAGCTTCGTCGCGCATACTAAGCACGCGTTTCACACGCTCCGCTTCAATGCGTAAATGGCGCTGGAGTGTCGGTTCACGCCATTCAATATTTTCAGGAAGATCCATACGTGAGCAATATGCATCGATCAGGATATCGACAATATCTTCACCACCTAAAAAGTTATCCCCGGCACTGGCACGTACTTCCATAATGTTGTCAAACAACTCCAGTATGGAGACATCGAATGTACCACCACCTAAATCGAATACCAGAAACTGATGTTCATCATCTTTATTATGCAAACCATACGCCAGTGCAGCAGCGGTTGGTTCGTTAATTAAACGTTCGACGTTTAAGCCTGCCATTGAAGCTGCCAATTTTGTTGCTTTGCGTTGTACATCACCAAAATAAGCAGGTACGCTAATTACTGCTTCTGTTATCTTTTCACCTAAATAGCTTTCAGCATCTTCTTTTAGCTGACGTAATATCAGCGATGAGAGTTCTTCTGCCCGAAATTCACGTCCGCCCAATTTAAACGTCTTTGATGTGCCCATCATGCGTTTAAAATTGGCTGCGCAGTTTTGTGGTTTGATGAGTTGCAGGTCACGAGCTGCCTCCCCAGTCAAAACTATACCATCTTCATCAACACAAACTACGCTGGGCGTTAAAAACTTGCCTAACGCATTGGGGATCAGTTCACTTTGTCCATTTCGCCAGACTGCTGCCAGACTGTTAGTCGTCCCGAGATCGATACCGATAATCATAATTATCCTCTTCAAATAAATGAACTGTTTCTTTTATAGAGCAGTTATATATATTCGTTTTGTGAATAATGTTCACAACCCCTGCGTTTTAAAATAATTTATAATGATGCAGCCCATGACATTAATCACGTGAATATAAAGATATTCCGTTAATAATTTTAGCTGTGGATATTTATATCATAATAAATAAAGCCAATGGCAGAATATCTACCACTGGCTTTGTTTAAGAGTGGAAACCGAATTAATTAGCAGAATCCGTATTATCTTTTTGGGGCTTTGCCACTTTTTTCACACGTTTATTGGGTGCTTTTTTAACTGACTCCCCACCTGGTGCCACAATTCCCCTGAACTGCCTGACTGGAGTGCTGCGAGCCTGATCAATCAGTTGGTAAAGCGTCCCCACCAGCGGCTGCATAAAGTCCTGGTAGCGACACTGCTTTTCGCTGATTTGCGTCAGCACCGATTCCCAGTGTGCGGTCATGTCCGGTCGCGTAGCCATTTCTGGCAGCGAATGGAATAACGCTTTTCCGGCGTCGGTGGAGTGGATATAGCGCCCTTTTTTGGTCAGGAAACCACGCTTGAACAGCAGTTCAATAATCCCGGCTCGGGTCGCTTCTGTTCCCAGACCATCGGTCGCACGGAGGATCTTTTTCAGATCTTTATCCTGAACAAAGCGCGCGATCCCGGTCATCGCCGAAAGCAGTGTTGCATCGGTAAAATGGCGTGGCGGCTGGGTTTGCCGCTCTACCACTTCGCCCTTCTCGCACAGCAACTCATCACCTTTCGCCACCACAGGCAGCGGCGTACCGTCGTTTTCTTCATCGCGCTCTTTGCTGCCTAACAGCGTGCGCCAGCCTGCTTCGGCAAGAAAACGGGCTTTAGCGACAAATTTACCTTTGGCTATTTCCAGTTCGATAACACACTTGCGGAACACCGCATCCGGGCAGAACTGCATCAGGTATTGACGAGCAATCAGGTTATAGACCTTCGATTCGTTCTCCGTCAGGTTGATGGCAGAACTACGCGAGGTCGGGATAATGGCGTGGTGAGCATCGACCTTTTTGTCATCCCAGCAGCGGTTGCGTAAATTCGGGTCAACCACCGGCTGCGGCAATAGTCCCGGCGCATGAACGCTGATGGCATTCATCACCGCATGACGTCCGGCAAAATGTTCTTCTGGCAAATAACGACAATCGGAACGCGGATAAGTGATTAGCTTGTGTGTTTCGTACAGCTTCTGGCAGATATCAAGCACGTTCTGCGCGCTCAGACCAAAGCGTTTTGCCGCTTCAATCTGCAACGCCGAAAGCGAAAACGGCAGCGGCGCGGATTCTGATTCCCGTTTATCGTTATAGCTGGTGACAATAGCCGGTTGACCACTAATGCGGTTAACCACATGCTCCGCCAGTGGACGATGTAACAAGCGCCCTTCTTCATCCTGGTACGGTTCACACGCTTCGCTCGGTTGCCAGATAGCGGTAAACCGCTCATCGGCAGGTGTCACGATATGTGCTTTGACTTCAAAGAAGTCTTTCGCCACGAAGTTTTCAATCTCTTCATCGCGGCGCACCACCAGCCCAAGCACGGGCGTCTGCACGCGTCCCACGGAAAGTACGCCCTGATAACCGGCATTGCGACCGAGAATGGTATACGCGCGGGTCATATTGATACCGTACAGCCAGTCGGCACGCGCTCGCGCCAGTGCAGAAACGCATAACGGTACAAACTCGCTATTGGAGCGAAGACGATCGATCGCCCGCTCAACCGCCTGCGGGTTCAGGTCGTTGATCAAGCAACGCTGAACTTGCTGGCGTTTTTCTGGTGCCAGTTGCAGGTAGTCCAGCACTTCATCCACCAGCAATTGCCCTTCACGATCCGGGTCACCGGCATGAACAATTTCGCTGGCTTCATGCAGAAAGCGTTTAATGACGTTAAGTTGTTTGGTTACGGAGGGGCGCGGTTGCAGTTGCCACTTTTCCGGGACAATCGGCAAATCCGCCAGATTCCAGCGCGCATAGCGGCTGTCGTAGACGTCTGGCTGCGCCTGCTCAAGCAGGTGACCGATACACCAGGTCACCACCTGACCATTGCCGCACTCGATAAAGCCATCGCCTTTGCGGTGCGGTTTGGGCAGGACATCAGCAATAGCGCGTGCCAGACTCGGTTTTCGGCTATAAACAACCGCATTGAATTAACGGATCTCAACCATGGCACGACCGCCACGCGCAGGCACCAGTTCGCCAATCGCCGTCAGTTCAATGCCAAACTCGGCTGCGGTAGCTTTGACTTCATTTTCAGCTTCCGGCATCACCGCCAGCAGCAGACCACCGGAAGTTTGCGGATCGCACAACAGATCGCGTACTTCACGCGGCATTTCGCCCATCAAATGGCCGTAGCTGGCAAAGTTGCGTTCGGTGCCACCCGGCACTGCGCCCAGTTTAATGTACTCTTCCACGCCCGGCAGTTTCGGGATCGCTTCATAGTCAACGCGCGCCTGCACACCTGCGCCCTGACACATTTCGCTCAAGTGGCCCAGCAGACCAAAACCGGTGACGTCGGTCATCGCTTTTACGCCTTCAATGTTGGCAAATGACGCACCTGCGATATTCATGCGGCACATCACTTCCGTCGCCAGCCCCTGATGCTCTGGTTTGAGCAGTGATTTTTTCTCAGCCGTGGTAAGAACGCCAATTCCCAGCGGTTTCGTCAGGAACAGTTTGCATCCGGCTTGTGCGGTACTGTTTTTCTTCACTCGCTCGGTCGGTACGATCCCCGTCACCGCCAGACCAAAAATCGGCTCCGGCGCATCGATGGAGTGACCGCCAGCCAGCGCAATACCCGCCTGACGACATGCATAGCGTCCACCTTCAGTCACTTCGCGGGCAATTTCCGGGGAAAGTTTGTTAATCGGCCAGCCGAGGATCGCAATGGCCATGATCGGTTTGCCGCCCATCGCGAAGATATCGCTGATAGCATTAGTCGCCGCAATGCGGCCAAAATCGAAAGGATTATCAACGATCGGCATAAAGAAATCGGTGGTGCTGATGACACTGGTGCCATTACCAAGATCGTATACTGCCGCATCGTCGCGGGTTTCGTTACCCACGAGCAAATTCGGATCAACAAACTTCGCCTGCTCGCTGTGCAGAATGGTTTCCAACACTTTTGGGGAAATTTTACAGCCGCAACCTGCTCCGTGGCTGTATTGGGTCAAACGAATCGAGTTCTCGCTCATGGACATCTCCTGTCAATGCAATCCGGGTATGGTAACCTTCATTCCGTGAAGTGATAAGTGAGAGTGTCTGAATTCCTGCGCCTTTGCTCATAATCCAGACAGTTTTGCGAAAATTATCAAAAATAAGTCACAAACGGCGTCGGATCCGGAACGTTAATCGACGTTGACGCTTTCAATTGCGGCGTGCCGAGATAGAGAAAGCCGACAATTTTATCCTGCTCCCGACAACCGAACGCCTCGCGCACCACCGGACTTTCGGTTAACCCACCACTACGCCAGATGCCGCCAAAGCCCTGGGCAACCGCCGCCATTTGCATCGCCATAACCGCGCAACCCGCAGACATCTCCTGTTCCCAACGCGGGACTTTATGATTTTCTTCGCATTTCGCCACCACGGTGATGATGAGCGGCGCACGGAACGGGGCATTACGGGCTTTGTCGATAGCTTTATCATCACTACCCGCAGCAATTGCACCCTGTTGCAGCACGGTACTGAAACGTTCGCGGCCTTCCCCTTCGATCACAAAAAAATGCCACGGTTGCATGGACTTATGGTCCGGTGCACGCATTCCGGCACGCAGGATATTTTGCAGTTGTTCGCCAGTCGGAGCAGGTTCAGCCAGACGTGAGGCGCTGCGGCGGTTGATCAATAGTTCGAGTGCATCCATTTGATTAACTCCTGTCATGATATTTATTCACAAAATTAACACGAGAGTGGATTTTGTTACAGCACAGTCCGCGATTCCTGCTGACAAGTGCCGGTTGGGTCATTACGATAACCACATCTATTGCACCTGCAACAGGTGTGACCTTTAGTCTGGGAGAATACATGCGAACCCTTTGGCGATTTATTGCCGGATTTTTTAAATGGACGTGGCGTCTGCTCAATTTTGTCCGTGAAATGGTACTTAACCTGTTCTTTATTTTCCTCGTGCTGGTTGGCGTGGGGATCTGGATGCAGGTCAGTAGTAGCGATACCAAAGAAACCGCCGGTCGTGGCGCATTACTGCTCGATATTTCAGGCGTGATCGTCGATAAGCCCGACAGTTCGCAGCGGTTTAGTAAGTTAAGCCGCCAGCTGCTTGGCGCCAGTTCCGATCGTCTGCAGGAAAATTCACTGTTTGATATCGTGAACACGATTCGCCAGGCTAAAGATGACCGGAATATCACCGGTATCGTGATGGATTTGAAAGATTTTGCGGGCGGCGACCAACCGTCTATGCAGTACATCGGCAAAGCCCTGAAAGAGTTTCGTGACAGCGGTAAACCGGTTTATGCCATTGGCGAGAACTACAGCCAGGGGCAATATTATCTCGCAAGTTTCGCCAACAAAATTTGGCTGTCCCCGCAAGGCGCGGTTGATCTGCACGGTTTTGCCACCAACGGTCTGTACTACAAATCGTTGCTGGATAAGCTGAAAGTTTCCACCCATGTGTTCCGCGTGGGTACGTATAAATCTGCCGTTGAACCGTTTATTCGTGATGATATGTCCCCGGCGGCTCGCGAAGCCGATAGCCGTTGGATTGGCGAACT
Source organism: Escherichia sp. E4702 (assembly GCF_963883545.1). Classification (NCBI taxonomy): domain Bacteria; kingdom Pseudomonadati; phylum Pseudomonadota; class Gammaproteobacteria; order Enterobacterales; family Enterobacteriaceae; genus Escherichia; species Escherichia sp. E4702. The sequence goes on along the minus strand of NZ_CAWORF010000014.1, from coordinate 321,097 downwards.
GTGGCAAAACTATCTCAACACCGTTGCCGCTAACCGCCAGATCCCTGCCCAGCAGGTATTCCCTGGGGCGCAAGGGCTACTTGCTGGCTTAACCAAAACGGGCGGCGATACTGCGAAGTACGCGCTGGACAACAAACTGGTCGACGCGCTGGCAACGAATGCCGAAATTGAAAAAGCCCTGACCAAAGAGTTTGGCTGGAGCAAGGCTGATAAAAATTATCGCGCCATCAGTTATTACGATTACGCACTGAAAACTCCGGCAGATACCGGCGACAGCATCGGTGTCGTCTTCGCTAATGGCGCGATTATGGATGGCGAAGAAACTCAGGGGAATGTTGGCGGCGATACGACTGCGGCACAAATCCGTGACGCTCGCCTTGATCCGAAAGTGAAAGCGATCGTTCTGCGCGTAAACAGCCCTGGCGGAAGCGTAACGGCTTCTGAAGTGATTCGCGCTGAACTGGCAGCCGCCAGAGCCGCTGGCAAGCCTGTGGTTGTGTCAATGGGCGGTATGGCGGCATCCGGTGGTTACTGGATCTCCACGCCGGCCAATTACATTGTGGCTAACCCGAGCACCCTGACCGGTTCTATCGGTATCTTCGGCGTGATCACCACGGTAGAAAACAGTCTCGATTCGATTGGTGTACATACCGATGGCGTGTCTACATCACCATTGGCAGATGTTTCCATCACTAAATCACTGCCGCCAGAAGTGCAGCAGATGATGCAATTGAGCATTGAGAACGGCTATAAACGCTTTATCACGCTGGTTGCTGATTCGCGTAATTCGACGCCAGAGCAGATTGATAAAATCGCCCAGGGCCATGTCTGGACCGGTCAGGATGCAAAAGCGAATGGGCTGGTCGATAGTCTCGGTGATTTCGATGATGCAGTTGCCAAAGCGGCTGAACTGGCAAAACTGAAACAATGGCATCTGGAATATTACGTCGATGAACCGACCTTCTTCGACAAAGTGATGGACAACATGTCTGGTTCTGTCCGGGCAATGCTGCCAGATGCGTTCCAGGCCATGCTGCCTGCGCCGCTGGCCTCGGTCGCTTCAACCGTTAAAAGCGAAAGCGACAAGCTGGCGGCCTTTAACGATCCGCAAAACCGTTACGCGTTTTGCCTGACCTGCGCCAACGTGCGTTAATTCCTGCAAATATGTGGCCGATATGCTGTCGGCCACACTCCTGAACCGGACTGTCTTTCACTCCCTCTCTCCACTACATTCCCTTGCTCATTTAGCATCTGATATGGAGTCATCAGTGAATAAGGCACCCTCTTTAATTGCCGCTATTGTCCTCGGACTGGGGATCAGCGCCTGTGGTTATTTTGTTGGCGATGGTGTTAAACATCTAAAAACCAACAACCGTTATGTGAACGTGCGGGGGCTTTCAGAAAAAGAAGTTCGCGCAGATACGGCTGAATTAACAATTGCTATCAACTTTAAGGGTAATGTTCCTGGCGAACTGTTCCCGAAACTTGAAGATGCGCAGAAAAAGATTGTTGCCGAATTCCACGCTCAGGGGATTAACGACAAAGAGATCAACGTGGGTCAATGGACAAGTAAGCGAACGGATGCCTTTTACCTCAAAGATGATCCGACGATGCCACGCTATAACGCTGACGGGTCTGTTACGATAAAAACGCATAACGTTGCTGCCGTCGAAAAAATCGTCGCTAAATTAAACGACCTGCAAATCGCCACAGATGGCGCGATCGCTGATAGCAAAATCGCCTACCGCTTTAATGGTATTGGCGCAGTTCGCGCGGAGATGATTGCTGCCGCAACGAAAGATGCACGCAACGCAGCATTACAGTTTGCGACGGATTCAGGTAGTCAGGTGGGGTCCATTAGCGATGCGTCACAAGGCGTATTCCAGATCTTCGCCAGTGGCAGTGACGAAGATGATCCCTCGGCGATTAACAAAACGGTGCGCGTAGTCACGACTGTAACCTATGCGTTGCAGGATTAACCATTTTTCTCCGGCGGAACGCTAATCCCTCTGTTCCGCCGGGCTTTTCTCATATCCACAGAGTATCCAGGTGCGCTCGCTGCCCCTCACGTATATACTTTTGCTCTTTCGGTATCATTCATATCAATATCATGCAAAAGAAATCAATTTACGTTGCCTACACGGGCGGGACCATCGGGATGCAGCGTTCCGAGCAGGGATATATTCCGGTGTCGGGCCATCTACAACGCCAGCTGGCGCTGATGCCAGAGTTCCATCGCCCAGAGATGCCGGATTTCACCATTCATGAATACACGCCGCTGATGGATTCTTCTGATATGACGCCAGAGGACTGGCAGCATATTGCTGAAGATATTAAAGCGCACTATGACGAGTACGATGGTTTTGTCATTCTGCACGGCACCGACACGATGGCGTATACCGCCTCTGCGCTGTCGTTCATGCTGGAGAACCTCGGAAAACCGGTTATTGTGACAGGGTCACAAATCCCATTAGCCGAGTTACGCTCTGACGGTCAAATCAATTTGCTGAATGCGTTGTACGTTGCGGCGAACTATCCCATCAACGAAGTCACACTCTTTTTTAATAATCGCCTGTATCGCGGCAACCGCACCACCAAAGCCCATGCCGATGGTTTTGATGCCTTCGCGTCACCAAATCTTCCGCCGTTACTGGAAGCGGGTATTCATATTCGCCGTTTAAATACACCGCCCGCCCCACACGGCACTGGTGAGCTGATCGTTCATCCGATTACACCACAGCCGATCGGCGTAGTGACGATTTATCCAGGGATTTCTGCTGACGTCGTACGTAACTTCCTGCGTCAACCGGTTAAGGCGTTGATTCTGCGCTCTTATGGCGTGGGTAATGCGCCGCAAAACAAAGCATTCCTGCAAGAATTACAAGAAGCCAGCGATCGCGGAATTGTGGTGGTTAACCTGACACAATGCATGTCCGGTAAAGTGAATATGGGCGGTTATGCCACCGGTAACGCCCTCGCCCATGCCGGTGTTATTGGCGGTGCGGATATGACCGTAGAAGCCACGCTAACCAAACTGCACTACCTGCTCAGCCAGGGACTGGATACCGAAACCATTCGCAAGGCCATGAGCCAAAACCTGCGCGGCGAACTGACGCCGGATGATTAAGGAGACTGTAATGCCCCAACGCGCTCTGTTACTGGTCGATTTACAAAATGATTTCTGCGCTGGCGGTGCGCTGGCTGTTGCCGAAGGCGATAGCACGGTTGATGTTGCTAATGCCCTGATAAGCTGGTGCAAAGCGCGCGGTGAAGCGGTCGTCGCCAGTCAGGACTGGCATCCGGCCAATCACGGCAGCTTCGCCAGCCAGCAAGGTGTAGAGCCTTATACACAGGGTCAGCTTGATGGCCTACCGCAAACCTTCTGGCCCGATCACTGTGTGCAACACAGCGAAGGTGCAGCGTTGCATCCTCTGCTGGCGCAAAAGTCGATAGATGCCGTGTTTCACAAAGGCGAAAATTCTTTAGTCGACAGTTACAGTGCCTTTTTTGATAACGGGCGGCGGCAGAAAACCGAGCTCGATGGTTGGTTGCGCGACCATGAAATCAATGAATTGATCGTTATGGGGCTGGCTACGGACTATTGCGTGAAGTTTACCGTCCTGGACGCGTTGCAGTTAGGTTATAAGGTGAACGTGATTACCGATGGCTGTCGTGGCGTGAATATCCAGCCGCAGGACAGTGCGCACGCGTTTATGGAGATGTCAGTTGCCGGAGCAACATTGTACACGCTGGCAGACTGGGAAGAGACGCAGGGATAAAATTAGTCAGATCCATCTCTGGCCTACAATTCCTTAATTACATCGTAGGCCAGATAAACACGCCAGCGTTGCATCTGGCAATTGACACAATCAGCGAAAATTCAATTCACACCAGAAATTCGTTCCAGCGACACCTTCCGCGTTTCGATGCCAAAAATGGAGAGGACCAGCGCACATAACACCAACATGACACCAAGCACCATAAAGACCGTTATCGAACCATAATGCGTTAATAACGCCGCGACGCCATAAGGAGTGAAGACCGCGACGATTCGTCCTACTGCATTAACAAATCCCGAGCCGCGCAGGCGTAAATGGGTTGGCCAAAGTTCCGGGATATACACCGCAGACGCGAAACAAACATACATATAAAGAAAGAAGATCATTACCAGACCATAGCCTAAAATAGCCCATTCTGTAGTTTGTATCGAATATATATATCCCAACACAGCAATAATTATAAGCAAAGACGAGCCAAATAATCGGCGAGGAAAGTGATCAATAACTAACGCAGCAATGAATATTCCCACCGGAGCACCAATCATAATAACAGCGGTCATTAATATCGATTTATCAACATCAATACCAGAGTTAACAAATATGGTCGGTATCCATACGGTGATAGTATAAAGCGAAATATTCATTGCAATTAAAACCGTAATCGCGACTAACGTGCGCCGCAACATCTCGCCTTTAAATAGCAACCAAAAAGTACCACTGATTTCATAACTCCGACTTTCGCTTTGCCTCAAAGCAAGTGGTGGTAGATGAATACCCTTCTCTTTTTCGATTTGCTGCTCTACTTCACGAAGTTGTCTTTCTGCTCCCGGTAATTGTCCAATACCCGCCAGCCAACGAGGCGACTCAATAAAATATTTACCAGAAAGTAACCATGCTAATATTATCCCAACGCCGCCCAGTAGAAACATTATGCGCCAACTGAAGAAAGCGATAACGACAACGCCAATCGCCGCTGACAACATGGGCGACCAGTTGCCGACAAATGAGAGTCGCGCGGACCATTTTCCACGAACCAGAGCGGGAATAAACTCAGTAAATGAAGCATAGCCAACCATAATCAGCGCCCCCATTCCTGTCCCCATCAGGAAGCGAAAGAAGATGAGCCAGTACATATCAGGGACGAAAGAAGCGCCTGTCGCCGCAATACCGACAATCAGAAGGTTTATGCGGAATGCCCGGCGCCGTCCACAGTAATCACCAATGAATCCACCGGCAAGCGAACCGATGAAATAACCAAACATCAATGCCGACGTAAAAGCAGCATTGAGGAAATTATTTGACCATCCATTGCTTACCAGCTTTGCTAAAACAACATTGCCTGAATAACTTAAAAACCCCGTTAATAACAGACTAAAACTTATAATGCCAAATATACGATAATGAAACCGGGCCAAAGGCAAGCGGTCCAGTCTTGCGCCAATTTGATCATATTGTTCCATTTGGTGCCTCGAATTTTGCTAAAAAAGGTAGCAATTGCGGCAAATTTACTTGCCGCATTTTTATCATCATTTTATTTCACAGGCGCTGGAACAAATAACATTGACAACGTGTGTTTAAGCTACCACACCAGCTGGATATTATTGTCTTTGCAAAATTCTTCCCATTCTGCACCCGGTGATTTATCAGTTATTATGTAATTAATATGACTAAAGTCAGCTAACTGGACAAAAGCTTTGCGATCAAACTTGGAGTGATCGACTAATAACGCGACTTCTGCCGCCTGGCGGATCATTGTCTTTTTGATTTCAGCTTCAGCTTCGTTCGAATCCAGCGCGCCACTGTTAATATCAAGACCTTTACAACTCATCACCATAATATCGACGTGATAGCGGCTGATGATCTCTTTAGTAATTCGCCCTTGCAGAGAAAGTGTATTTTTGTTTAGTTCCCCACCGGTTGAAACAACTTTAATTTCTGACTGAGCCAGAACATGAATGGCTTCCGCCGAGTTTGTCAGCAACGTCAGGTCACTACGGTCCTGTAACAATTTGAGCAATTCCATAACGGTACTACTGGAATCGGCTGCCATCGTCGTTTTATTGTCGATAAAGGGTAATGCTTTGCGAGCAATAAGCTGCTTCTCTTCATAAAACGACGAAGCGCGCTTATAAAAATGAATATTTTCCGTCAGCATCGCTGTATTTAAAACAGCGCCACCATAAGTTCTGGTCAAAAAACCTTCATCTTCCAGCTTCTCAAGATCGCGGCGAATGGTTTCTTCGGTTACCTGAAAAATCGAGCTCAAATTCGAAACCGTTACTTTTTTATCGTTGGCAACCATCTGTTTAATTGCCTGAATCCTGTCTTTTGCCGCCACGATTACACCCCTGTCTCTTTTACATCACATTAGCGCGATTATCGCATAAGCGATGTTTACTTTCAAAATAACCTGTTTGAATCACAGATTTTAATCACAGTTTTCAAAGAAACAGAGGTGGATCGTGTGGAGTAGTTAACGCCCCAGAGCCTCTGCCATTCCCCTCATCAATATTGCATCAGCATCCGATAAGTTGATATTCAGTGCCGCCACGTTTTCGCGTACCTGTTCCGGCGCGGTTGCTCCACTAAGAATGGAGATTAAATCACTCTGTTTTAATATCCACGCCAGCGCCAGAGTAGGAATTGTGCACTGATAACGCGCACAAAGTGGCCGCCACTGTTCAAGCATATCAATCACTTTGAGCATATTTTCACGCTGGAACCAAACTTTATTTGCCCGTGCTCCGCCCGGAATATAATCGCGAGTGATGGTACCTGTCAGCAGTCCCTGCTCTAACGGTGAATAGACCTGAACCACAATGCCGTTATCCTGACATAGCGGCAGCAGTTCGTTTTCCATTGCCCGATCGAGGATGCTATATTTCGCCTGAATAATATCCAGCTCACCATATCGCAGATATTCGCGTATATGGTCAGCTTCGACATTAGCAGCGCCTATCGAACGAATCTTCCCCTCAGTCTTCAGTTCATTAAGTACTGCTACGGTTTCTGCAATCGGCGTAAAACAAGGCGGCACCGACTGCCAGTGCGTCATGTAAATATCGATGTAGTCAATGCCGAGACGTTGCAAGCTGGCATCGACTTCTTCGCGGATAGATTCAGGAGAGAGGTTTTTGTACAACTGACGATCGCCGACTTTGTTGAATAAACTGCCTTCTCGTTCCCAGACAATACCGCATTTCGTTTCGACGACAATTTGTTCGCGAGGCAATTGTTTTAACGCCTGCCCGACAATAACTTCACTGTTGCCAAAGTTATATCCTGGCGCAGTATCAATCAGGTTAATACCGCAACGATGAGCTTCAATAATTGTATCAATACAAATTTGCCGATCGAGATCACCATTCCATGCAGGGCCACCGCCAATGGCCCATGTCCCCAACCCCATCCGAGAAAGCGTTATATCCGTTGTGCCTAAAGGTATCATTTTCATTTGCCTTCATTACCCTTCATATTCATCCAGCAATTGTTCGACCAGCTTTCTGTTTTTCACACCGGTGGTGGCACCAACACTCAGTACCGATATAGCTGCCGTTGCATTGGCAAAGCGCGCGCATTCACGCAGTTCTTTACCTTCCAGCAGTGCCGCAATAAAACCTGAAGCAAAGTTATCGCCCGCGCCAATGGTGTCGATGGCCGTAATTCCCGCTACTGCTGGTACCGTCATCGTCATTTCACCACGCTTGATGTAACAGCCGTTTTTACCCGTCTTAATTACTACCGTTTTTACACCGCACTCAAGAAAGCAGTCAGCAATTTCATCCAACGTATCTTTCCCTGTGAGTAATTTTGCCTCGGCAAAATTTGGAAACAGATAATCGACATAACTCAATGCTTCGCAAATATCATCCAGCGTTTCATTCAACCGCGGTTTGATCATATCGGCACAAATGATCATCTGCCGGGCTTTCGCTTGCGTAAAAATTTCTGTTAGCGCTTTACCATCCAATAGAGGACTGTTGAAAATACTGGCCAGTGATAATAATTTCGCCTGAGGAAACCGCGCAAAATCAACATCGTCAATATTTAATTTCCACAAACTGCCGTTACGGTTCGTGACAAACGTCCGCTCGCCATCCTCCGTCACCAGTCCAACGTTAATAGAGGTATCTATGCTGACATCCTGTTTCAGGCTTTGAATATCAATATTCTCTTTGCGACAATGGTCGAGAATAAATTGCCCTGCGGCATCTTTACCAATGCGGCTCATTAATGCGGTACGATGCCCCAGACGAGAAATAATTGTTGCTTCATTTATTGCATCGCCCCCGGTGGTCATTGCGATTCTTTCAAGAGGATAAGAATCTACATCAAAGATATTTTTACTGACCGGTTGTAATGGAATATCAACAATAGCGGCACCTATACAAATAACATCGAGATTATCCATATCATCATTCCGCTTTGCCATCAGAACCAAACAGTTTAATTTTTTCCAACGCCCGTTCTTTTACGGCTTTACGCACTTCACGCTCTAAATGCAGGAAAGGCTGGTCCTGGTTTTCTTTCACTGCCACCATTGCGGCCTGACACAGTTCCGTATGAATGTTGATTTTCGCGATACCCAACGAAATTGCAGTTTTAATGTCAGCATCACTGATCCCCGATGCGCCATGTAAAACCAGCGGAACAGAAACGGCATCGCGTACGCGTTTGACGACCTCAAAGTTCAATTGTGGCTCTGACGTATAAACCCCATGCTGGTTGCCAATGGCGACAGCCAATGAGTCACAGCCCGTGCGTTCAACAAATTCTGCGGCCTGGTCAGGATCGGTATAGTGATAGCCCGCCAGCGCTTCCTCATAAACGGTTTCATTACCGACATGCCCTAATTCCGCCTCTACCGGAATACCCAGCGGATGGAAGAAATCAACAGCCTCTTTGGTTAAACGAATATTTTCTTCGAAATCAAACGCGGATGCATCGCGCATTAAGGAGTTCATTCCATGAGTCCAGGCGTTATGGATAATTTCCATACTCCGGCCATGATCCCAGTGGGTAATTACCGGTACCGTTGCTTTTTGTGCCATCGATACCATCATATGCGAGAAATCTTCGAATGAGGTATTTCCGACAAATCCCGTACCAAAGGAAATAATAACCGGTGATTTTGCTTCTTCTGCTGCGTCGATAACACCCATTAACATTTCAGCATTCCATACGTTAAAATGGGCAATTGCATAATGTTTATTGGTGGCATCGTTTTCCCAAAATCTGATATCTGCTAGCATATTCCGTTCTCCCGTAGTAATTAATCGCTAAGTTTAATAACGCCTTTAATAATGTCGCGTTTGTTGTTAACCGACTCTTCAAATGCCTGTTGTACATCCTGGTAATCGTAAATATGCGTTACCATCGATTTCACATCGAATCGCCCTGATGAAATAGCTTCAATCGTGACCGGATAACGGTTGGCATAGCGGAAAACCGTCTGGATGGTGACTTCCCGATTGATTTTGAGAAAGTTGATGGCCGAATCGCCGGGTACTGTGCCGACAATCATAATTTTTCCACCGCGCATCACCAGATAGGGAGCTTGTTTTACCGTTACCGCAGAACCCGCTGTTTCAAAAACAATATCTGCACCCATGTCTTCGGTAAATTGCTGACAGCACGCAATAGTGTCTTGTTTAGCGCCATTGATGACCATTGCCGCACCAAGCTGTTCCGCCATTGCCAGACGTTTTTCCAGCACATCGACCACGGCAATTTCCGTTGCCCCGAGGCACTTGCAGGCTTGCAAAGTCATTAAACCAATACATCCCGCGCCCAGAATGACAATCTTTTTGCCAGGTTTAACATCTGCCAGCATGGCGGCGTGCATCCCGACCGCCGCAGGCTCCACCAGCGCCCCTTCCATCGTGTCCATGTTGTCGGGCAGTTTGTAAGTAAAGCTCGCCGGATGACACAGATAGTGCGTTAATGCACCACGGTAGTTCGGTTGCGTCGCCATAAAATCGACATCCGGGCAAATGTTGTATTTGCCTTCCAGGCAGTAACGGCAGTGGCCACAAGGAACGCCAGGTTCGATATTTACCCGATCCCCTGGTTTAAATTTACGCACGCGGCTTCCCACAGCCACAATCGTCCCCGCACATTCATGGCCCAGGCCAATTTCCTGATTTGGGTCTTTAGGTGGAATAAACGGCCCTGATTCAAAACCATGTACATCTGAACCGCAAATACCGACATATTCCACTTTAATCAGCACTTCATCTTCTTTGGGTACGGGTATATCTGCAGCAATAATTTTCATGGTGCCAGGTACTTGTAATATTGCTTTTGAATTTTTCATTTATCCCCCTAAAAATTATTTATTAGTCACAGCTTCAATACTTAGACTTTCAACCGAGACACCTTTGGTTTCAATTCCAATGGTGGCGATAGCAATTGCAACAATAATTGAAACAGCGCCAAGCAGGATAAATACCCCAGTAACACCATAGCTGCTTAGTAACACTGCGACGGCATAAGGTGCGGCAATACCACTGATCCGCCCTACTGCATTCGCCAGGCCCGAGCCACGCAATTTGGCTTCTGTCGGCCAGATTTCAGGTACATACACTGCCGAGGCATAGCAAACGTACATATAGACGAAAGTAATCAGGAAGAAACCAATCAACGTTATGAGCAACATACTGGTTTGCAGTGAATAGATATATCCGAGCACCGCAATCAGAATTAACAGCCCAACCCCCATTGTTTTGCGCGGAATTTTATCCATCACCAGCATGGCAATAAAAATGCCAAACGGCGCGCCAAACATACTCATAGTATTTAAGACAATGGAGTCTTTTAAATTAATTCCCTGGGTCATGAATATCGTTGGCAACCAGTTAATTAACGTGTACTGCACAACGTTCATGGCAATAAGTACACAAGAGCCTAAAATAACCCGTCTCAGTAATACTCCCGTCAGTAAGGCAGAATAAGGCACCACTTGTGGCGCTTTACCGTCATCAGCAATAACCACTGGCGGTAAGGGTTTACCCGTCTGGCGAATGACCCCTTCTTCAATGTTCCGCATGACTTGCTCTGCTTCCTGATACCGTCCGCGCGATTCCAGCCAGCGCGGTGATTCAGGAAAGTAACGCCAGGCCAGCGCGGTAGCGATAAGCGACAATATTGCGGGAATGAGCAGTTGTACTCGCCAGTTCCACTCGGCACTAATTAGCGGTGTAAGTCCCATCGCAATCAATGAACAGAGCGGATATGACCAGTTGCCAATAAATGAAACCCGACTGGACCACGTTCCACGATTTCTACCGGGCATATATTCGGTGAAGCCGGCAAACAGAGTAACCAGTAATGCCCCCAGCCCGACCCCCATCACAAAGCGGCAGGCAATCAAGAAATCCATATTTGGCGAGAAAGCGCCAATAACCATAGAGACAATATGAATGGCCTCATAGAGGATGAACGCGTTTCTGCGTCCGGTTTTGTCTCCGATAATGCCGCCCACCAGCGCACCGAGAAACATTCCGGCGGTCGTAATTGCCGAGAAGGTGGCGGTGGTGGAGTTATCTGTCCAGCCCAACGCTTTTAACTGCGCGAGAATCAAGCCTCCTACGGCATTACTCCAGCAGACAAGCAAGCCAAAAGCGACGACGGCAAACATTGATGAATGCCAGCGACAATCCGGTAAACGATCCAGCCGGGCGCCGCAATGCGGTTTTGTTATCTGTTCCATGCGATAACGTTCCTTCAGGAGAGTAGTTATTCATCAAAGTCGTAAGTCATAATCACTTTGATTGCGGTTTTATCGACCATCGCATCAAACCCTTCGCGCCATTGCGAAAGGCCGATACGATGCGTGATCATCGGTTTGACGTTGATAGCGCCGCTGGCTAATAGCCGGATAGCGTTACGCCAGGAGGTGGAGTCATAGGCCATATGCCCAATGATGCTTTTGTTCCATGCGGTAATGTCATTAATCGAGAAATCAAGAGGTTTGAGGCCCATTCCAACGCGTACCACTTCCCCATTCGGGCGCAGCATTTCGATGGCTTGTTTCAGTGCGATATTGGCACCGGAGCATTCAATCACCAGTCCGAGATTGTCTTTGCCACAAATTTGCTGGCAGCGCGCCACCACATCTTCGGTAGAACCATTTATTACTGCCGTCGCCCCCAGTTCTTTTGCAACCGGGAAGCGGACCGCTACATCTTCTTGCAGACCAACGACGACGATATTTACCGCCCCCATAATCCGCGCCATTTGTACAGAGAACAGCCCGAGCGGGCCAGTGCCAATGACAACCACATCCTGACCAGGAAGGAATTTCGATTGCTGCGCGATGGATTTGTAGGCATTACAGATAGGGTCAAGTACGGCTGCGTCCTCATAATCGACGCCTTCGGGAATTTCCCACAGCGCATGGCGATGAATTTTGAGGATTTCGCCAGGGACCAGACAATATTTGGAAAAGCCACCGCCCCAGGTATTGTTATCCAGACCAAGATTCACTTTTTCTGTACAACACAGAAAATCACCTTGTTCACAGGCAGGACAAACGCCGCAAACATGACCACTGTTATCAGAGACGACGCGCTGCCCCACTTTCCAGTCTTTGACTTTTTCGCCAACCTGCGCAATTCGGCCTGCAAATTCATGGCCACGAATCGAGTTAAACTCATCTGAACCGCTATCAACGTTGTAGTGTTTCATGTCTGCACCACAGATAGCTGCGGCTTTAATTTCAATCACCACATCTTCCGGGCCACAAACGGGCCGTGGGACATCAATCATCTTGTAGCCGCCAAAGGCCTTGCCAAACCGAGCCAGTGCTTTCATTGCGTCATCCTCTGTGTTTTGTTTTGCTTAGATGACCATCATACTTACCCACATAATTTTTGAGGTCAACATTAAATCTTTAAAACACAGATAATGACCTGCGATTTACAACTTAGATCACAAATACGCAGAAAACCTGAGAACGGGTTACAGATTGATGGAAGGCGGTACGCAAAAGAGGGAAATTCAGCAGTGATCCCTCTTAACGAAAGAAAGGATTCAGGGATGAAAAATTCAGGGAGTTAATACAGACGAGAAGCTCCGGAAAGGTTTAAAGCTACAAACGAAATCGACGAGGGATTGGACAATTAATTTCAGGCAATCCCCTTTATTAATTACCTGTAAAGGGGATAACTCCATCACTTAAACATAGCAATTGGCTTCGCCGTAATACCAAAATCTTCTTTCAGCTGCTGCTTGCTCTTCATCACCATCTGACCGTTGGTGTCGATGGTCATATGCTGCGCGTCGGTATTGTTTCGTGCTTGCCACAGCATAACCAGTTGCAGGCAGTTCTCTTTTTGTTGTTCGGTCAGCGCAACGCCATCTGGCCATTTTCCCAGTTCAACAGCGGTCGATAAACGCTGGTAAACCTCAGGCGTCATGCTGTTGATCATTTCATCAAGATTCATGATTTTTTCCGCTCCTGTGGAATAAGTTGCTGAATCGTTTTTTCAACCGTTGATTTCTTCGCCATTTTCACCATCAGTGAAACGTAAAGAGGCTGAGTTAACACAATAACGTTCGCCTGTGGGCTGCGGCCCATCAGGAAAGACATGTCCAAGATGGGCATCACAGTTACCGCAACGAATCTCGATGCGCTGCATTCCATGTGACAAGTCTTTGATATAACGAATTGAATCTTCACTCACCGGTTCGTAGAAGCTCGGCCAGCCACAACCTGAATCATATTTAGACTGGGAGTGAAACAGAGGGGCATCGCAGATCAAACAGTGGTAAACGCCGTCACGCTTATTGTGCAGTAAACGGCCAGTAAATGGCGGCTCCGTCCCGTGATTCTGTGTCACGTAAAACTGCATCTCGGACAATTTGTTTTTCAGTTCGTCTGCCGAAGGTTTGTTAGCCATTTGCTCACATCTCACTTTAATCACACTCACATTACGCGACCAATTCTAACAAAACATTAACACCAACTGGCAAAAATTTGTCCTAAACTTGATCTCAGCGAAATGGCAGCGCCTGAATCGTGATGAAAATCACATTTTTATCATAATTGCCCTTTAAAATTCTCGGCGCCGCCCTCATGTGGTTTCAGGCACAAAGGAAGAGTGAGGCAAGTCAGTCGCGTAATGCTTAGGCAGAGGATTGATTTGTCGCAATGATTGACACGATTCCGCTTGACGCTGCGTAAGGTTTTTGTAATTTTACAGGCAACCTTTTATTCACTAACAAATAGCTGGTGGAATATATGACTATCAAAGTAGGTATCAACGGTTTTGGCCGTATCGGTCGCATTGTTTTCCGTGCTGCTCAGAAACGTTCTGACATCGAGATCGTTGCAATCAACGACCTGTTAGACGCTGATTACATGGCATACATGCTGAAATATGACTCCACTCACGGCCGTTTCGACGGTACCGTTGAAGTGAAAGACGGTCATCTGATCGTTAACGGTAAAAAAATCCGTGTTACCGCTGAACGTGATCCGGCTAACCTGAAATGGGACGAAGTTGGTGTTGACGTTGTCGCTGAAGCAACTGGTCTGTTCCTGACTGACGAAACTGCTCGTAAACACATCACCGCTGGTGCGAAAAAAGTGGTTATGACTGGTCCGTCTAAAGACAACACTCCTATGTTCGTTAAAGGCGCTAACTTCGACAAATATGCTGGCCAGGACATCGTTTCCAACGCTTCCTGCACCACCAACTGCCTGGCTCCGCTGGCTAAAGTTATCAACGATAACTTCGGTATCATCGAAGGTCTGATGACCACCGTTCACGCTACCACCGCTACTCAGAAAACCGTTGACGGCCCGTCTCACAAAGACTGGCGCGGCGGCCGTGGCGCTTCCCAGAACATCATCCCGTCCTCTACCGGTGCTGCTAAAGCTGTAGGTAAAGTACTGCCAGAACTGAATGGCAAACTGACTGGTATGGCGTTCCGCGTTCCGACTCCGAACGTATCCGTAGTTGACCTGACCGTTCGTCTGGAAAAAGCTGCAACTTACGAGCAGATCAAAGCTGCCGTTAAAGCTGCTGCTGAAGGCGAAATGAAAGGCGTTCTGGGCTACACCGAAGATGACGTAGTATCTACCGATTTCAACGGCGAAGTTTGCACTTCCGTGTTCGATGCTAAAGCTGGTATCGCTCTGAACGACAACTTCGTGAAACTGGTATCCTGGTACGACAACGAAACCGGTTACTCCAACAAAGTTCTGGACCTGATCGCTCACATCTCCAAATAAGTTGAGATGATACTGTGATCTATAAAGAGCGACTTCGGTCGCTCTTTTTTTTACCTGATGAAATGAAGTTAAAGGACTGCGTCATGATTAAGAAAATTTTTGCCCTTCCGGTCATCGAACAAATTACCCCTGTCCTCTCCCGTCGTAAGCTGGATGAACTGGACCTTATTGTGGTCGATCATCCCCAGGTAAAAGCCTCTTTTGCATTACAGGGCGCTCATCTTCTCTCGTGGAAACCTGCGGGTGAGGAAGAAGTTCTGTGGTTGAGCAACAATACCCCGTTTAAAAATGGTGTCGCCATTCGCGGTGGCGTACCGGTTTGCTGGCCGTGGTTTGGTCCGGCTGCACAACAAGGTCTGCCTGCGCACGGTTTTGCCCGTAACCTGCCGTGGACGCTGAAATCACATAGTGAAGATACCGATGGCGTGGCGCTGACTTTCGAACTGACACAAAGCGAAGAGACGAAAAAATTCTGGCCGCACGACTTTACGCTGTTAGCGCATTTCCGCGTGGGTAAAACCTGTGAAATCGATCTTGAATCACATGGCGAATTTGAAACCACCTCTGCCCTGCATACCTACTTTAACGTGGGTGATATTGCTAAGGTAAGCGTCAGCGGACTGGGCGATCGCTTCATTGATAAAGTAAATGACGCAAAAGAAGATGTACTGACCGACGGTATTCAGACCTTCCCTGATCGTACCGATCGCGTGTATCTGAATGCGCAAGATTGCAGTGTGATTAATGACGAAGCGTTGAATCGTATTGTCACCGTAGGCCACCAGCATCATCTGAACGTCGTTGGCTGGAACCCAGGACCGGCGCTTTCAGTCAGCATGGGCGATATGCCGGATGATGGCTACAAAACATTTGTTTGTGTAGAAACAGCTTACGCCTCAGAAACTCAAAAAGTCACCAAAGAGAAACCTTCACATCTGGCGCAATCCATTCGCGTTGCCAAACGTTAATTTGCGTGAGTTACTGTGCCGGATGCATGCATCCGGCCTTGCAGCAAATCACACCATATCCAGTGCAGTTTTTCCTTTTGGTGCCGGGTACGCTTTTTCCAGCATCGTCAGTTCTTCCCCTGAAAGCGTCAATTCCAACACTGCCGCATTTTGTTGGACATGTGCGACAGTTGCCGCTTTCGGAATCGCCATCACGCCCTGATGGCTGATCACCCACGCCAGCAAAACTTGCGCGGCAGTGGCATTGTGAGCATGAGCTATTTCGTTGACCACTGCGTTTTTTAGCAAGCCATTACGTAAGCGCCCGGCCTGCGCCAACGGACTGTATGCCATCACTGGCATATGTTGTTGCTGACACCAGGGTAGCAGATCATATTCAATACCGCGCGAACCGAGATGATAAAGCACCTGATTGGTAGCGCACTGATTTCCCCCTGGCACCTGCCAGAGTTCCTGCATGTCGGCATAATCAAGATTAGAAACGCCCCAGCGACGAATTTTGCCCTGGGCGATCAGTTTTTCCATTGCCGCAACAGTCTCTTCAAAAGCGAAACTGCCAGACCAGTGCAATAAGTAGAGATCGAGATAATCGGTATTGAGACGACGTAAACTGGCTTCGCAAGCGTTAATGGCTTTTTGCCCGCCGGCATTCCACGGATAGACTTTGGAAACGAGGAAAACCTTATCACGCAGGCCGGATAATGCTTCACCAACCACCTTTTCGGCACCGCCATCGGCATACATTTCGGCGGTATCAATGAGAGTTAAACCAAGATCAATGCCCGCACGCAGTGCATCAACTTCGGTTTTACGCTGACTGACCTCTTCGCCCATATACCATGTTCCCTGCCCTATGGCTGGCAGTGAGACATCGCCACTAAATTGAATCGTTTTCTGTTGCATCGCTTCCTCCCAGTTTTTGCACCACCGTAATGCAAAACAGGGCATTACGCCCTGTTTTTATGCACAAAATGCCCTGGAAAGATGCATTATCAGAATTTGTAGGTGATTCCGGTAGAAATCAGGCCAGTCCAGGATTTATCCACCATCGGGCTGTCAGTAACTTCGTCAGACAGACGGGTATAGCGCGCGGAGCCATAAACGTTCCAGTCGCCGAGGAAGTTGTAGCTGGCACTCAGCTCCAGATACGGGCTCCAGCTGTCATTCGGGTTATAGCCACGCAGACCGCTGCGAGCGGACTCTTTACGCGATACGCCATAATAGTATTCGTTCTGGTTTTCGCTGTTCCACTGCACACCGATACCCGGGGTCACGGTCAGGCCGCCGTTGGTGTAACGATACAACCAGGCCATATCCCAGACAATGCCGTTGCTGTTATCCAGGGTATCGCCAGCCAGGGTGGTACGCAGGTAACCATACTGGGTAAAGTGAGCGTAAGACAGACCAGCCATCATGGTGCTCTTACGGTCATCCAGGTGACGCATTTGGTGATCGCCACTGTCTTTGGCTTTGAAGTAGAGCGGCGACCAGTAAGCGGTAATTGAGAGTTTATCCGTTGCATCATTCCACAGGTAGTAACCACCACCTAAGCCACGGAACCAGAAGTTATCGCCTTCGTAGTTGATTACCGGTACTGGGTAAACATCGGTATCGTAATCTTTATAAGGGTGTTCAACGACACCTACGCCTGCGCCCAGGGAAAAATTACCTTCAGCGTGTGCTACGCCTGCAGACGTTGCGATAAGCACTCCAAGTGCCAGAAGTTTGAGTTTGGTCACAATTAATCATTCCTTAAACAAATGTTTAGCGGGCGACAAAGTTTACCCGTCAATACAACGAAACCCAAACTTTTTACGTTTTCATTTCCAAAGGTAACTGTTTAATTTTCCTGACGCAGATGACGCAGTGCTTACAGCTGAATGAATTCTGCATTAATGGCGGCATTATTCTTTACATTAGTTATGCAATTTTTATGGATGAGTTGTTGATATGCCATTGAAATTCAGAAAGCCATGCAGGCAAGTTTCTCAATTGCCATCTACGCTTAATTTTGAAGGTGTATCACCGGGCACGTTGTTCTCATGGTCGGCAGGATGGCATGAGAGTTGCTGTGTTTTAGCAAGAGACGTCGTTCAGTTTACCTCTTCCGGGAGCCTCTACTATTCATATGAACGGCTCTTAACCTGTGCTAAAAAACGAAAGGACGGCATACCATGAATATATTCGATCACTATCGCCAGCGATATGAAGCTGCCAAGGACGAAGAGTTCACACTGCAGGAGTTTCTTACCATTTGTCGGCAAGATCGCAGTGCTTATGCCAACGCGGCAGAGCGGCTATTGATGGCTATTGGTGAGCCTGTCATGGTCGATACAGCCCAGGAGCCCAGACTTTCTCGACTCTTTTCTAACCGGGTCATCGCACGTTATCCGGCATTTGAAGAGTTTTACGGCATGGAAGACGCGATTGAACAGATTGTCTCTTATCTGAAACACGCGGCTCAGGGGCTGGAAGAGAAGAAACAAATCCTGTATCTGCTGGGGCCTGTGGGTGGGGGTAAGTCGTCACTTGCTGAACGACTGAAATCATTAATGCAACGCGTGCCTATTTATGTATTGAGCGCCAACGGTGAGCGAAGCCCGGTTAACGATCATCCGTTCTGTCTGTTCAATCCACAGGAAGATGCGCAGATCCTTGAAAAAGAGTACGGCATTCCACGCCGCTACCTTGGCACCATTATGTCGCCGTGGGCGGCAAAACGTCTGCATGAATTTGGTGGCGACATCACTAAATTCCGCGTGGTCAAAGTGTGGCCGTCTATTCTGCAACAGATTGCCATTGCCAAAACGGAACCGGGCGATGAGAACAACCAGGATATTTCCGCGCTGGTGGGGAAAGTGGATATTCGTAAACTCGAACACCACGCCCAGAACGATCCGGATGCCTACGGCTATTCCGGTGCGCTGTGCCGCGCCAACCAGGGGATCATGGAATTTGTTGAGATGTTCAAAGCACCGATTAAAGTGCTGCATCCCCTGTTAACCGCTACTCAGGAAGGTAACTACAACGGGACGGAAGGTATCTCCGCCCTGCCGTTCAACGGGATTATTCTCGCCCACTCGAACGAATCTGAATGGGTGACTTTCCGTAATAATAAAAACAACGAAGCCTTCCTCGACCGTGTCTATATCGTGAAGGTGCCGTATTGCTTGCGTATTTCCGAAGAGATCAAAATCTACGAGAAATTACTTAATCATAGTGAATTGACCCACGCGCCATGCGCGCCAGGCACGCTGGAAACATTGTCACGTTTTTCCATTCTTTCGCGCCTGAAAGAGCCAGAAAACTCCAGCATTTATTCGAAGATGCGCGTTTATGATGGCGAAAGCCTGAAAGATACCGATCCGAAAGCCAAGTCATATCAGGAATATCGTGATTACGCCGGTGTCGATGAAGGGATGAACGGTCTGTCGACGCGTTTTGCGTTTAAGATCCTCTCCCGCGTGTTCAACTTCGATCATGTAGAAGTGGCAGCAAACCCGGTCCATCTGTTCTACGTCCTGGAACAGCAGATCGAGCGCGAGCAGTTCCCGCAAGAGCAGGCAGAACGCTATCTGGAGTTTCTGAAAGGTTATCTGATCCCGAAATATGCCGAGTTTATCGGCAAAGAGATCCAGACGGCCTACCTTGAATCCTATTCTGAATATGGGCAGAACATTTTCGACCGTTATGTCACCTATGCGGATTTCTGGATTCAGGACCAGGAGTATCGCGACCCGGATACTGGTCAATTGTTTGATCGCGAGTCGCTGAACGCCGAGCTGGAGAAAATAGAAAAACCGGCGGGGATCAGCAATCCGAAAGATTTCCGTAACGAGATCGTCAACTTTGTACTGCGTGCCAGAGCGAATAACAGCGGACGCAATCCGAACTGGACCAGTTACGAAAAACTGCGCACGGTCATTGAGAAGAAAATGTTCTCCAATACCGAAGAGTTGTTGCCGGTCATTTCGTTTAACGCCAAAACCTCAACCGACGAGCAGAAGAAACACGACGATTTTGTCGACCGTATGATGGAAAAAGGCTACACACGTAAACAGGTGCGTTTACTGTGCGAATGGTATTTGCGCGTACGTAAATCGTCTTAACAACAACGGCCCGGTGCGCATGCGCCGGGCCTACAACGACAGCGAACCGTGGGCCAGACAGGCGGCAACACAGGCGTAGCATACAGTTGGCAAATGCAGTACGGGGGGCATATGACCTGGTTTATTGACCGGCGTCTGAACGGCAAAAATAAAAGCATGGTGAATCGCCAGCGTTTTTTACGCCGTTATAAAGCGCAAATTAAACAGTCGATCTCCGAGGCCATTAATAAGCGTTCGGTGACCGATGTCGACAGCGGCGAGTCTGTTTCCATTCCAACGGAAGATATCAGCGAACCAATGTTTCATCAGGGGCGTGGCGGCTTGCGCCATCGCGTTCATCCGGGCAACGACCATTTCGTACAGAACGACCGTATTGAGCGGCCTCAAGGCGGCGGCGGTGGTTCTGGTAGCGGTCAGGGCCAGGCCAGCCAGGACGGTGAAGGTCAGGATGAATTCGTCTTTCAGATTTCGAAAGATGAGTATCTCGATCTGCTGTTTGAAGATTTGGCTTTACCAAATCTGAAACAAAACCAGCAACGCCAGTTGACCGAATTTAAAACGCATCGCGCGGGTTATACCGCTAACGGCGTTCCGGCCAATATTAGCGTGGTACGCTCATTGCAAAATTCGCTGGCACGACGTACCGCGATGACCGCGGGCAAGCGGCGGGAACTGCACGCGCTGGAAGAAGATTTAGCGATAATCAGCAATACTGAACCTGCGCAACTGCTGGAAGAGGAACGCTTGCGCAAAGAAATTGCTGAACTACGAGCTAAAATTGAACGTGTTCCTTTCATCGACACTTTCGATTTACGCTACAAAAATTACGAGAAACGGCCCGATCCCTCCAGCCAGGCAGTAATGTTCTGCCTGATGGACGTTTCTGGCTCGATGGATCAATCCACCAAAGATATGGCCAAACGTTTTTATATACTTCTGTATCTGTTCCTGAGCAGAACATACAAGAACGTGGAAGTCGTTTACATTCGCCATCATACCCAGGCAAAAGAAGTTGATGAACATGAGTTTTTCTACTCACAGGAAACGGGCGGCACCATTGTTTCCAGCGCGCTGAAACTGATGGATGATGTGGTAAAAGAGCGTTATAACCCGGCGCAGTGGAATATCTATGCTGCACAAGCATCGGACGGCGACAACTGGGCTGATGATTCTCCGCTGTGCCATGAGATTCTGGCGAAGAAATTACTGCCAGTTGTTCGTTATTACAGCTATATCGAAATTACCCGTCGCGCTCATCAGACATTGTGGCGAGAATATGAGCATCTGCAATCTACTTTCGAAAACTTTGCGATGCAGCATATCCGCGATCAGGATGATATTTATCCGGTATTCCGTGAACTGTTTCATAAGCAAAACGCAACTGCTAAAGACTAGTACCATCAGCCAGGTCATTATTACCTGGCTGATTTTTAGCTTACTGTAAATTATTTAATTTATTACATACGTTAGCTTACAATTGCTTTAAATATAACAGCGCAACCTTTACACAATTTAGTTCCAGAAAACAATCATTCGGAAAAATGATTTGATTAACTCGTTTTTTTCCGGGGTTATTCTTTAATTATTTTTTAGCAATAACGAAAATTGATCATGATCAAAACCACATATCTCGACCATCAATAAAATCAGCACTCACACTGCTCTCCTTTTTATGATTTCTATGTGTACACAAAAGCTAAAAGCACAAAGCTTTTTTATTTTCAGTTTGCTACTGACATTGATTTTATTTTGCATCACCACCTTATATAACGAAAACACCAATGTAAAACTCATCCCGCAGATGAATTACCTGATGGTTGTTGTGGCTTTGTTTTTCCTTAACGCCGTCATTTTTCTATTCATGCTAATGAAATATTTCACTAACCGTGAAATTTTTCCAACACTCATTTTAAGCCTTGCTTTTTTAAGTGGTATTTTCTATTTAACTGAAACCATTGTCATTATTCATAAACCTATCAGTGACAGCACACTTATTCAGGCTAAATCAAATGATGTTTCCATATTATATCTGTTTCGCCAGCTAAGTTTCATTTGCTTAACAGCGTTAGCTCTCTTCTGTTATGACCGAAACAGTATTCTAACGAACAACAAGAAAAAAACCTGCATCCTGTTGTTGGCACTGATACCTTTCATGTTGTTTCCCTTACTGGCACACAACCTGAGCAGTTATAATCCTGACTATTCCTTATACGTCGTAGATTACTGTCCGGATAGCCATTCTGCGAGCTGGGGAATTAACTACACAAAAATTTTGGTTTGTCTGTGGGCATGTTTACTGTTCTTTATTATCATGCGCACACGATTAACCAGCGAACTTTGGCCGTCAATAGCGTTATTATGTCTGGCATC
The DNA here is from genome assembly GCF_963883545.1 of Escherichia sp. E4702. Classification (NCBI taxonomy): domain Bacteria; kingdom Pseudomonadati; phylum Pseudomonadota; class Gammaproteobacteria; order Enterobacterales; family Enterobacteriaceae; genus Escherichia; species Escherichia sp. E4702. Next base: position 298,632 of record NZ_CAWORF010000014.1, on the reverse strand, counting down.
GCTCTGCTGTAACTTACTTTTGCTGACTCTGGATGAATATAACTACACCATCTGGTACATCAGTCGTGGTATTGAAGTTTCCAGCAAACTGTTTGTTGTTGCTTTTCTGATTTATAACATTTTTCAGGAACTGCAACTCTCCAGCAAACTGGCGGTTCATGATGTGTTGACCAATATTTATAATCGCCGTTACTTTTTCAACAGCGTAGAGTCATTATTGTCGCAACCTGTTGTGAAGGATTTTTGTATCATGCTGGTAGATATTAACCAGTTCAAACGCATCAATGACCTATGGGGACATCATGTGGGCGATAAAGTGCTGGTTTCAATTGTCGATATTATCCAGCAAAGTATCCGCCCCGATGACATTTTAGCCCGTCTTGAGGGGGAAGTATTTGGGCTGCTATTTACCGAACTCAATGCTGCCCAGGCAAAAATTATTGCTGAACGTGTGCGTAAAAATGTCGAACTCCTGACCGGCTTTAGTAACAGGTATGCTGTTCCTGAACCAATGACTATCAGCATTGGCAGTGTTTTTTCCACCGGAGATACGCACAATCTTTCACTTGTCATGACAGAAGCAGATAAAGCCTTACGTGAGGCGAAAAACGAGGGAGGCAACAAAGTGATTATTCATCGTCTTTGAGTGCAAAAATATTCACAGCCATGCTTTTTGCGTGGCTTTTGCATACAATTAATATCTAATACCACTAAATTTCTCCTCCCCAACGGCACAGAGATGAGTATAATTAGCGCCCCTGTGCCAGGCCGCAATCGAACTTTAACTGGTTTTCTCATTTCACTAACCGAAGGAGTGCCATTTATCATGAAATTGCACCATAGAATGCTCCGGCATTTTATCGCCGCAAGTGTCATTGTGCTGACATCTTCCTTCCTTATTTTTGAACTTGTCGCCAGCGACAGAGCGATGAGCGCCTACTTGCGCTATATCGTCCAGAAAGCGGATTCCTCCTTTCTCTATGATAAGTATCAAAATCAGAGTATTGCCGCACATGTCATGCGCGCACTTGCTGCTGAGCAGTCAGAGGTGTCGCCAGAACAGCGACGTGCTATCTGCGAGGCTTTTGAAACGGCCAATAATACTCATGGATTAAATCTGACGGCCCATACTTATTCTGGCTTGCGCGGGACATTACAGAGCGCATCCGATGACTGTGACACAATTGTGGAAGCAGCGGCGCTATTACCCGCATTTGATCAAGCGGTGGAAGGCAATCGCCATCAAGATGAATATGGTTCCGGTCTTGGGATGGCTGAAGAGAAATTTCACTATTATCTCGATCTCAATGACCGCTATGTCTATTTTTATGAGCCGGTCAATGTTGAATACTTCGCCATGAATAACTGGTCGTTTTTGCAATCAGGAAGCATTGGCATTAACCGTAAAGATATTGAAAAGGTGTTTACCGGTCGCACCGTGTTATCGAGCATTTACCAGGATCAGCGTACCAAACAGAATGTGATGAGCTTGCTGACGCCGGTTTATCTCGCGGGTGAACTTAAAGGGATTGTGCTGCTGGATATCAATAAAAACAATCTGCGGAATATCTTTTACACTCATGACCGCCCTCTCCTCTGGCGTTTTCTCAATGTAACGCTTACCGATGTAGACTCGGGCCGAGACATTATTATCAACCAGAGTGAAGACAATCTGTTTCAGTATGTCAGTTATGTCCATGACTTGCCTGGTGGAATTCGCGTCACATTATCCATTGATATTCTTTACTTTATTACTTCTTCATGGAAAAGCGTTGTCTTCTGGCTGCTGACGGCATTGATATTACTGAATATGGTACGCATGCACTTCCGCTTGTACCAAAACGTGACTCGCGAAAATATTAGCGATGCGATGACCGGATTGTATAACCGCAAAATATTGACTCCTGAGTTGCAGCAACGCTTGCAACGCCTGGTTCAGGCAGGTTCTGCAGTCATGTTCATTGCTATTGACATGGACAAGTTAAAACAAATTAACGACACACTGGGTCATCAGGAAGGTGATTTAGCGATTACTTTATTAGCACAGGCGATTAAACAGTCGATTCGTAAAAGTGATTACGCTATCCGTCTTGGCGGTGATGAATTTTGCATCATCCTGGTCGATTCGACGCCACAAATTGCTGCGCAATTGCCTGAACGTATTGAAAAACGCCTGCAACACATCGCGCCGCAGAAAGAGATCGGCTTCTCTTCCGGTATTTACGCGATGAAAGAAACCGATACGATCCATGATGCTTATAAAGCTTCCGATGAACGTCTGTATGTCAATAAACAGAACAAAAACAGCAGTTCATGATAATCTTCTGTGGTTGTTTAGTTATAAATCCAGGAGCGTGAAATGACTGAAGTGGCTAAAGGAAGCGTGACGCATCAGCGCTTAATCGCTTTATTATCACAAGAAGGCGCTAACTTCCGCATCGTCACCCACGAAGCTGTGGGCAAATGTGAAGCGGTGTCAGAAATTCGCGGCACCGCTTTGGGCCAGGGCGCCAAGGCGCTGGTGTGTAAAGTCAAAGGTAATGGCGTTAATCAACATGTATTAGCGATACTCCCTGCCGATCAACAGGCCGATCTGAGCCAACTCGCCAGTCACATTGGCGGGTTACGCGCCTCGCTTGCCAGCCCGGCGGAGGTCGATGAACTCACTGGCTGCGTTTTTGGCGCCATCCCACCTTTCAGCTTTCACCCCAAACTCAAACTGGTCGCCGACCCACTACTCTTCGAGCGATTCGATGAAATTGCCTTCAATGCGGGCATGCTGGATAAATCAGTTATTCTTAACACCGCAGATTATTTACGTATTGCGCAACCAGAGCTGGTCCATTTCCGCCGTACTGTATAACTAGCTGGTCCGTTCAAGTAGCAAAACTGACAGTACCAGCACAACCGCAATGGCAAAAAACGATGACGTGATAATCAGTGTCTCAATGAACATTTGATCGTTCATGGTTTTACCCCTGGAGATAACTGTTTTCACGTTATTGTTAGCGTACGCAAATGGCAGTTTGATGACAATTCGCCCTATTTTTTATGCAAAAAGGGTAATTAATGTCTGATTCCTGCCCTCAGCAAGCGTAAAGTACGGGGGATAATTATTTTTTGGCAAGGAAACCACGATGTTTGATGTCACTTTGTTAATCCTCCTCGGATTAGCTGCGCTGGGCTTTGTCAGCCACAACACCACTGTCGCAGTTTCAATTCTGGTGTTGATCATTGTCCGCGTCACACCGTTGAGCACCTTTTTCCCCTGGATTGAAAAACAAGGGTTGAGTATCGGGATAATTATTCTCACCATCGGTGTTATGGCCCCAATCGCCAGCGGGACGCTGCCACCGTCGACACTTGTTCACTCGTTTCTGAACTGGAAATCATTAGTCGCGATTGCCGTAGGCGTGATTGTTTCCTGGCTTGGCGGACGCGGCGTCACGTTAATGGGTAGTCAGCCACAACTGGTAGCCGGATTGCTGATGGGTACGGTTTTGGGCGTAGCGCTTTTTCGCGGTGTGCCCGTCGGCCCGCTTATTGCTGCTGGCCTGGTTTCGCTGATTATTGGTAAGCAGTAGTTTTTGCCGCAGCCGCCATAACCATAAAAACAAAGTGCTATAGTGGCGTGGCAATGTTGCGTGAAAGGGAGAACAAACACGATGAATATTCAGTGTAAACGCGTCTATGATGCGGCTGAACAAGGCGATGGTTATCGCGTACTGGTCGATCGTCTCTGGCCGCGTGGTATCAAGAAAACAGATTTAGCACTTGATGAATGGGACAAAACCATCACGCCTTCAACAGAACTACGCAAAGCCTTTCACGGCGAAGTGATCGATTTTGAAACCTTTCGCGAACAATATCTTGCAGAACTGGCGCAGCATGAGCAAGAAGGGAAACGACTGGCGGATATTGCCCGCCAGCAGACACTAACCCTACTCTATTCGGCAAAAAATACCACGCAAAACCATGCACTGGTGCTGGCCGATTGGCTACGCAGTTTGTGATTCCAGCCCGGCATCCGGTTGTTATTTTCTATCAGCCGGATGATCCCTCCGCCATAATGCCCATTCATCAATCGTTTCACCGCCCGGTAATTTGCAATTGTTGCTGACCCCTTGCGCTGTTTGCACCGGAATGAGCGCACCTCCCTTTTGCTGGCAGTAGACCGATGCAGGATTAGCCATTCCAACATGTGGCGGTTTAGGTGCATCGGGTTGAGAAGCGGTTGAACACCCCGCCAGGACTAACAGGCAAGGCAGAGCAAAACGGATAACTTTCATATAGTGATCTCTCTCGTTTATCTACACTTTAGAGTATCGCGGTATCGTTATGTTTTGCAGCACTATTTCTTTTACATTCATTCGAAATATATTACGTCTGGTTTCATCTTTGTTGATGATGTTTTATCATGCCTGTAAAGATTAAATATTCAGCATTTACCTACCACCTCCTGGAGTTCTTTCGTGTCAGATCAGATCATTGCCCGCGTCTCGCAGTCACTCGCCTCGGAACAGTCTCTGGAAAGTCTGGTCCGGCAACTTCTGGAGATGCTAGAAATGGTTACCGACATGGAGTCGACGTATCTGACAAAAGTGGATATTGACGCGCGCCTGCAACACATTTTGTATGCCCGTAATAGCCAGAAAATGCACATCCCGGAGAATTTTACCGTTTCCTGGGATCACTCATTGTGCAAACGCGCAATTGATGAGAACTGTTTTTTCAGCGATGAAGTCCCTGACCGTTGGGGCGACTGCATTGCGGCACGCAATCTTGGGATCACGACATTTCTGAGCACGCCGATTCACTTACCGGATGGCTCATTCTACGGCACGCTTTGCGCCGCCAGCAGCGAGAAACGCCCGTGGAGCGAACGCGCGGAGCAAGTTTTGCAGTTATTCGCCGGGCTTATTACACAATACATCCAAAAAGAGGCGCTGGTTGAGCAATTGCGTGAAGCTAATGCGGCGTTGATTGCGCAATCTTATACTGACTCTTTGACGGGACTGCCGAATCGAAGGGCAATTTTTGATAATCTGACGACACTGTTTTCTCTCGCGCGGCATCTGAAGCGTAAAGCAATTATTGCCTTTATCGATCTGGATAACTTCAAATTAATCAATGACCGTTTTGGTCATAATAGCGGCGATCTGTTTCTTATTCAGGTTGGCCAGCGCCTTAACACACTACATCAGAATAGCGAGATTATTGGTCGTCTCGGCGGTGATGAATTTTTGGTCGCTTCGCTGGCCGATGAAAATGCCGATATCCCGTCATTGCGTGAGCGTATTCAGCAGCAAATACGCGGTGAATATCACTTAGGTGATGTTGACTTGTTTTATCCTGGCGCCAGTCTTGGCATTATTGAAGTGGATCCTGAAACAACCGATGCCGACAGCGCCCTGCATGCCGCCGATATTGCAATGTACCAGGAGAAAAAACACAAAGAGAAAAAGCCTTTTGTCGCGCATTCAGCTCTGGATTCCTGAGGCGTATTCACATCCTTTTGATTGGTGATAACATGCGAATCGGTATTATTTTCCCTGTCGTAATCTTTATTACGGCAGTCGTATTTTTAGCGTGGTTTTTTATTGGCGGCTATGCTGCCCCAGGAGCATAAAGATGAAAAAAACAACGATTATTATGATGGGTGTTGCGATTATTGTCGTCCTCGGTACCGAGCTAGGGTGGTGGTAACACTGCACCTGTAAAAATAGCAAAGGCTGCGAAAAAGCAGCCTTTGTTTTATTTCAGCGTTAGCTTTTGACTTTTCTGTAGATAAACAGCACGACAAGCGCACCGATCACCGCAACCACGAAGCTGCCAAAGTTGAAGCCATCGACTTTACCAAAACCAAACAGTGTACTGATCCATCCGCCGACCACGGCGCCGACAATCCCCAACAGGATAGTCATGAAGAATCCACCACCATCTTTACCTGGCATAATCCACTTAGCCAGAATACCAGCAATAAGCCCAAAAATAATCCATGACAGAATGCCCATTTTATCCTTCCTTATCTGTTTTGTATTAGCGAGTTGGTCGCTAATAAAAAGCATAGCACAACATCAAAGAAGTAAAAATTGTGATGAGCATCACGCATATTTTTTTTTGCGATGACGCATAAAATGGCGCAATTTTCTATCAGGTAAAATCACCAGCCACAAACATCATGTTCGTTTTCTGTGTCATAAGAGCGCACCGTGTTAACAAGATCTTTTAACACTTCCGCCGCAACTTCTGGCACCAGCAATGTCATCGGTGTCTCTGTTTCATAATCAACAGAGACACCATTACTGTTATTGGTGACGGTTACGGTATACGTTGCTTTGCCCATAATTCATCTCCCGGTATGAATGACTTTCCGTTGTTTTGCGCCTTCCATCAGGACTTCAGGGGCAACGAAGAAGTCGATGTTGAAATAAGTATCGTCAGTCATGGCTTCAATGTTGTGCCATTTTTCCGGCGGGAACACCGCAAATTGCCCTGCTTCGATAAGGATCACCTGATCAGGTTCTGTGCTGTGTTCATCAGCATAGCCGAGATATTTGACCGCCCCATGCATAACTGACAATCGAGGGTAAACCCCGGGACGAGTTCCTTTATCAAGATGACGTTCGAATATTCCGGCAGGTGCGGTTTGTTTATTCCAGAAAGGTGTTGAGCGTGTATGAATGTAATTCTGTGGGATTTGTAGCATCCTTCTCCCTCCTTCGGTAAATGCGCTGAAAACCGTTTATTCCAGCCGTTTCAGGGTACGCCTGATAATTTGCATTTTAAATACCATTTATTGGTTACTTTTTAGCACTGCGTCAACGTCCAGGCGCGGTAGCGTTCAGGAAGGAAGCCCGCGGCATCGCGGGCAGAAAGCATTAAGATTGCAGCGTCGCCAGTCGAGCGGCAAAACCGACAAACATCAAACCAATCAGAGAGTTGCCTAGTTTTGCCAGTTTCTTTTTAGTGCGAATGTACTGCGTGACAAAGGCGCCGGAAATAATCAGGAAGCTCAAATAACAGAAGCTGACTATCTCAAGTGTCATCGCCAGAATAAAGAACGAAATACCCGTATGTGGCGCATTAACGTCGATAAATTGCACGAAAAATGACACGTAGAATAAAATAGCTTTCGGGTTGGTCAGGCTCAATATTAAGGCGCGCTTGAAAATAGCGCCATATTGCGGTTCATCCGATTTGGCCTCGCTATTGTTGCCCTTCAGGGTGGCGTAAAGAATTTTACCCCCAAGATAGAGCAAATAAAACGCGCCAAGATAACGTACGATGTTGAATAATATCGGTGTGGTCTTAATCAACGTTGCCACACCTGCCCACGCCAGAAACATTAATACCGCATCACCAATAAATACGCCGCAGGCTGCAAGATAACCACCTTTCACTCCACTGCTGACGCTATTTTTAAGCACAAACAAAGTATTCGGCCCAGGCACCAGCACGATAAAAATGGCCCCAACCAGATAGGTCCAGTAATTCAGAACCCCATATTCAGCGAACACGTTAACCTCTTTAATTTTCTTTGGAAATGCGCGATTAAAGGTGAATATGCTAACCAATCTGTAGTGGCTTAGAAAGGAGAAAATCAGGTTTTAACCTGATAATAACCCGATGATTGAATCATTAATCAGGCGTGGTCCAGTGAAAAATTCGGGTAGTGCTCGGCAAAATACTGGCGTAAAAACTCTACCGTTATCCGCACCTTCGCTGATGTTGCCAGCCTGGATACATACACCGCCCAGACATTCGCGGGCTGATAATACTCCGGTAGTACCTGCACCAAATGGCCACTGGCAATATTTTCGCTGACATCCCACCAGGAGCGCAGCGCAATACCCTGACCATCGAGACACCATTGATGCACTATTTCACCATGATTAGACGACAGCGGGCCGGTGACTTTAATGGCGTGGTTTCCTTCTTTATTGCGCAATTGCCAGACGCCAAATGGATGATCGCGCTCTTTTATAACCAGACAGGGTAACGCTGAAAGGTCCGTGAAATGTTTCGGCGCACCATGTTGCGCAATAAATTCCGGCGACGCGCAGAGGATACGGTAATTGGTCGCCAGTTTGCGGGCGATTAAGTTAGGTGCAATGTCATCACCAATACGAATATCGAGATCGACGCCTTCATTAACCAGGTCGACCAGTCTGTCTTCCACGTCAAAGCGTAATTCCAGTTGCGGATAAGCCTTTGCCAGCGCCGATAATGCCGGAGCAACAACTCGCCGTCCAAACCCAAAACTACTGATAACACGCAACATCCCTTGTGGCACGAGGCGCACGTCGGAGAGTTCATCCATCATCTGCCCGACATCCTGCAATATGCGCTGCGCCCACTCATAAATCCGCTCACCTTCTTCGGTGATCGTCACGCGACGAGTGGTGCGGTGTAATAACACCACGTTCAGCGTTTGTTCCAGTAAGGCGATACGCTTGCTAACGAAAGCCGGAGAAACACCCATTTCTTCTGCAACAGCAGCAAAACCAGCCCGGCGAGCCACCAGCATAAAGACGCGCAAATCGTTCAGCAGCGGTAAATTATTCATGATTCGTGTTTTATGTTTCACCAGTTGCGGGGATTAATTCCTTTTCAGTCAATTATAGGATGAGGGTATTGTCAATTTTGATGGTCAGGAAGTGAGAACCCAATGATGAAAACGTTTCGGATCGCTGCAATACCCGGGGATGGAATCGGCAAAGAAGTCCTTCCTGAAGGGATTCGTGTGTTACAGGCTGCCGCTGAACGCTGGGGCTTCGCCTTAAGCTTTGAGCAGATGGAGTGGGCAAGTTGCGAATATTACAGCCATCACGGCAAAATGATGCCGGACGACTGGCATGAACAACTCAGCCGTTTCGACGCTATTTACTTTGGTGCCGTCGGCTGGCCGGATACCGTTCCGGACCATATTTCGTTATGGGGATCGCTGCTGAAATTTCGCCGTGAATTTGACCAATACGTTAACCTGCGTCCGGTCCGCCTTTTTCCTGGCGTACCTTGCCCACTGGCGGGGAAACAGCCTGGCGATATCGATTTTTACGTAGTGCGCGAGAACACAGAAGGCGAATACTCGTCTCTGGGTGGACGGTTAAACGAAGGAACGGAGCATGAGGTTGTCATCCAGGAATCGGTATTTACCCGCCGTGGCGTCGACCGTATTTTGCGTTATGCCTTTGAACTTGCACAAAGCCGCCCACGTAAGACGCTAACTTCTGCCACCAAATCTAACGGTTTAGCCATCAGCATGCCGTACTGGGATGAGCGCGTGGAAGCAATGGCAGAAAATTACCCGGCGATCCGCTGGGACAAGCAGCATATTGATATTCTCTGCGCGCGCTTTGTGATGCAACCAGAACGTTTTGACGTGGTGGTGGCATCCAATTTGTTTGGCGATATCCTTTCCGATCTTGGCCCGGCCTGCACCGGAACCATCGGCATTGCCCCATCCGCCAACCTGAATCCGGAACGTACTTTTCCGTCGCTCTTCGAGCCTGTCCACGGTTCCGCGCCGGATATCTACGGGAAAAATATTGCTAACCCTATCGCCACGATTTGGGCCGGTGCAATGATGCTCGATTTCCTCGGCAATGGCGATGAGCGTTTCCAGCAAGCGCATAACGGTATTCTGGCAGCGATTGAAGAAGTGATTGCTCACGGGCCGAAAACACCCGATATGAAAGGCAATGCCACCACACCACAGGTTGCCGACGCGATTTGCAATATTATTTTGCGTTAAGGTCAAACCAGTTTATTTGAACCGCGTCACTGACGCGGTTTTTTTATTCATTCTCTTCAGTAAATAACCTGCGTCATTTCACCTTTTATTGTTTCCGTTTCGTGTTTTATGGCTTTCCGTATTCTTAATTGTTTAATTTATGTAACATGCAAATAATCAATTTGTTAAACACAACATGCAATTCATTACCCTGCACATAATTACAACTGGCAAAAGCCAGAGACGGGCTTTTATGCCCAGGAGATGACTCATGATGAGCAATGTTAAGAAAAAAGATGTGCCGCTGATAAGCATCAGTCTGGTGGCCATTCTTTTCATCGCAGCTGCATTAAGCCTTTTCCCACAACAATCGGCCGACGCGGCCAACGCAATATTCACATTTGTCACGCGTACGTTAGGTTCCGCCGTACAGGTATTGGTTTTGCTGGCAATGGGACTGGTGATTTATTTAGCCACCAGTAAATACGGCAATATTCGTCTTGGCGAAGGAAAACCGGAATACAGCACGCTCTCCTGGCTGTTTATGTTTATTTGTGCCGGTTTAGGTTCTTCTACGCTTTATTGGGGGGTTGCTGAGTGGGCCTATTATTATCAAACGCCTGGTTTAAATATCGCGCCGCGTTCACAACAGGCACTCGAATTTAGCGTTCCCTACTCCTTCTTCCATTGGGGCATCAGCGCGTGGGCAACCTATACGCTGGCCTCATTAATCATGGCTTACCACTTCCATGTGCGGAAAAATAAGGGGCTGAGTCTTTCCGGCATTATTGCCGCCATTACCGGCGTTCGCCCGCAAGGTCCGTGGGGAAAACTGGTCGATTTGATGTTCCTGATCGCCACTGTCGGTGCACTGACCATTTCCCTGGTCGTCACCGCCGCAACCTTTACCCGTGGGCTTTCCGCGCTGACCGGTTTACCGGATAACTTCACCGTACAGGCTTTTGTTATCCTGCTTTCCGGCGGCATTTTTTGCCTTAGCTCGTGGATTGGTATCAACAACGGTTTGCAACGTCTGAGCAAAATGGTCGGCTGGGGCGCCTTCCTGCTGCCATTGCTGGTTCTGATTGTCGGCCCAACCGAATTTATTACCAACAGCATCATCAATGCCATCGGCCTGACCACGCAAAACTTCCTGCAAATGAGCTTATTTACCGATCCGCTTGGCGATGGTTCATTTACCCGCAACTGGACCGTTTTCTACTGGCTGTGGTGGATCTCATACACGCCCGGCGTAGCAATGTTTGTCACCCGCGTTTCGCGCGGCCGTAAGATTAAAGAAGTTATCTGGGGACTGATCCTCGGCAGCACCGTCGGTTGCTGGTTCTTCTTCGGTGTAATGGAAAGCTATGCCATTCATCAGTTTATCAATGGCGTAATCAACGTCCCACAGGTGCTGGAAACACTGGGCGGTGAAACTGCCGTTCAACAAGTTCTGATGTCGTTGCCTGCAGGTAAATTGTTCCTCGCTGCATACCTGGGCGTGATGATTATTTTCCTTGCCTCGCATATGGATGCGGTGGCCTACACCATGGCGGCGACCAGTACGCGAAATCTCCAGGAAGGTGACGATCCTGACCGTGGGCTGCGTCTTTTCTGGTGCGTGGTGATCACACTGATCCCGCTTTCAATTCTGTTCACCGGCGCGTCGCTGGAAACGATGAAAACCACCGTCGTGCTCACAGCCCTTCCCTTCCTTGTCATTTTACTGGTGAAAGTCGGCGGATTTCTTCGCTGGCTGAAACAGGATTACGCCGACATTCCGGCTCATCAAGTTGAACATTATCTCCCGCAGACACCGGTTGAAGCCCCGGAAAAAACGCCAGTGCTCCCTGCGGGAACCGTATTCAAAGGCGACAACTGAGCGCCATCATCCTAACGATAAAGGTATCCCTATGAGCAATCTGAGCCCTGACTTTGTACTACCCGAAAATTTTTGCGCTAACCCGCAAGAGGCGTGGACCATTCCTGCCCGTTTTTATACCGATCAGAACGCCTTTGAACACGAAAAAGAAAACGTCTTCGCTAAAAGCTGGATTTGCGTCGCCCACAGTAGCGAACTGGCGAATGCTAATGATTACGTGACGCGTGAGATCATTGGCGAAAGCATCGTGCTGGTACGCGGTCGTGATAAGGTTTTGCGCGCGTTCTATAACGTTTGTCCGCACCGTGGTCATCAGTTGTTGAGCGGTGAAGGAAAAGCAAAAAATGTGATTACCTGCCCATATCACGCATGGGCATTCAAACTCGATGGCAACCTGGCCCATGCACGTAACTGTGAAAACGTCGCCAATTTCGACAGCGACAAAGCACAACTGGTCCCGGTGCGTCTGGAAGAGTATGCCGGATTCGTCTTCATCAACATGGACCCCAACGCCACCAGCGTAGAAGATCAGTTACCCGGTCTGGGCGCAAAAGTGCTGGAAGCCTGCCCGGAAGTCCACGACCTGAAACTGGCGGCCCGTTTTACCACCCGCACGCCTGCCAACTGGAAGAACATTGTCGATAACTATCTCGAGTGCTATCACTGTGGTCCGGCGCACCCAGGCTTCTCCGACTCCGTGCAGGTTGATCGTTACTGGCACACCATGCACGGTAACTGGACGCTGCAATACGGTTTCGCCAAACCGTCCGAACAGTCGTTTAAATTTGAAGAGGGTACGGATGCGGCATTCCACGGTTTCTGGCTGTGGCCGTGCACTATGCTGAACGTCACGCCGATCAAAGGGATGATGACAGTCATTTATGAATTCCCGGTGGATTCTGAAACTACCCTGCAAAACTACGATATTTACTTCACCAATGAAGAGTTGACCGACGAGCAAAAATCGCTGATTGAGTGGTATCGCGATGTGTTCCGTCCGGAGGATTTACGTCTGGTTGAAAGCGTACAGAAAGGGCTGAAATCGCGTGGCTATCGTGGTCAGGGGCGCATCATGGCCGACAGTAGCGGTAGCGGAATTTCCGAACACGGTATCGCCCATTTCCATAATCTGCTGGCGCAGGTGTTTAAGGACTAATGACATCGGCGGCGGTATTTTCCGCCGCCGGGCTGATTTTTGATGGAGTACAGCAATGTCAGACTATCAAATGTTTGAAGTACAGGTAAGCCAGGTTGAACCGCTTACCGAACAGGTGAAACGCTTCACGCTGGTGACAACCGATGGCAAACCGCTGCCTGCGTTCACTGGCGGAAGTCACGTCATTGTGCAGATGTGCGATGGTGATAACCAGTACAGCAATGCGTATTCACTACTGAGTTCGCCGCTCGATACAACTCATTATCAGATTGCCGTTCGACTGGAAGAAAACTCGCGCGGCGGTTCACGCTTTTTACATCAGCAGGTAAAAGTGGGCGATCGGTTAACCATTTCAACGCCTAATAACCTGTTTGCGCTAATTCCCTCGGCCAGAAAGCATCTGTTCATCGCGGGCGGTATTGGTATCACCCCTTTCCTGTCGCACATGGCAGAGTTGCAACACAGCGACGTCGACTGGCAGCTACATTACTGCTCGCGAAATCCAGAAAGTTGCGCATTTCGTGATGAGCTAGTCCAACATCCGCAGGCTGAGAAAATCCATTTGCATCACTCATCGACCGGAACGCGACTTGAATTAGCGCGATTATTGGCGGATATCGAACCTGGCACACACGTTTATACCTGTGGCCCCGAGGCGCTAAATGAAGCGGTAAGAAGTGAAGCTGCCCGTCTGGACATCGCCGCCGATGCGCTGCACTTTGAGCAGTTTGCTATTGAAGACAAAACCGGCGATGCGTTTACACTGGTACTCGCCCGTTCCGGTAAAGAGTTTGTGGTGCCGGAAGAGATGACCATTTTGCAGGTTATTGAAAATAATAAAGCGGCAAAAGTGGAATGTTTATGTCGTGAAGGGGTATGTGGGACCTGCGAAACGGCGATTCTGGAAGGTGAAGCTGACCATCGGGACCAGTATTTTAGCGATGAAGAACGCGCCAGCCAGCAAAGTATGTTGATCTGTTGTTCACGCGCGAAGGGTAAACGCCTGGTGTTGGATTTGTAGTTTGCCTGAAGCCGGACGCACCTGTCCGGCTCAGGAAGGTTTTACTGCGGATATTCCTGCAATAAATTGTGCAATGCTTCTGCCATCAGCTCACCGCGCCAGCCGGAAATCAGCTCCGGCAAATTGTTCTGCGGTTTCAGTTTCCAGTGCCAGTTCAGCAGTTGGTTGATTTGCCGACGCGATGCCAGCAATTCGACGCTGATCTTGTGTGTTTCGCTCACGTCAGTGATCAGCGACTTAATCGCTTTAAACGCTTTGCGATAACCGGGCATATCCATCAGGTTAAGCATCGGCTGCGGTAAGGCCTCTTCCGGCAATGCCTGCGCTTTTTCCACCAGCGCCAGCAGCGTTTTACCGTGAAAGCGGATTTCGCTACCGGATAAACCCAGACTGCCCAGCTCGCCCAAACTCCCCGGCATATAACGCGCCACCGACCACAAATGCTCTTCACGCACGACAAAGTTAACCGCCAGATCGCGCTCCCGCGCTTTACGCAGGCGCCAGTCGGCTAACAGTTGCAGACAGGCCAGTTGGCGTGTGCGTAACTGCCAGGCATTGGTGATATCACGCCATGCATCTTCCGGCGCAACGACTTCCTGACGACGCATTTGCATCAGGCGGCATTCATCCAGCGCCGCAGGTAACCAGCCAGAGGCTTCCGTTTCTACCATTAGCTTTGCGGTGATCGGTAACAAATACCAGACGTCCGCTGCCGCGTATTCGCATTGACGTTCGGTTAGCGGTCTTGCCACCCAGTCGGTGCGCGATTCACTCTTGTCGAGCGTAACGCCGGTGTACTCTTCCACCATGGAAGCGAAACCCCACGACATCGGGCGTCCGCAGAAAGCAGCGAGGATTTGCGTGTCAATCAGGGGATGTGGCAATTCACCAAACGTGTTGAGGAACACTTCCAGATCTTCACTGCCCGCATGGAGAAATTTAGTGATGGACGGATCGCGCAGGATCGCTTTCAGCGGTGACCAGTCGGTGATCCCGAGTGGATCGATTAGCGCCAGATGCTCGCCATCGAAAAGTTGAATCAACCCCAGCTGCGGGTAATAAGTGCGCGTACGAACAAATTCAGTATCCAGGGCTATCGCCGGAAAGGCACGGACGGCTTCACACAAAGAAGCCAGCGCATCGTCCGTGGTAATCATTTGGTAATTCAAATTGTATTCTCTTTAGTGGGCGTCAAAAAAAACGCCGGATTAACCGGCGTCTGACGACTGACTTAACGCTCAGGCTTTATTGTCCACTTTGCCGCGCGCTTCGTCACGTAATTCTCGTCGCAAAATTTTTCCGACGTTAGATTTCGGTAACTCATCACGAAACTCCACCAGCTTCGGTACTTTGTAGCCCGTGAGCTGACGGCGACAAAAGGTCACCAGTGACTCTTCGGTAAGCGATGGATCTTTTTTCACTACGAAGATTTTCACCGCTTCACCACTGGAGCCGGAAGGCACGCCAACAGCCGCGACTTCCTGTACGCCAGGGTGCTGCATGACGACATCTTCAATCTCGTTGGGATAAACGTTAAAACCGGAAACCAGAATCATGTCTTTTTTGCGATCGACAATACGCAGGAATCCTTCTTCATCCATCACCGCGATGTCGCCAGTGTGTAACCAGCCATTTTTGATGATCTCATCGGTAGCATCCGGACGCTGCCAGTACCCCAGCATCACCTGCGGTCCTTTGACACAAAGCTCACCCGGTTGACCCGGTGGTACTTCGTTGTTGTCGTCATCCACCAGTTTGGCTTCCGTCGATGGCACCGGCAAACCGATGCTACCGCTATGATAATCAATATCATACGGGTTAACGCTGACCAGCGGCGCGCACTCGGTCAGGCCATAACCTTCAAGCAAATATTGTCCGGTCAGTTTCACCCAGCGTTCTGCCACCACTTGCTGAACAGGCATCCCACCGCCAGCGGAAAGATGCAGACTGGAGAAATCCAGCTGCTGGAACTCTTTATTGTTCAGCAACGCATTGAACAAGGTGTTTACGCCGGTGATAGCGGTAAACGGATATTTCGCCAGCTCTTTCACCAGCCCCGGAATATCACGTGGGTTAGTAATAAGCAGGTTCTGCCCGCCGAGTTCGATAAACAGCAGACAGTTAATGGTCAGTGCAAAAATGTGATAGAGCGGCAGTGCCGTTACTACCAGTTCTTTACCTGGATGCAGCAACGGCCCATAGGTGGCGTTGACCTGTTCCAGGTTCGCCAGCATATTGCGGTGAGTCAGCATCGCGCCTTTCGCCACGCCTGTGGTGCCGCCGGTATATTGCAGGAAGGCTAAATCTTCCGGCACCAGTTCGGGTTTGACGTACTGCATCCGGTAGCCGTTATGCAGGGCGCTACGAAATGAAATGGCATCTGGCAGATGGTATTTCGGCACCAGACGCTTGATGTATTTAACAACGAAGTTAACCAGTGTGCCTTTTGCCGTAGAAAGTTGATCGCCCATACGGGTCAGAATAACGTGCTGGACTGCAGTTTTATCAACCACTTTTTCCAGGGTGTGAGCAAAGTTAGACACGATAACAATCGCCGATGCGCCACTATCGTTAAGCTGATGCTCAAGCTCGCGCGGGGTATACAACGGGTTGACGTTTACGACAATCATCCCGGCGCGCAAAATGCCGAACAGCGCCACTGGATATTGCAATAAGTTGGGCATCATCAGCGCAACGCGATCGCCTTTCTTCAGCCCCAACCCTTGTTGCAAATAAGCGGCAAACGCGCGACTGCGCTCTTCCAGCTTGCGGAAGGTCATGACCTCCCCCATATTCATAAACGCGGGCTGATCGGCGTAGCGCGTGACCGACTGCTCAAACATATCTACCAGAGATTGATAACGGTCAGGGTTGATCTCCGTCGGAACGTCCGCGGGATAACGGTTAAGCCAAACCTTCTTCAATTCTTCACCTCTAAAATGCGTGTTCGTCGTCATCGCAACCCCAAGTGATAAACATGTTGTTAACATAATATTAACTCATCTTACCAGCTTGATAATTACCCAACGAAAAGGTTGCGAAGCGCGTCACTATTTATTTTTATCTTTACTGTAAGAATGCAGAAACAGCGGACCAGCCGCTGTTTCTTTTTCTTTAAAAACAAGCAATTATTCAGTTACAACTGTTTGTACTCTCGCGGGGCCGGGATTATACCAACCCCATCCGCCGTAGCCATAGGGCCAGCCTCGCCCACCATAAAACCAGGGATCAATCGGCTGTGGCGGCATAATCACCTGCTGGGTTAAATGCCAACGTTTGTAACCCGTTGCCTGCATTACCATAAATTTATAGGGCGTGTTGCCAATTTTTCCGTCAACCGTACCGGTGATTGGCCCGACAACCGTCACCAGCTGTCCACGGAAATCCACCGGGTCCAGAAAACCGTTCACATCGGCATAAATGCGACCGCGAGAAGGTTCTCCCAGCGTCGGTCTGGCACCGCTGTCGAGTGGTACAGTGGCAATTTCCAGGCGGGTTTTCCCTTGCTGGTTTTGCACCGCAACCACTTTACCGCCAAATCGCGCTTCCTGACCAACGTACAGCTGCGGCGCATTCATCACCCGAACTAAATCTTGTTGCGGCGTTGGGCTACTGCCTTTAATGGCGTCCGGCACAGTGACACAACCGCTCAGTATTAGCGCAAACGTACCTGCCAGTATGCCTTTGATAACATTGTTTTGAACCGCCATGATGCGACTCCTTTTTTCTCAGGGCATACTCTTAAGATTCATTCTTTGCCCGGAAGTTTCTTCCACGCGACGTTGTTACGCAAATAAACCGGCTCGGCATGTTCCACCGCCACCGTTTTACCCTCGGCAAACATCTGACAGGCAATCGGCAGCATATCTTCTGCAGCGGGCAGTAACACTTCGCCATCGCGCAAAACCAGCCCGCTTTCTTTACCGAGATCCGGCCAGGCTTGCCAGCCTGTACCCACGGTCGCCCATTCACCGGAAAGCTGTTGCATCCGTTCATGAACGAGTTCTGGTTTGAGTACGGCTTCGGTTTCTTCACCGTGCCAGACACCGTTTTCATCACGCTGATATTCGGCCCAGTAAACTTCGCCCATTCGCGCGTCAATGGCTGCCAGTACGCGAGTTGCGCCGTTTTTGCGCCACGCCCCTTGCGCCATTGTCATTAGCGTGGAGACGCCAATCATCGGGAGCTCCGCACCAAGTGCCAGCCCTTGCGCGATGCCAATACCAATGCGCACGCCAGTAAAGCTACCGGGGCCGCGCCCGTAAGCCAGAGCGTTTATGTCAGTCAGGGAAGTTCCGCTGGTGGTCAGGATATCCTGCACCATCGGTAAGATTCGTTGAGTATGTTCACGAGGGCAAAGCTCAAAATGAGCGTTGACAGTACCGTCGTTCCACAGGGCGACAGAGCAGGCCTCTGTCGCGGTATCGATAGCCAGAATTCGCATGGGTCTTCGTGCTTAGATCAATAAAAAGGCGCGCATCATACCATACTCCATCACAAATTACCTGGAGGATGGTATCGCAAGGAAACGAACCGCACGGGCAATATCACGGGTACGCGGCGCGGGCGGCAGGCTGGCAAGAAAAGTGGCGCCATAAGGGCGCATCACCAGCCGATTGTCGCAAATCACCAGCACGCCACGATCGTCGGCGTCGCGAATCAGTCGCCCTACTCCCTGTTTGAGAGTAATGACGGCATCTGGTAGTTGCACTTCATCGAACGGGTCGCCACCGCGCAAACGGCAATCTTCCATGCGCGCTTTTAACAGCGGGTCATCCGGCGAGGTAAACGGCAACTTGTCGATAATCACCAATGACAATGTATCGCCACGCACGTCCACCCCTTCCCAGAAACTGCTGGTCGCCACAAGAAGCGCGTTACCGGCACTGACAAATTGCTGCAACAGTTGCCCTTTGCTGGTTTCCCCCTGCAACAATACGGGAAGCGTCATGGTAGCGCGGAACTGCTCAGCCAGATCGCGCATCATGGCGTGCGAGGTACAAAGCATAAAACAACGACCGTTGTTAGCTTCGATAATCGGTCGCAGCATTGCCGCTAACTGGCGAGCAGAACCTGGCTGGTTGGTTTGCGGCAGATTGCGCGGCACACAGAGTAACGCCTGGCGGCTGTAATCAAAGGGGCTTGGCAACAGCAACGACTCGGCCTGTTCGATGCCAAGCCGCGAGGTGAAATGATGCAGATCGTCATTCACCGACAACGTTGCCGAGGTAAAGATCCAGCTTCCGGGCTTTTGCGCCATTAGCTCTTTGAATTTATCCGCCACGCTGAGCGGCGTGAGTGCCAGAGTAAAATGGCGCGAAGTGCATTCGTACCAGTAGCTGTAGCCTGGTTGGTTGATCTCTTTTAGCCGCTTCAGACGTGTACGATATAACGTGGCGCGTTCAAATGCCGCATCCAGCAAGGCGGAACGCCCCAGCGACAATTTCGCCACGTCGTAACAGAGTTCAAGGGTGTCATCGAGCAGTAAAAACGCCCGCTGAATTTGTGGGTTGGCTAACAGTTCGCGCAGATTACCGCGATAACCTGGCTCGCCGAGTTGCAGACGAAAATCCTGCGCGCTCTGGGCAAGACGGTCGGCGCATTTTTGTAACTGTTGAGTGTCTTTTAATTCGGTGCGATAGGCGATGGTGATGTCTTTTGCCAGATCGAGCAGTTGTCGGCTGGAGAGCGACTGCCCAAAGTACTGGCTGGCAATGTCCGGCAGCTGGTGGGCTTCGTCGAAGATCATCACGTCTGCTTCCGGGATCAACTCGCCAAATCCACTTTCTTTAACCACCATATCCGCCAGAAACAGATGATGGTTCACCACAACCACATCAGCATCCATCGCTTTTTTACGCGCTTTAACCACAAAGCAATCTTTATACATTGGGCAGTCGCTGCCAAGACAGTTGTCGTTGGTGCTGGTGACTAGCGGCCACGCCTGTGAATCTTCCGCCACGCTAACGCAGGTGCTGATATCGCCATCGACTGTTTGATTAGACCAGGAGCGCAGGAGGATCACATCGCTTAAGGTTTGTACTGGCAAATCTCCGCCCGCCAGCGCCTGCTGTTCAAGTCGTTCGAGGCAGAGGTAGTTTGAGCGCCCTTTCAGCAACGCCACATTGCCCGTGTATTTCAATGCCTTTGAGACCGTTGGCAAATCGCGGCTGTAGAGCTGATCCTGCAACGCTTTTGAGCCGGTCGAGATGATGACTTTCTTTTTCGCCCGCAGCGCAGGAGCCAGGTAAGCGTAGGTTTTGCCCGTACCGGTTCCTGCTTCCACCACCAGCGGCTGGCCTTTTTCTATCGCCTGGGTGACGGCTACCGCCATCTGTCGCTGTGGTTCTCGCGGCTTAAAGCCTGGTATCGCTTTCGCCAGTTGACCGTCTGGTGCAAAATCGTCCGTCACACTACCCCCTGTTGATTTGAACAGGGATTATGTCAGGCCAGGCTGGTTTTCGCTAGTTGAAGTGGTGACGGCAACCTCACATTGTGGCAGTCTTTGCAGCACAAAAATGGAAAGTTAATGAGGACATAATGATGACTATCGTTCGTATCGACGCTGAAGCCCGCTGGTCTGATGTGGTGATCCACAACAACACGCTCTACTACACTGGCGTACCAGAAAACCTCGATGCCGATGCTTTTGAACAAACCGCCAACACGCTGGCGCAAATTGACGCCGTGCTGGAAAAACAGGGCAGCAATAAATCGAGCATTCTGGATGCCACTATTTTCCTTGCCGATAAAAACGACTTTGCGGCAATGAATAAAGCATGGGATGCCTGGATTGTAGCGGGTCACGCGCCGGTGCGTTGCACGGTGCAGGCGGGGCTGATGAATCCGCAGTACAAGGTTGAAATTAAGATTATCGCTGCGGTTTAATTCCAGAAAAAGAATTCTATCAAAGTAAAAATCAGACGATAATTGTTCGAAAATACTGGTCGGTTATAAACAAATCGGCCAGTGTTTAAAAGGATACTTTAGATAAATAATGAAATCCGTCAGGTAACTTATTTTTATGATTTCAACTGCATCTATACAAAAATGATATTAATCACCCAAATTAAACCATTCTGTTAACTCCCCGAGCCGTTTACTCTGACTTTTCTGCCCTTAACAATCTGGCTGGAGCGCGGCGATTCACCGTTAATTTTTTGCCGTATCACTAGAAAACCCGCCATGACCTGCTACCTTTAAAATAACTGAATGTCAACAGGTTAACTACTGATATATCGTTATAATCCCTTTGATATTAGATGCAATTTAAGGTCATATATAGCCTTATCAAAAACGTGGTTAATTTAAGGACAAGAATATGCCTGCTGCAATAGATAAAGCCCTGGATTTCATTAGTGCCATGGATGTATCAGCATCAACACCAAGCTCGATGAATGAAAGTACGGCGAAAGGAATATTTAAATATTTGCATGACCTGGGAGTCCCCGCGAGTACCGCCGATATTACTGCGCGAGCTGAACAGGAAGGCTGGAATCCTGGATTCACGGAAAAAATGGTGGGATGGGCAAAAAAGATGGATTCTGGCGAACGCGTGGTGATTAAAAACCCTGAATACTTCTCGTCTTATATGCAGGAAGAACTTAAAGCCCTTGTGTGAGTTAAAACTCCAGCTTTAAAAATCAATCCGGACGCTTTCATTGACCTCAGAAAAGCGTCCTTTTTTCTCGTCATCATAAACACAGCCCAAATTAATCAACAGATATGGCCCCGTGATTTTTGTTTCAACGCGGTGGACCATTGTCATAACGCGCGCCGTCCAGGCACATACCGTCAAAAATGGCACGATGTAAGTTCATGCCGGAAAAATCCCAGCCGATGAGGCTATCCGTATCAAGATACAGGACGTCATCCATGACGAAATCGATACGGATCATTTTGTGTTACTCGTCTTCATCCTCAAAACGCGCCACTATTTGCTCGCCGGTATGGTTGGCGCGCAGCTCTTCTGCCACCAGCGCGATTGCCTGACCGCTGCTCATCCCCTGTGCCATCAGTTCCTGAATACGCTCAACGGCTTTTTGCTGCTGTTCATGGGTGAGTGAAGGTAAACCTGCAAACATTGTTAACTCCTGCTAAATTGTTGTCGCTAATTATTTCATGCTACCCGGCACATAGCCAGTAGAGTCAGGACTGATGAAGACGTTATCTCCCGCTGTGATTACTTTACCCTGGCGTCAGGACGCCGCTGAATTTTATTTTGCCCGCTTAAGCCACCTGCCGTGGGCGATGTTGTTGCACTCCGGCTACGCCGACCATCCGCATAGTCGCTTTGATATTGTGGTGGCTGACCCCGTTTGCACTTTAACCACTCACGATAATGAAACCCGGGTATGTGAAGGAGAAATCCGCACAACGACCACTGACGATCCGCTCAAAGTGCTCCAACAGGCACTGGACCGTGCAAACATTCACCCGTCGCATAGCAATAATTTGCCATTTCAGGGCGGCGCGCTTGGGCTGTTTGGCTACGATCTGGGTCGTCGGTTTGAGTCGCTGCCAGAAATTGCGCAACGAGATGTCGACTTGCCTGACATGGCGGTTGGTATCTATGACTGGGCGCTGATCGTCGACCACCAGCGTCAGCGTATTTCGCTACTCAGCCATCGTGATGTCAATGCGCGTCTGGCGTGGCTGGACAGCCAGCAAATGGCACCACAGCAAGATTTCAAGTTAACATCCGCCTGGCAATCCAATATGAACCGCGAGCAGTATGGCGAGAAATTTCGCCAGGTGCAGGAATATCTGCACAGCGGCGATTGCTATCAGGTGAATCTCGCCCAGCGTTTTCACGCGACCTATTCTGGCGATGAATGGCAGGCGTTCGTTCAGCTTAATCAGGCTAACCGCGCACCATTCAGTGCCTTCCTGCGTCTGGAACAAGGTGTGATTTTAAGCCTTTCACCAGAACGGTTTATTCTTTGTGATGGTGGTGAGATCCAGACCCGCCCGATTAAAGGCACGCTCCCACGCTTGTCCGATCCTCAGGAAGATAACAAACAAGCTGAAAAACTGGCGAACTCACCGAAAGATCGCGCCGAAAACCTGATGATTGTCGATTTAATGCGCAATGACATCGGCCGAGTTGCCGTACCAGGCTCAGTAAAAGTGCCTGAACTGTTTGTGGTAGAGCCCTTCCCTGCCGTGCATCATCTGGTCAGCACCATAACGGCACGCTTGCCAGAGCAGTTGCATGCCAGTGATCTGCTGCGCGCGGCTTTTCCTGGTGGTTCAATCACCGGCGCGCCGAAAGTGCGGGCAATGGAGATTATTGATGAACTGGAACCGCAGCGACGCAATGCCTGGTGCGGCAGCATTGGCTATTTAAGCTTCTGCGGCAATATGGATACCAGCATTACTATCCGCACTCTGACTGCCATTAACGGACAAATATACTGCTCTGCGGGCGGTGGAATTGTCGCCGATAGCCAGGAAGAAGCGGAATATCAGGAAACTTTTGATAAAGTTAATAAGATATTACGCCAACTGGAGAAGTAAGACGTGGAATACCGTAGCCTGACGCTTGATGATTTTTTATCGCGCTTTCAACTTTTGCGCCCGCAAATTAACCGGGAAACCTTAAATCATCGTCAGGCTGCCGTGTTAATCCCCATCGTCCGCCGACCGCAACCGGGCTTGCTGCTGACTCAGCGTTCCATTCATCTGCGCAAACATGCTGGACAAGTCGCATTCCCTGGGGGTGCAGTCGATGACACGGACGCGTCAGTTATCGCCGCTGCGCTGCGTGAAGCCGAAGAAGAGGTCGCCATACCGCCTTCAGCCGTTGAGGTTATCGGCGTGTTACCCCCTGTCGATAGCGTAACGGGCTACCAGGTCACTCCCGTGGTCGGCATTATCCCGCCTGATTTACCGTATCGCGCCAGTGAAGATGAAGTCTCCGCAGTATTTGAAATGCCGCTCGCCCAGGCGTTACATTTGGGCCGTTATCATCCTTTGGATATCTACCGCCGTGGCGATTCGCATCGGGTATGGCTTTCCTGGTACGAACAGTATTTTGTATGGGGAATGACCGCAGGCATAATTCGTGAACTGGCGCTACAAATTGGTGTGAAACCCTGACTATACTTATCTTTACATCTACAAAACACTACTTGAGACAATCATCGCAATATTAGTTAAATCGCGGTTTTTGATTAGTTTAATTCATGTGAATAGTTAAGCCTGTCGCCGCGTTCCCTCTTACACTATGCGCTGTTATTCGTTCGTTACTGGAAGTCCAGTCACCTTGTCAGGAGTATTATCGTGATTAGTCTATTCGACATGTTTAAGGTGGGGATTGGTCCCTCATCTTCCCATACTGTAGGGCCTATGAAGGCGGGTAAACAGTTCGTCGATGATCTGGTCGAAAAAGGCTTACTGGATAGCGTTACCCGCGTTGCCGTGGACGTTTATGGTTCACTGTCGCTGACGGGTAAAGGCCACCACACCGATATCGCCATTATTATGGGTCTTGCAGGTAACGAACCTGCCACCGTGGATATCGACAGTATTCCCGGTTTTATTCGCGACGTAGAAGAGCGCGAACGTCTGCTGCTGGCACAGGGACGGCATGAAGTGGATTTCCCACGCGACAACGGGATGCGTTTTCATAACGGTAACCTGCCGCTGCATGAAAACGGGATGCAGATCCACGCTTATAACGGCGATGAAGTCGTCTACAGCAAAACTTATTATTCCATCGGCGGCGGTTTTATCGTCGATGAAGAACATTTTGGTCACGATGCCGCCAACGAAGTCAGTGTGCCGTATCCGTTCAAATCCGCCACCGAGCTGCTTGCGTACTGTAATGAAACCGGTTATTCCCTTTCCGGTCTGGCAATGCAGAACGAACTGGCGTTGCACAGCAAGAAAGAGATCGACGAGTATTTCGCCCATGTCTGGCAAACCATGCAGGCATGTATCGATCGTGGGATGAACACCGAAGGCGTATTGCCTGGTCCGCTGCGTGTTCCGCGCCGTGCGTCTGCCCTGCGCCGTATGCTGGTTTCCAGCGATAAACTGTCTAACGATCCGATGAATGTCATCGACTGGGTAAACATGTTTGCGCTGGCAGTTAACGAAGAGAACGCCGCAGGTGGCCGCGTGGTGACTGCACCAACCAACGGTGCTTGTGGCATTGTTCCGGCGGTACTGGCTTACTATGACCACTTTATTGAATCGGTGAGCCCTGATATTTATACCCGCTATTTTATGGCGGCCGGAGCGATTGGCGCACTGTACAAAATGAACGCGTCTATTTCCGGTGCAGAAGTCGGTTGCCAGGGCGAAGTGGGCGTTGCCTGTTCAATGGCTGCGGCGGGTCTTGCAGAACTATTGGGCGGTAGCCCTGAACAGGTTTGCGTGGCGGCGGAAATTGGCATGGAGCACAACCTTGGTCTGACTTGCGACCCGGTTGCGGGTCAGGTTCAGGTTCCGTGCATTGAACGTAACGCTATTGCATCAGTGAAGGCGATTAACGCCGCGCGGATGGCTCTGCGTCGTACTAGTGCACCACGCGTCTCACTGGATAAAGTCATCGAAACGATGTACGAAACAGGAAAGGATATGAACGCTAAATATCGCGAAACCTCACGCGGTGGTCTGGCGATTAAAGTCCAGTGTGACTAATACTTTATCCTCGCCCATCTGCAACGGATGGGCGAATTTGCCCTCGCTTTCTCGTCTGCTGTAATTTTCCCCACTACACTTCCACTGTTGCGTCAGGCGTTTGTCGCCATACGCTTACCGGGTGGCCCGCATGCAAAAAGCACAACGGATCATTAAAACCTATCGCCGTAATCGAATGATTGTTTGTACGATTTGCGCACTCTTTACGTTTGTGGCAACACTGAGCGTGCGATTTATTTCACAGCGGAACTTAAATCAGCAGCGGGTAGTGCTCTTTGCCAATCACGCCGTTGAGGAATTAGACAAAGTCCTGCTTCCACTTCAGGCGGGTAACAACGTACTGCTTCCCCTGATTGGACTCCCCTGCTCAGTCGCCCATCTCCCCTTACGAAAACAGGCGGCAAAACTGCAAACTGTACGGTCAATTGGCCTGGTGCAAGACGGCACGCTTTATTGTTCCAGCATTTTTGGTTATCGCAATGTTCCTGCTGAAGATATCCAGGCTGATTTACCCGCGCCGCAGCCCCTTTTACGCTTAACTACCGACCGCGTATTAATTAAAGACAGCCCGGTATTGATTCAGTGGACGCCTTTACCGGGCAATGGTCGAGATGGCGTGATGGAGATGATCAACATCGACCTGTTGATGGCAATGTTGCTGGAGCCGCAATTGCCGCAAATAAGAACGGCCAGCCTGACGGTAGCCGATCGCCATTTACTCTATGATGATGGTCTGGTTGATTCTTTACCTCCGCTTAATGGCAATGAACGTTACCAGGTTTCATCGCAGAATTTTCCTTTTATCATCAGCGTTAGTGGACCTGGTGCGACAGCGCTGGCGTTGCAATATCTTCCCAGCCAGTTTCCACTAGCGGTACTGTTGAGTTTACTGGTGGGGTACATCGCATGGTTGGCCACGGCCCATAGAATGAGCTTTTCACGCGAGATAAATCTCGGGCTGGCACAGCGCGAATTTGAGTTATTTTGTCAGCCCCTGCTCAATGCACGCTCGCAGCAATGTATTGGTGTAGAGATATTGCTGCGCTGGAATAATCCGCGTCAGGGATGGATCTCGCCGGATGTTTTTATCCCCATTGCGGAAGAACATCACCTGATAGTGCCGCTTACCCGTTATGTGATGATGGAAACCATCCGTCAACTCCACGTTTTTCCAATGAGCAGCCAGTTCCACATCGGCATTAACGTCGCCCCCAGCCATTTTCGCCGTGGCGTATTGTTAAAAGATCTCAATCGTTACTGGTTTAGTGCTAACCCGATTCAGCCACTAATCCTCGAAATTACCGAGCGCGATGCCTTACTGGATGTTGATTATCGGATTGCCCGCGAACTGCATCGTAAAAACGTCAAGCTGGCGATTGATGACTTCGGCACCGGCAACAGTTCGTTTTCCTGGCTGGAAACGTTACGTCCTGACGTGCTGAAAATTGATAAGTCTTTCACTGCGGCGATTGGTTCAGATGCAGTTAACTCAACGGTGACCGATATCATCATCGCGCTGGGGCAAAGACTGAATATTGAACTGGTGGCGGAAGGCGTAGAAACGCAAGAACAAGCGAAGTATTTGCGCCGTCATGGCGTGCATATTTTACAAGGGTATTTGTACGCGCAGCCCATGCCGCTGCGTGATTTCCCGAAATGGCTGGCGGGCAGCCAACCGCCGCCCACCAGGCATAACAGACACGTTTCGCCCGTTATGCCATTGCGTTAGTGCTATTCGTCTTCATCGTGCGGCGGTTGCTCTTTAACAATGCGAACCAGATCAACACGATAATCATTGGCTTCTACGATGGTGATATGCAGCGGTCCAACATCGATCACGTCGCCTGCGCGAGGAATGTGACCATTTGCCGAAATTACCAGACCTGCAACCGTCGCAATATCATCATCATCGGTAAGGTGCTCAACATCAAGCGCCTGCTGTAAGGCATGTAAGTCTGTACCACCTTTTACCAGCCAACCGTCGCCATCGATAACAATTTCCGGCGTTTCATCTGCATCCGGGAACTCACCAGCAATAGCTTCCAGTACATCCAGCGGCGTAACCAGACCTTGCACCACACCAAACTCGTTGGTGACGATAACAAAACTACCACGAGCACGACGCAACACGCCCAGCAGGTTGATCGGGTCGAGGGTTTCCGGAACGATTATCGCCGGAGAAGCAGAAGCAATTGCCGTCACGTCGACACCGACTTCCAGCGCCACCAGCAGTTCTTTGGCACGCACGATACCGATGATTTCATCCAGTTCACCACGACATACCGGAAACAGGCTGTGCGGTGAAGAGAGCAGTTGCTGGCGGATTTCATCAACGCCAAGGTTAGCATCTACCCAACTGATCTCGCCGCGTGGCGTCATAATGCCGCGCAGAGAACGTGACGCCAAAGTCAGAACGCCGTTAATCATATAACGCTCTTCTTCGGCAAAGGCACCTTCTGGAACCGGAATTGGCACCGGGTTATCAGCATCGTGTTGAACATTTGCCTGACGTTTACCCCCCATCAAACGCAGAATGGCATCGGCGGTACGCGCACGCAGCGGTAAAGTCGACTGATGGCGAATAAAGTTACGGCGCGCAATCTGGTTAAACACTTCGATGATGATCGAGAAACCAATTGCTGCATACAGGTAGCCTTTTGGAATATGGAAACCAAAACCTTCAGCTACGAGGCTCAGACCAATCATCAACAGGAAGCTCAAACAGAGCACTACAACTGTTGGATGCTGGTTAACGAATCGCGTCAGCGGTTTCGATGCCAGCAACATAACTGCCATCGCAATCACTACCGCAGCCATCATTACCGGTA
This sequence comes from Escherichia sp. E4702, assembly GCF_963883545.1. NCBI lineage: Bacteria > Pseudomonadati > Pseudomonadota > Gammaproteobacteria > Enterobacterales > Enterobacteriaceae > Escherichia > Escherichia sp. E4702. The sequence continues at coordinate 270,360 of NZ_CAWORF010000014.1, read as the reverse complement.
GATGGTTGACCATCCCTACGGCAGTAATTACTGCATCCAGCGAGAAGACAGCGTCAAGGATGACAATCTGTGTGACGACCACCCAGAAACTGGCATAACCTTTACCGTGACCAGAGTCATGATCGCGGTTTTCCAGCCGCTCATGCAACTCGGTTGTCGCTTTGAACAGCAAGAATATCCCCCCGAACAGCATAATCAGATCGCGCCCGGAGAAAGAAAAATCCATTACGGTAAATAGCGGTTTGGTCAGCGTGACCATCCATGAAATAAGCGATAACAGCCCCAGGCGCATAATCAACGCCAGTGACAGCCCCAACAAACGCGCTTTATCACGTTGTTTCGGCGGCAGTTTATCGGCAAGGATGGCGATAAAAACCAGGTTATCGATACCCAGCACGATTTCAAGGACGACAAGCGTGAGCAGCCCCGCCCAAATCGAGGGATCCATTAAGAATTCCATGACAAGCTCCTGCTTAAGGAATAGCTAATCGGCGCCAGAAATAATGCAGGCGAAACGAGAAAATACAAACAAAAGGTGCGGCAAAAAATGCCAGTAAGGCAGGCGCTATATGGCCTGATGCTGAAGTGACGTCGGTGACGATCCATACTGCGGGCTGCAGCCCTATACTCCTTGGTTGTTAAACGGGAGTTAAACATATCAGAGAGATCTCTGATTTGGCAAAGATTTACCTTCCTTTGCAAATGAATGTGACAACTTTTTTTACTCTTTCGGAATTTTGTCAATTCAAAGTTAATTTACGGATCTTCATCACATAAAATATTTTTTTCGATATCTAAAATAAATCGCGAGGCACAGGGGGTTTCCGGTTGTAGCCCTTATCTGAATCGATTCGATTGTGGACGACGATTCAAAAATACATCTGGCACGTTGAGATGTTAACAATAATAAGGAGGTAGCAAGTGACCATTGCTATTGTTATAGGCACACATGGTTGGGCTGCAGAGCAGTTGCTTAAAACGGCAGAGATGCTGTTAGGCGAGCAGGAAAACGTTGGCTGGATCGATTTTGTTCCTGGCGAAAATGCCGAAACGCTAATCGAAAAGTACAACGCTCAGTTGGCAAAACTCGACACCACTAAAGGCGTGCTGTTTCTCGTTGATACATGGGGAGGCAGTCCGTTCAATGCTGCCAGCCGCATTGTCGTCGACAAAGAGCATTATGAAGTGATCGCAGGCGTTAACATTCCAATGTTAGTGGAAACGTTAATGGCTCGTGATGATGACCCAAGCTTTGACGAACTGGTAGCACTGGCCGTAGAAACAGGCCGCGAAGGTGTGAAAGCTCTGAAAGCGAAACCCGTTGAAAAAGCAGCGCCAGCCCCCGCCGCAGCGGCACCGAAAGCGGCTCCTGCACCGGCAAAACCAATGGGACCAAACGACTATATGGTAATTGGCCTCGCGCGTATCGACGATCGTTTGATTCACGGTCAGGTTGCTACCCGCTGGACCAAAGAAACTAATGTCTCCCGTATCATCGTAGTTAGTGACGAAGTGGCTGCGGATACCGTTCGTAAGACACTGCTCACCCAGGTTGCACCTCCCGGCGTAACAGCGCATGTAGTTGATGTCGCCAAAATGATTCGCGTCTACAACAACCCGAAATATGCGGGCGAACGCGTGATGCTGTTATTTACCAACCCGACAGATGTTGAGCGTCTCGTTGAAGGCGGCGTGAAAATCACCTCAGTCAACGTCGGTGGTATGGCATTCCGTCAGGGCAAAACTCAGGTGAATAACGCAGTTTCGGTTGATGAAAAAGATATCGAAGCGTTCAAGAAACTGAATGCACGCGGCATCGAGCTGGAAGTCCGTAAGGTTTCCACCGACCAGAAACTGAAAATGATGGATCTGATCAGCAAAATCGATAAGTAACGTATTGTGTTGATTATCACTCAGTTTTCACACTTAAGTCTTACGTAAACAGGAGAAGTACAATGGAGATTACCGCTCTTCAAATTGTGCTGGTATTTATCGTAGCCTGTATCGCAGGTATGGGATCAATCCTCGATGAATTTCAGTTTCACCGTCCGCTAATCGCGTGTACCCTGGTGGGTATCGTTCTTGGGGATATGAAAACCGGTATTATTATCGGTGGTACCCTGGAAATGATCGCGCTGGGCTGGATGAACATCGGTGCCGCTGTTGCACCTGACGCCGCCCTGGCATCAATTATTTCTACCATTCTGGTTATTGCTGGTCATCAGAGCATCGGTGCCGGTATCGCGCTGGCAATCCCTCTGGCAGCAGCAGGCCAGGTTCTTACCATTATCGTTCGTACTATTACCGTTGCTTTCCAGCACGCTGCGGATAAGGCAGCTGAAAACGGTAACCTGACGGCGATTTCATGGATCCACGTTTCGTCTCTGTTCCTGCAAGCAATGCGTGTGGCTATTCCGGCCGTTATCGTTGCGCTTTCTGTTGGTACCAGCGAAGTTCAAAACATGCTGAACGCCATTCCGGAAGTGGTGACCAATGGTCTGAACATTGCCGGTGGCATGATCGTGGTAGTTGGTTATGCGATGGTTATCAACATGATGCGTGCTGGCTACCTGATGCCGTTCTTCTACCTCGGCTTCGTAACCGCAGCATTCACCAACTTTAACCTGGTTGCTCTGGGTGTCATCGGTACCGTTATGGCGGTGCTCTACATTCAGCTGAGCCCGAAATATAACCGTGTCGCCGGTGCGCCAGTTCAGGCTGCTGGTAACAACGATCTCGACAACGAACTGGACTAACAGGTGAGCGAAATGGTTGATACAACTCAAACTACCACTGAGAAAAAACTCACTAAGAGTGATATTCGTGGCGTCTTCCTGCGTTCTAACCTCTTCCAGGGTTCATGGAACTTCGAGCGTATGCAGGCGCTGGGCTTCTGCTTCTCTATGGTGCCGGCGATTCGTCGCCTCTACCCGGAAAACAACGATGCCCGTAAACAGGCGATTAAACGTCACCTCGAATTCTTTAACACCCAACCGTTCGTGGCGGCGCCAATTCTGGGCGTAACCCTGGCGCTGGAAGAACAGCGTGCTAACGGTGCAGAGATCGACGATGGCGCAATCAACGGTATCAAAGTAGGTCTGATGGGTCCGCTGGCAGGTGTAGGCGACCCAATCTTCTGGGGTACGGTACGTCCGGTATTCGCAGCGCTGGGCGCCGGTATCGCGATGAGCGGCAGCCTGTTAGGTCCGTTGCTGTTCTTTATCCTGTTTAACCTGGTACGTCTGGCAACGCGTTACTACGGCGTAGCATATGGTTACTCCAAGGGCATCGATATCGTTAAAGATATGGGCGGCGGCTTCCTGCAAAAACTGACGGAAGGGGCGTCTATTCTCGGCCTGTTTGTCATGGGGGCATTGGTTAACAAGTGGACACATGTCAATATCCCGCTGGTCGTCTCACGCATCACTGACCAGACGGGTAAAGAGCACGTTACCACTGTACAGACCATTCTTGACCAGTTAATGCCGGGCCTGGTACCGCTGCTGCTGACCTTCGCCTGTATGTGGCTGCTGCGCAAAAAAGTGAACCCGCTGTGGATCATCGTTGGCTTCTTCGTCATCGGTATCGCTGGTTACGCTTGCGGCCTGCTTGGACTGTAAGACTGTTGTACACTACCGGGGCCTTTTGGCCCCGTTTTTTTATCTGGAGGATTAATGACAATCACGGAACTGGTGCTGATTCTGTTCATCGCCGCACTGCTTGCCTTTGCGATATACGATCAGTTCATTATGCCCCGCCGCAATGGCCCCACCCTGCTGGCAATTCCTTTGCTGCGGCGCGGTCGCATCGACAGCGTTATCTTCGTCGGGCTGATTGTCATTCTTATCTACAATAATGTGACCAGTCATGGCGCACAAATTACCACCTGGTTATTAAGTGCTCTGGCGCTGATGGGTTTTTATATATTCTGGATCCGCGTTCCGAAGATCATCTTTAAACAGAAAGGTTTTTTCTTCGCCAATGTCTGGATTGAATATAGCCGAATCAAAGCGATGAACTTATCGGAAGATGGTGTCCTGGTTATGCAATTAGAACAGCGTCGGTTGTTAATCCGCGTTCGAAATATCGACGATCTGGAAAAGATTTATAAACTTCTTGTTTCAACTCAATGATTTACATCTTTAGCCAAAGCTATGTCAAGTGTATTTTTAATAACCAGACATAGCTTAGGCTATATTATCCCTTCGATCATTTGTTATTTATTTTAACGTTTCATTTATATATAAATCTAAATGAAAATCGTTATCAACGAAGTAATGAAATAATATATTCCAACAGTTGTTTTATATTCTCAAAATATGTTAAGGTTGCGCCCTCATTTGGGGAGTAGCCGATTTCCAGACTCCGGAAATGTACGTGTCAACATACTCGTTGCAAAACGTGGCACGTACGGACTGAACATTTTCAGTCAGGCGAGACCATATGCACATCAATCGCTATGCCTGCATGAGCGCGTCTTGTCGTTCATGTGTGCATGTTTGCGGGGGGCGAAGATGTGTTTTATGGATACCCCGGTCAGGACGTTGTCATGAATATCACTGCTACTGTTCTTCTTGCGTTTGGTATGTCGATGGATGCATTTGCTGCATCAATCGGTAAAGGTGCCACCCTCCATAAACCGAAATTTTCTGAAGCGTTGCGAACCGGCCTTATTTTTGGTGCCGTCGAAACCCTGACGCCGCTGATCGGCTGGGGAATGGGCATGTTAGCCAGCCGCTTTGTCCTCGAATGGAACCACTGGATTGCGTTTGTGCTGCTGATATTCCTCGGCGGGCGAATGATTATTGAGGGTTTTCGTGGCGCAGATGATGAAGATGAAGAACCGCGCCGTCGACACGGTTTCTGGCTACTGGTAACCACCGCGATTGCCACCAGCCTGGATGCCATGGCTGTGGGTGTAGGTCTTGCCTTCCTGCAGGTCAACATTATCGCGACCGCATTAGCCATTGGTTGTGCAACCTTGATTATGTCGACATTAGGGATGATGGTTGGTCGCTTTATCGGCTCAATTATTGGGAAAAAAGCGGAAATTCTCGGCGGGTTGGTACTGATCGGCATCGGCGTCCAGATCCTCTGGACGCACTACCACGGTTAATTTGTTCGCTGCCAGAGGTGAATATTAAAATCCGTCTGGCAGTCGAATACTTCTTTTGCCGCCAACGTTTGCCAGACATCAGGCTTCGCACGCCAGGCAAATGGCGTCATCTGCAACAATGCAACAGCTTCATCGCCGCGAAGACGCATCGGATACCGCAGTTCATCGCTCTGCTGTAATGCAAAACCTTCCAGTTGTTCAGTATGGGGGGCATGCAGAAGTACTTCGTCGTAAATCAGCCCTTTCAACTCCATTAAATGTCGTGGCCCTGGAGTAACGGTAATTACCCAGCCTCCCGGTTTGACGACACGCGCTAACTCTTCTGCTTTGCATGGCGCGTAGATGCGAATAATGGCATCCATACTGGCATCGGCAAAAGGCAGACGGTGGCTGGAAGCGACACAAAAGGTAACCTGCTTATAGCGTTTCGCCGCAGCTTTAATTGCGACCTTAGAGACATCAAGACCAAAGGTTGTCACTACTGGCAAGGCATCGGCAAAAGCATGAGTGTAATACCCTTCCCCGCAGCCAATATCCAGTACCGCTGTTGCGTGCTCATTAAGACATCCACGCAATTGAGCGACTATCGCATCACGAAGCGGCTGGTAATGACCGGCATCTAAAAACGCACGTCGCGCCTGCATCATTTCCGCGCTGTCTCCCGGATCGCGGGATCGTTTATATTGAACGGGCAGCAGATTGACATATCCCTCTTTCGCCATATCAAATTGATGCCGCTGCGGACAGATATAGCTATTTTGTTCAAGAGATAGAGGCTGGTGGCAAAGTGGACAGGAAAACGACATGAAAACTCCGGCGGGATACTAAATGCCGCAAGTGTAACGCGAATCGCGCTGCGGGCAAATATTCGAAGGTCGTAAGCGAGCATTAAACAAAGTAAAAAGCCTCGCTTTTCGACGAGGCTTTATAGCGAGATTGAAGTGCGTTAACACTTCAGATCAGTGAATTCGATCAGATAGCGGTTACGTTAACAGCTGCCGGACCTTTCTGGCCGTCCTGAATTTCGAACTCAACGTTCTGGCCTTCGGCCAGAGTTTTGAAGCCATTACCCTGGATAGCGGAGAAGTGTACGAACACATCTTTGCTGCCATCAGCCGGAGTAATGAAGCCAAAACCTTTAGACTCGTTGAACCACTTAACCTGACCTTTAATCTTTGCCATTTGAAAAATTCCTTAGATTGTTTTCTTCGCCCGCAGGCATTACAGAGATAAAACTGACACATTACTGCTTGAGGCACTAATATAAGGTTCGGCAGAGAAGCGGTATTCAACGACAACGTGTTTACTCAGGACTTCTTTACTGAAAATGCCACACATAAACAGAACTGTACCTCGTTTAACCCAAAGCTGTTATCACATACAACGTTAATTATGGCAAGCCATTTTTAAACATGTCTCGATCAGCTGCACAAATCTCGATGCGCCTTCCACTTTTTTTGCACATTTATGCAACGGAATGCGTGTCGATATATCGAGACACTAAAGCATACCAGTACAAACAGATGCCTGAACTGATGTGGTTTCTAACATAGTTCAATAAGTTCTAATCTTCCAGTTCAGAAATACAGTTTAATTACACAATGTGTGTGATATCACTTTTTATACTATGTAATGATAAAGTGTTATATAACTTTATCTCATAAAACAGTCAGTTAACAACATACACAGATGCAATGCCGATGCCATATTCAAAGCATGTTAATAATGTAAAATAAGAAAAAATGATGAATGATAAAAAATGAGAAGAGAAACGTTTCGCTTATAAACAATGCTGTAATTAATCAATATTCCGATGCAAACATCCCAATCAGCAAGTACAAAAAATAACTTTTTCTGATGTCAAAATAAATGAATTAATAACAGAGAAAATAATCAAAATTCAATAAAGGATTAATTTTAATCAATTGCATCATTATAGTGCATGTAAGAATGATGAGATGAGTAACCCATCAACACAGGGTTACTCAAATTGCAGGAAGGATTACCGTTCTGCTACCAGACGAATAATATCTTCATCTTCATCCGTTTTTTGGTTCTCAGTCACCTTTTCATCGGCTTTTTCAGGTGCGTTAGCTTCGCACAAGCGGCGTAACAGTACATTCTGCCGTTTCTGCTGATCCAGCAATGCCTCAAGCAGTTCAATCTGTTCGTTAGTCCGGGAACTGGCACGGTTGATGAAAAACCACAAGATGAGCCCAATAATAAGAACTACTACCGATACGACCAAAGACGCAATGTTCATCACGCCTGAATTTACAACTTCGTTCATTTAACCACCTCTAAGTAGAGGCGCCATTTTACCACTGCTACGCAGGAAGGAAATCTACTGATGAAAAAATGATATCACCATGGGATGAACTGATTGATGGCACAAATTCCGCTGAAAAATTGCACATCCTGATCGCACATTATGTTGAATACCTGCATCCATAACAGCAAGAAAGCCAGCACAGCGGCAACCAGAACGACCCATCGAAACTTTTTCACTCCAATCTCCGTTTAACCTCTCTTCTGCCTTTACACTATCATGCGTTAGTTAAACAACGTCTAACCATGTCGATATTCGTGCTTTTTCGGAATGATACGCTTGCTTCAGTCCATATTGCCGCTACGATTAAGCAAACAAAAAGAGAAGAGGTCGTAATGCGATTCATCATTCGCACAATTATCTTGATAGCACTGGTATGGACAGGATTATTACTCAGCGGATATGGCGTTCTGATTGGGAGCAAGGAAAATGCTGCCGGGTTAGGACTGCAATGCACATATCTCACCGCCCGAAGCACAAGCACGGTGCAATATCTGCATACTAAAAGTGGATTTTTGGGGATTACAGATTGCCCGCTGCTACGTAAAAGCAATATCGTCGTCGATAATGATTGATAGATAACGGTACAAATATCCACATCAAAACTAATGGATATAAAGTACTTTCATCTTCTGCTCGAACGATATCACTATTAACATTATTTAATCCACGCTGAATGAAGAACCTGTCTGAATTTTATGCAGACAGGTTCTTATTTTAATCAGAATGGATAGTCGTGATACCCCATTTGTGCGGATATTTTGCGCGCTGCCGTATGCAACATAGCCACATACTCCTGCAAACGTTCTTCAGAAAAACGCAGCGTCGGGAAGGAAATACTCAAGCCGGCAATCACCACACCAAAGCGGTCAAACACCGGAACGGCGATGCAACGCAGCCCTTCTTCCTGTTCTTCGTTATCTTCGCCGTATCCCTGCTCAAGGACCTGATCTAACACGGGTAATAACGCCTCTGTGCTGGTGATGGTCCGATTGGTGCTGCGTTTATATTCCACGCCCTCAAGGATTTGCTTCACTTCATCGCGATCGCGCCAGGCCAGCAGCACTTTACCAATCGCAGTGCTGTACAGAGGATTACGACGGCCAATCCGTGAATACATGCGCAAATTGTACATAGAGTCAATTTTGTGGATGTAAACGATACTGTCTTCATCCAGTGCGCCAAGATGAATGGTTTCTTTGGTCAAACGGGAGATCTCACGCATCTGGATATCTGCACTGCGAATAAGATCGACGTTTTGTAACGCACGAGCGCCCAGCTCAAATAATTTTAGAGTCAGAGAGTATTTCTCCGACTCCCCTTCCTGTGCGACATAGCCCAGGGTTTTCATGGTCTGTAAAAAGCGATAAACGGTGCTTTTTGACATCATGACACGCTGTGACAGCTCGGTTATCCCTATTTCGCGCTCTTCGCCCAGCGCCTGCAAAATGCCAAAAACCTTCAGTACGGAAGATACAGAATCAGGTTGTTTATCCAGATCTGCGTTAGCCATTTATCACCTCATTGCGAGTGTTTTATAAAAATCAGAACTGTTTTTTATTATAATTTCGCGCCAGGGTGGTCGCAATCCATCTTTTGCCGGTTAGTTACAATTCTGCGACATTCGCCGTGAATATCAGTGCTAAAATCATACCCCTGTTGATTATTACCAAAAGATATAAAATTCCTATGCCAAAAGTTCAGGCCGATGGCCTGCCGTTGCCTCAGCGGTACGGCGCAATATTAACCATTATTATTGGTATTTCGATGGCGGTTCTCGACGGCGCTATCGCTAATGTCGCCTTGCCAACCATTGCAACCGATCTCCACGCCACACCAGCCAGTTCCATCTGGGTGGTGAATGCCTACCAAATCGCGATTGTTATCTCCTTACTCTCGTTCTCTTTTTTGGGCGATATGTTTGGCTATCGACGAATTTATAAATTCGGTCTGGTGGTTTTTCTGCTCTCATCGTTGTTCTGCGCTCTTTCTGATTCACTGCAAATGCTAACCCTGGCGCGTGTAATACAAGGTTTTGGCGGCGCGGCGTTAATGAGCGTCAATACTGCACTCATCCGCTTAATCTACCCACAACGTTTTCTGGGGCGAGGGATGGGAATTAACTCTTTTATCGTCGCCGTCTCCTCCGCTGCCGGGCCGACGATCGCCGCCGCAATCCTTTCAATTGCGTCCTGGAAGTGGTTATTTTTAATTAACGTACCATTGGGTATTATCGCCCTACTCCTGGCGATGCGTTTTCTGCCGCCAAATGGTTCTCGTGCCAGTAAGCCGCGGTTTGATCTGCCCAGCGCCGTGATGAATGCGCTGACATTTGGCCTGCTTATTACCGCGTTGAGTGGTTTTGCTCAGGGGCAATCACTGACGCTGATCGGTGCAGAACTGGCGGTAATGATTATTGTTGGTATTTTCTTTATTCGCCGCCAGCTTTCCCTTCCTGTTCCACTGCTACCAGTGGATTTACTGCGTATTCCGCTGTTTACACTATCAATTTGTACCTCCATTTGTTCTTTCTGCGCGCAAATGCTGGCGATGGTTTCCCTGCCTTTTTATCTGCAAACCGTACTTGGGCGTAGTGAAGTTGAGACAGGTTTGCTACTGACCCCGTGGCCGTTGGCAACGATGGTAATGGCTCCGCTGGCAGGTTATTTGATAGAGCGCGTCCATGCAGGATTGCTTGGTGCTTTAGGGCTGTTCATCATGGCGGCGGGACTTTTTTCACTGGTCCTGTTGCCAGCTTCACCTGCCGATATCAATATCATCTGGCCGATGATCTTATGCGGTGCAGGCTTTGGGTTATTCCAGTCCCCCAATAATCACACCATTATTACCTCCGCCCCGCGTGAGCGTAGCGGTGGTGCCAGTGGAATGTTGGGTACAGCGCGTTTGCTTGGTCAGAGTAGCGGCGCAGCTCTGGTGGCGCTGATGTTGAATCAGTTTGGTGATAATGGTACGCACGTCTCGCTGACGGCTGCGGCTATTCTGGCAGTGATCGCCGCCTGTGTCAGTGGTTTACGCATTACCCAACCGCGCGCACAAGGCTAAAAAAAAGCGCGTCAACCAGGACGCGCTTTTTTATAATTTACTGCAAATTACTTCAGGTATTCACCGGTACGCAGGGCTTCAATACGTTTATCCAGCGGCGGGTGAGTCATGAACAGCTCACTCAGCGATTTGGACTTACCATTGATACAAAAAGCCATCATGCTGGTTGCTTCCTGCGGCTCATAGCTGGTTTTCAGACGCTGCAGCGCAGCAATCATTTTCTCACGACCAACCAGTTTGGCTGAACCTGCATCGGCATGGAATTCACGGTGACGCGAGAACCACATGGTGATAATGCTCGCCAGAATACCAAATACCAGCTCCAGAACCGTCGCAACCGCAAAGTAGATCAGCGGGTTACCGTTGCTCTCTTCACCTTCATCACGGTTACCGCCCATAAAGCCCGCGGCAAGCTGCGCCAGAATACGTGAAATAAAGATAACGAAGGTGTTTACCACGCCCTGAATCAGCGTCATGGTAACCATGTCACCATTCGCAATGTGGCTAATTTCGTGGGCAATTACCGCCTCGGCTTCATCCGGGCTCATGTTCTGCAGCAAACCGGTGCTGACAGCAACCAGAGAGGCATCACGACGAGCACCTGTCGCAAAGGCGTTGATATCCGGCGCATGGTAGATAGCTACTTGCGGCATAGCAATCCCCGCCTGACGGGCCTGGGTTGCTACAGTATTGACCAGCCAACGTTCCCTTTCGTTACGCGGTTGCTCGATCACTTCCCCGCCAACAGATCGTAATGCCATCCATTTGGACATCAGAAGCGAAACGAAGGAACCACCAAAACCGAACAGCAAGGCCATAATCATCAGCCCCTGAACGCTGCTCGACTGTATCCCTGTCAGGCTCAGTACCAGCCCGAAAACGACCATGACGGCCAGGTTCGTTAGCAGGAAGAGCGCGATTCGCATCATAATTTTCTTTTTACCTCAGTTTAACAAAACGCAATATGCGATATGCGATATGCGATATGCGATATGCGATACCCACATCGTATGGGTTACGCGACTATTTTCAAGTCTGGATAGAGCGTAAGTCACCAGAAAGACACAACTTTACATTTTGTAGCATCTGATTTACGGCATCTTGCCACTGTTAAAAAATCAGGCACAATTTCTTGTGCCTGATTGATGTTACTTGACGGGAGCGGGCTGTTCCGCTGGTCTGGATTTTTCCAGCTTCGCCAGATCGAGTGCGATATTCACTGTCTCGTCCAGATACGGATCTGGCTCCTTGTAATCTTTTGGCAAATCATCCAGTTTCTTCAACTCCGGTTTGCCTTCGCGTTTAAAGCGATCGTTCAATCGTGCCAGACGCATCGCATCATCTTCATTGTTCTCTTTCTCACGCACAGCGTAATTCAGAGAAACAATATTGCGTTTGTCCTTCATGGCATTGAAACGAGCAATATCCTTCATGATGTTCTGGAATTCAGGATCCTTCGCGATGCGCGCATTATGTTCCTTCAGCAATTCCGGCTCAAACGCCGATAAATCGCCTGATTTCACATAGGTTGCAGCATCAATGCTATCCCACGGCAGCGCGTTATCTTCGAATTTCTCTCCCGTTTCCGTCTCTTCATTGCCCGTTGGCATGATGATATCCGGCGTCACGCCCTTACGTTGGGTACTGCCACCGTTAACGCGATAGAATTTCTGGATTGTATACTGCACTGACCCCAGCGCCGGCCATTCAGGACGTAACATCTGATCGTAGATACGATTCAGAGAACGATACTGCTGGACAGTGCCTTTGCCGAATGTTGGTTCGCCCACAACCAGCGCGCGACCGTAATCCTGCATCGCGGCGGCAAAGATTTCTGAAGCCGAAGCACTGAATCGGTCAACCAATACCACCAGCGGGCCTTTATAGAACACCTGGCCGTCGGTATCACTGTCCTCGCGGACTTTACCATTGTTATCACGGACCTGAACAATCGGACCGGAAGGAATGAACAAACCAGAGAGCGATACTGCCTCGGTCAACGCCCCGCCGCCATTGCTACGCAGGTCGATGACGACGCTGCTGACATTCTGTTTTTCCAGCTTCTGCAACTGAACTTTGACATCGTCTGTCAAGCCAACATAGAAACCGGGAATATCCAGTACGCCCACTTTTTCTTTGCCGACGGTCTTCACGGACATTTTAACTGCGCGGTCTTCCAGACGAATGCGTTCACGCGTCAGTGTTACCGTACGAGTTTTAGTCCCTTTACCAGCAGGTAAAATTTCTAAACGAACTTTACTGCCTTTCGGCCCTTTGATTAAGGCAACGACATCATCAAGACGCCAGCCAATCACGTCAACCATCGGCTTGCCGGTTTGACCAACACCGACAATTTTGTCACCAACGCTGATAGCTTTACTCTTCGCTGCCGGGCCACCTGCCACCATCGAATTGATAACGGTGTAGTCATCATCCATTTGCAGCACCGCACCAATACCTTCCAACGACAAGCTCATTTCAGTATTGAACTGTTCGGTATTACGCGGGGAAAGGTAATTGGTATGCGGATCAATTTCGCGCGCAAACGCCGTCATTGCCAGCGAGAACACATCTTCGCTGTTAGTTTGCGCCAGACGGCGAATGGCAAATTTGTAGCGACGAGTCAGGGTTTCACGAATTTCTTTATCCGTTTTTCCTGTCAGCTTCAGACTTAACTCGTCGAATTTGACTTTGCTGTCCCACAGCGCGTTCAACTCGGCCTCGTTTTTCGGCCAGGGCGCTTTGCTGCGGTCCAGGTTATAAGTGTCGTTGCCGGTAAAATCCATCGGTTTTTCCAGTACCGATAAGGCGTACTGGTAACGTTCAAAACGGCGTTTTTGCGCCAGATTGTAAAGATCGTAGAAAACGTCAAGTTTACCGGAGCGCAGTTCATCGCCCAGCTCATTTTTCTTTTTCGCGAACTGTTCAACATCGCTTGCCAGCAGCACATTGTGGCTGTAATCAAGCAGGTTCAGGTAGCGGTCAAAGATTTTGGCCGAGAATGCCTGATCGAGGTCGAACTGGCGATAATGGGAGCGGGTAAAGCGCGACGTTACGCGCTCACTCACCGTCGCATGCTGCGTCTCTTCCTTTAATACCGGAATCTGATCAGCACGCGTAATATCTTCTACTGCGAAGGTCTGGCCTGCTATTGCAAGCAGGCCAGCTAACGCGGTAAGCCTAAAAAACATGTTCATGCCTGGCCCGGCCTCCGTTTCAGAACACCAGGTGTTCTGCGCGCACAATCAAAGACATACCCGAATTCAGCTGGACGCGGACGCCGTCTTTGGTGATTTCTAATACGGTGGCATCCATCGCATTTTGACCAGCTTTCACCTTCAGGGCTTGTCCGACAGTCAGAGCTGAAATGTCAGAAACTGGGGTGTGCTGTTCTTCGCGAGGTGCTTTTACTGTTTTTGGCGCTTTCTCAGCCGGTTTCTGCGCGCGAGGTTTGCGCTCGGCGCCTTCTTTACGGCGTTGCGCAGCAGGACGTGGCTTGCGTTCGCGGCGTGGTGCGTCTTCTTTCTCACCTGCAGCTGCGGCAGCTTCGCGTTTTTTCGCCTGCTGTTCGGCACGCTGCGCCTGGACGCGCGCTTTCGCTTCTTCAAGCTGCTTGCGAGCATGTTCTACATGCTGCTCGTCCAGCTCACCGCATGGGTTGCCGTCGAGATCGACACGCGTCGCGCCTGGTTTAACGCCATACAGATAGCGCCAGCTCGAAGTGTAGAGACGTAAAGCGGATCGCAGTTGCGTTTTGCTAAGGTTCATTTCCCCAGCAACGCGATCGACCAAATCCTGAAAAATACCGATTTTCAGCGGACGCGCTTCACCTTCCGCACTGAAACAGTGGGGAAAACGTTCGGCCAGAAACGCGATTACTTCTTTACTGCTATTCAACTTAGGTTGATTTTCCATGAAATTTCCTGATTACAACGGACGTAGCCAACAAGCGCAGGCATGAACAGGCGTCATTATAATGACGTCATCAGTAAATGCTACGTTATCCGTTGATTATCCTGCGACGCTCGCAAAGAATTTTTTGTAATCCGTCGTTGCAAGCACCTTTTCAAGCTGCGCCACAAGCTGACGTAAGCCTTGCTCGTCCTCGTCTGTAAAGCGACCGAAGACAGTACTGTCGATATCGAGAACGCCAATAATCTGATTTTTCACCACCAACGGCAGAACGATTTCAGAATTACTCGCCGCATCACAGGCGATATGCCCATCAAAGGCGTGAACATCCTCGATTCGCTGTACTTCATTGCGGGCAACTGCAGTGCCACACACGCCACGCCCTACCGGGATCCGTACGCAGGCAATTTTGCCCTGAAACGGCCCGAGTACCAGCGTATCGTCCTCAAGTAAATAAAACCCAGCCCAGTTTACGTCAGTCAGACGCTCGTATAACAAAGCACTGGTATTCGCCAGCGTTGCCAGAAAGCTGGTTTCTCCCGCCATCAACGCATTAAAGTCGCGGTTTAAGTCCGCGTAAAATTCTGTTTTGTTCATTATATAATCACTTAGTTGTCTTACCTGGAACTGCCAGCCTATTAAAATAAGCATTAAATGCGTTAATGCTCAAGATCATTCCCATCATGGGTTAAGATAAATGTTAATTCTTATCACATTTGGCATGTCATGGCTCTTAACACCCCACAAATTACGCCGACAAAAAAGATAACAGTGAGCGCAATTGGCGAGGAACTACCGCGTGGTGATTATCAACGTTGCCCGCAATGTGACATGCTGTTTAGCCTGCCCGAGATAAATTCTCACCAGAGTGCCTATTGCCCGCGCTGTCAGGCGAAAATTCGCGATGGGCGTGACTGGTCGCTCACAAGGCTGGCAGCAATGGCTTTTACTATGCTGTTGCTTATGCCTTTTGCCTGGGGCGAACCTCTATTACATATCTGGCTGTTAGGTATCCGTATCGACGCCAATGTAATGCAAGGCATCTGGCAGATGACCAAACAGGGCGATGCGATAACCGGCGCAATGGTGTTTTTCTGCGTTATAGGTGCACCTCTCATACTGGTGACTTCTATTGCGTATTTATGGTTTGGCAATCGACTGGGAATGAATTTACGCCCGGTGTTGCTGATGCTGGAGCGACTAAAAGAGTGGGTAATGCTGGATATCTATCTGGTCGGCATTGGCGTTGCTTCTATAAAGGTACAGGATTACGCCCATATCCAGGCGGGCGTCGGGCTATTCTCTTTTTTCGCGCTGGTGATTTTAACAACAGTGACATTGTCACATCTTAATGTTGAACAGCTGTGGGAGCGATTTTATCCGCAGCGCCCTGCCACGCGTAGGGATGAGAAATTACGCGTTTGCCTGGGTTGTCACTTTACCAGCTATCCCGATCCGCGCGGTCGTTGTCCGCGTTGCCATATCCCACTTCGCTTGCGTCGCCATCATAGTATTCAAAAATGCTGGGCTGCTCTTTTGGCTTCAATTGTCTTATTGTTACCTGCCAACCTGCTGCCTATTTCGATCATCTACCTGAACGGTGGACGACAAGAAGATACGATTCTTTCTGGAATTATGTCGCTGGCAAACAGCAATATTGCAGTTGCCGGCATTGTTTTTATCGCCAGTATCCTGGTGCCGTTCACCAAAGTCATCGTCATGTTTACTTTACTGGTAAGCATTCATTTTAAATGCCAGCAAGGCTTACGCACGCGGATTTTGCTATTGCGGATGGTGACCTGGATTGGCCGCTGGTCGATGCTCGATCTGTTTGTCATTTCATTAACCATGTCGCTGATTAATCGCGATCAGATCCTCGCTTTTACTATGGGACCCGCTGCGTTTTATTTCGGCGCAGCGGTTATTTTGACTATTCTTGCTGTGGAATGGCTGGACAGCCGCTTACTTTGGGATGCACATGAGTCAGGAAACGCCCGCTTCGACGACTGAAGCGCAAATTAAAACTAAACGCCGTATCTCACCTTTCTGGCTGTTGCCGTTCATCGCGCTAATGATTGCCGGTTGGCTGATTTGGGGTAGTTATCAGGATAGAGGCAATACCGTCACCATCGACTTTATGTCGGCAGACGGCATTGTTCCAGGTCGCACGCCTGTTCGTTATCAGGGCGTTGAAGTCGGCACGGTGCAGGATGTCAGCCTCAGCGACGATCTACGAAAGATTGAAGTGAAGGTCAGCATCAAGTCCGATATGAAAGATGCCCTGCGCGAAGAGACGCAGTTCTGGCTGGTGACGCCGAAAGCCTCACTGGCAGGTGTTTCCGGGCTTGATGCGCTGGTCGGCGGTAACTATATCGGCATGATGCCGGGCAAAGGCAAAGAGCAGGATCACTTTGTGGCGCTCGATACCCAGCCAAAGTATCGGCTGGATAATGGTGATCTGATGATCCACCTGCAAGCCCCCGATCTCGGTTCATTGAACAGCGGTTCGCTGGTCTATTTCCGCAAAATTCCGGTGGGACGCGTCTATGACTATGCGATCAATCCCAATAAGCAAGGCGTGGTGATTGATGTCCTGATTGAGCGGCGTTTCACCGATTTGGTGAAAAAAGGCAGCCGCTTCTGGAACGTTTCTGGTGTTGATGCCAATGTCAGTATCAGTGGCGCGAAGGTGAAACTGGAAAGTCTGGCTGCCCTGGTTAACGGTGCGATTGCCTTCGATTCACCAGAAGAGTCGAAACCTGCCGATCCGGAAGATACCTTTGGTCTGTATGAGGATCTCGCCCACAGCCAGCGTGGAGTGATCATAAAGCTGGATCTACCAGGTGGAGCCGGATTAAACGCCGATTCAACGCCGCTCATGTACCAGGGGCTGGAAGTCGGGCAACTGACCAAACTGAATTTAAACCCAGGTGGCAAAGTCACCGGGGAAATGACCGTTGATCCCAGCGTCGTCACCCTGCTTCGTGAAAATACCCGCATCGAATTACGTAACCCGAAGTTATCTCTCAACGACGCCAATCTCAGCGCCCTGTTGACCGGCAAAACGTTCGAACTGGTACCGGGTGATGGCGAGCCACGCAAAGAGTTTGTCGTTGTGCCTGGCGAGAAAGCTTTACTGCATGAACCCGATGTTCTGACGCTTACCCTGACTGCACCAGAAAGCTATGGAATTGATGCCGGTCAGCCGCTCATTCTTCACGGCGTACAGGTAGGTCAGGTTATCGACCGTAAACTCACCAGCAAAGGTGTGACATTTACCGTCGCTATCGAACCCCAGCATCGCGAACTGGTAAAAGGCGACAGCAAATTTGTCGTTAATAGTCGTGTCGACGTGAAAGTGGGTCTGGATGGTGTCGAGTTTCTCGGTGCCAGCGCCTCAGAATGGCTCAACGGCGGGATACGTATTCTGCCCGGCGACAAAGGCGAGATGAAAGCCAGCTATCCGCTGTATGCCAATCTGGAAAAAGCCCTCGAAAATAGTCTTAGTGATTTACCTACCACGACCGTGAGTTTAAGTGCGGAGACACTGCCGGATGTGCAGGCAGGGTCGGTAGTGCTGTACCGTAAATTTGAGGTCGGTGAAGTGATTACCGTACGTCCACGGGCCAATGCGTTCGATATCGATTTGCATATTAAACCGGAATATCGCAACCTGCTGACCAGCAACAGCGTGTTCTGGGCTGAAGGCGGCGCGAAAGTTCAACTTAACGGCAGCGGCCTGACCGTTCAGGCGTCACCGCTTTCGCGGGCGTTAAAGGGGGCCATCAGCTTCGATAATCTCAGCGGTGCCAGCGCCAGCCAACGTAAAGGCGATAAGCGGATTCTGTATGCTTCCGAAACAGCAGCTCGTGCGGTTGGCGGGCAGATTACGCTCCACGCTTTCGATGCCGGAAAACTGGCGGTCGGTATGCCAATTCGCTATCTCGGTATTGATATCGGGCAAATCCAGACTCTGGATCTGATCACCGCGCGCAATGAAGTACAGGCAAAGGCGGTGCTCTATCCGGAATATGTCCAGATCTTTGCGCGCGGTGGTACACGCTTCTCAGTGGTCACACCGCAAATTTCGGCAGCAGGCGTTGAGCATCTTGATACGATCCTCCAGCCGTATATCAACGTCGAACCAGGTCGGGGTAATCCTCGCCGTGACTTTGAATTGCAAGAAGCCACCATTACTGATTCGCGTTACCTTGATGGCTTAAGCATTATTGTTGAAGCGCCAGAAGCCGGTTCGTTAGGTGTTGGTACGCCAGTACTGTTCCGTGGTCTGGAAGTAGGTACAGTCACCGGAATGACGCTGGGGACATTGTCAGATCGCGTGATGATTGCGATGCGCATCAGTAAACGTTACCAGCACCTGGTACGTAACAATTCCGTCTTCTGGCTAGCTTCGGGCTACAGTCTGGACTTCGGTCTGACGGGCGGCGTGGTGAAAACCGGTACCTTTAACCAGTTTATCCGTGGCGGGATCGCCTTCGCCACGCCTCCAGGTACGCCGCTGGCGCCGAAAGCTCAGGAAGGCAAACACTTCCTGTTGCAGGAAAGTGAACCGAAAGAGTGGCGTGAATGGGGAACAGCACTCCCCCGATAAGCCACATTGCTCCGGCGTGCCTGCGCCGGAGCGTTTATGCTAAACTGCGCGCCTGTTTTTTTTGCCAGTGGTACATGCTCGTGGCCCAACACACCGTTTATTTCCCGGACGCCTTTCTGACACAAATGCGCGAAGCCATGCCTTCGACGCTCTCTTTTGATGATTTTCTCGCCGCCTGTCAGCGCCCGTTGCGCCGCAGCATTCGCGTAAATACCCTGAAAATCTCCGTTGCTGATTTCCTGCAATTAACCGCCCCTTACGGCTGGACGCTAACGCCGATTCCGTGGTGTGAAGAAGGTTTCTGGATTGAACGCGACGATGAAGATGCATTGCCGTTGGGCAGTACCGCCGAGCATTTAAGCGGCCTGTTTTATATTCAGGAAGCCAGTTCAATGTTGCCCGTTGCCGCATTGTTTGCCGACGATAATACCCCACAGCGGGTGATGGATGTCGCCGCCGCGCCAGGTTCAAAAACCACGCAAATTGCCGCTCGCATGAATAACGAAGGGGCGATTCTTGCCAATGAGTTTTCCGCCAGCCGGGTAAAAGTGTTACATGCCAATATCAGTCGCTGCGGTATCCGTAACGTGTCTCTGACTCATTTTGATGGCCGCGTCTTTGGTGCGGCGTTACCAGAAATGTTCGATGCCATTTTACTGGACGCCCCCTGCTCTGGCGAAGGCGTGGTGCGTAAAGATCCCGACGCACTGAAAAACTGGTCACCAGAAAGCAATCAGGAAATCGCTGCCACCCAGCGGGAACTGATCGACAGTGCCTTTCATGCATTACGCCCTGGCGGTACGCTGGTTTACTCGACCTGTACCTTAAACCTGGAAGAAAACGAAGCCGTTTGCCTGTGGCTGAAAGAGACTTACCCCGACGCAGTAGAGTTTTTACCGCTGGGCGATCTCTTCCCTGGCGCGGACAAGGCGCTCACCGAAGAAGGCTTTTTGCACGTTTTCCCACAAATTTACGACTGCGAAGGCTTCTTCGTTGCCCGGTTACGCAAAACACAGTCGATTCCCGCCTTACCCGCACCGAAATACAAAGTGGGTAATTTCCCGTTTAGCCCAATCAAAGATCGCGAAGCCGCACAAATTCGCCAGGCGGCGACTGCCGTTGGCTTACAGTGGGATGAAAATCTGCGCCTCTGGCAGCGCGATAAAGAACTCTGGCTGTTCCCGGCAGGCATTGAAGCCCTGATCGGTAAAGTCCGATTTTCCCGTCTGGGAATTAAGCTTGCTGAAACGCATAACAAAGGTTATCGCTGGCAGCATGAAGCGGTTATTGCCCTGGCATCCCCGAACCATACGAACGCTTTCGAACTGACGCCTCAGGAAGCGGAAGAGTGGTATCGCGGGCGCGATGTTTACCCGCAAACCGTGCCAACTACGGATGATGTGCTGGTAACCTTCCAGAATCAGCCAATAGGTTTAGCCAAACGTATTGGCTCGCGACTGAAAAACAGTTACCCACGTGAACTGGTGCGCGATGGGAAACTTTTTACCGGTAACGCCTGATAGCGCACAAAAAAAGCGCACTTTTTGACTGGCACATTCGCCTGCCTCAACTACGCTGAAAAATGGTGCGATCGGACTGGTCGTACCACAACCGGCAGATAAATGGAGAGCACGAAGATGAAAACCAGTGTGCGCATAGGCGCTTTTGAAATCGATGACGGCGAGTTACACGGCGAATCGCCAGGTGATCGAACATTAACAATTCCTTGTAAATCTGACCCCGATTTATGTATGCAACTGGATGCCTGGGACGCCGAAACCAGCATTCCAGCTCTACTAAACGGCGAACACTCTGTCCTGTACCGTACCCGCTACGATCAAAAGTCTGATGCCTGGATTATGCGTCTTGCATGATCCAAAAAGAACCCGTCGGCATGGCGGGTTATTTATTCTGGTTATTTCCCCGAAGTAAAATCCTCTCCTAAACTTAACGGTACGGCACCACACTTCGAGGATGAAATGTTCGCGCTGGTACTTTTTGTTTGCTATCTGGATGCTGGCTGTGAAGATATTGTTGTTGATGTTTACAACACGGAACAGCAGTGCGTCTACTCAATGGACGATCAACGGATCCGCCACGGCGGCTGCTTTCCTGTTGAGGATTTTATTGATGGGTTCTGGCGGCCCGCGCAGGAGTACAGTGACTTTTAATTACTGGAGTTGTTCCACGGTGAGTGTCCCTCCGAAGACGGCGCCGGTGTCTATATAATGCAAGTTTCCAATATCTACGCGATGAGGTAACGGCGTATGACCAAACCAGAAATGGTCAGCACCGGTAATTCCCTGCCCTTTTTGGCCTTCACGTAATCGCGAACGACTCCACAATACCTGGTGCAAATCGACGTCCTTTTGCCATTGATAAACATCGTCAGGATAATCAGCATGGGCAATAACGTGTTTGCCAGTGCGACTGTTTAATTCAAGAATAAAAGGCAAATGCTGGCATTTGCTGAGCGCCCTTTCTGCTTGCTTCTGTTGCTTATCTGCCAGTGCAGCAAACCAGTCGCCACCGTTCATATACCATAAAGACATCTGCTGCGCGGCCAGCGCATCTATCGCCATCTGCTCATGATTGCCTCTTACCGCTCTGACCCAGCGTTGCTCCAGTAGTTGAAGACAACGCAAACTCTCCGGACCACGATCAATAACATCACCTACCGAGATCAATAAGTCTTGCCACGGGTCAAAACGGCAATGCCATAATTTGATACGCAGTAGCCCAAAGCAGCCATGAATATCCCCCACCAACCAGATATGTCGCCAATGGCTGCCATCAATTTTCTGATAGGTGCGGCCTGCCTCTTTCATCAATTTTTTACTCCCGCGCAGAAGATCACATTATTTTAACATAAATGTTAAAAAAGGCTGGACTGAAGCAGTAGAGTGTGTGTTATGGTTGATTGTGAAGTCAGCACAGGGAAAACAGTGATGTATTCATCCGCTGGCTTAATAGATAAAAAGAGACCGAATACGATTCCTGTATTCGGTCCAGGGAAATGGCTCTTGGGAGAGAGCCGTGCGCTAAAAGTTGGCATTAATGCAGGCTTAGTTGCCTTGCCCTTTAAGAATAGATGACGACGCCAGGTTTTCCAGTCCACACGAAAAGTGGTCAGAAAAAAGCGTCTTTATCATCATTTTAAAAGTAAAAAAAACGCCCGATCTGATAAAAGATCCTGGGCGTTTTTTTTGGCAAATCAAAAAGCTAACTCAGGTAACTAGCAGAGTTTTTCAGCTCGTTCTATAAATGGCATCAAGCTCATTTTTTCACCGGGTTTGTTGGGATCTTCAATCTGGATCACCGAAATAGGCTGGGCCTTAGTCTTCCCACTGGAAACTTCTTTTTGCGCAACATCGTTCAAAGGGTATTGAACCAGGGTGCTGGGGTTGATGACATACAGCGCATTACCCGGTCGGCATGTCAACATCACTTCTTCGCGATTAAACGCCCATTTGTCTTTGCCAATTTCAAAACGGCTGACGGTAATCACCTGAGGAGCCGCCAGCGCCGCAGTGGAACTGGTGAGCAACAAAAACGCCAATATACTTTTTTTCATCATTTATCGTAATCCATCAAAACGGTTCCAGAGTCGCTAGCAGGCTGATAATCACCAGTACCACCGCGCCTATCGCCCATTCGAGTTGAGCCATCCATACAAACCAGGGAACAGCCCGGACTTCATCATGCCGCATTCTTGGGACCAGAACATAACGATTTGCCAGCGCGATAACCACCATAATCATAACCAGTATGACTTTGAGCAATAAGAGCTGGCCCCAGTAAGAGGCAAGCGTGGGGGGAAATCCCGTGATGAGTAATGCATTGAGCACACCACTCACTAGCACGCCAATGACAGCAAAATGTCCGCACCAGGAAAAACGCATCAGCGCATGAATGGCCGGGCGTTTCCAGCGCCCTTTCACCAGCCGCATACACCAGACAACCGGCAGTAGCCCTCCAAACCATGCGGCAGCACAGATAAGATGTACGGCGTGATTGGTCTGATGAATTTTTGCGGTTAATCCTTCATTTAATGTCGCGTGTCCCATACCCGCCATCAGGATAAATTGCGCGGTAGTCAGCATAAACAGTAACCGCAACATATTCCGTGGTTGCATCAGAACGACGGTCAACGTAACGAGAGCGAGAACGATTTGCCAAATCCAGACGCCTCCGAAGTGCGTTTGTAACACCGACTGCCAGATGCTCAGCGAAACGACATCTGGCCATCCCGCGCCCATCAACCCACCCTGAACGGCGAACATCGCTGCGGCACTGATCAAACTCCATGCGGCTGCGTGCTGTTGTAAACGCAAAAAACGCTTCGTCAATAATCGACGAATCGTCACTGGTGCCAACCATGCCCCGTACATCGCAAAGCCAAAAACCAGCATCAGAGAGATAAAATGGATAAATCGCAGTGTGACCCAGGTAAGCGCTAGCATGCTTTATTTCACAGTAAAGGTGTACTGCCCTTTGGTTTTATGCCCGTCCACCGAAACAACATGCCAGTCAACGGTATAACTTCCGGGATTCAGGGCGTCGGCAAGCGGAACGATCAATTGCTTTTTGTCTTGTTCATTACGCTTTGCGGGTAATGTTTTAACATTTTCATTCTTCGGGCCGATGATTTTGGCCCCACTGAATCCAGGTTCAATATCTTCAGAGAAATTTAAAGTAACGGCCTGTGGGGCAGCAGTGACCGCCGCATTCGCCGCAGGATACTGGTGAGTCAGGTGCGCATGAGCCCAGACGGAAGGGGCCGCCAGCAAACCGGCAATGATTGCCAGCGTATAACGAAGAGAACGCGCAGTTGAAACCATATTATCTATTCCTTTTTGTAATGAGTTTTTTACAGAGCATAACCTTGTCTAATGAGAGAGTCGAGGATCATCAATTCAGGCTTGCCATCCTGGCTGACTCTTAGTAACTTTTGCCCGCAATTAACGAGGAGACACCGTATGCTGAAGAATCTGGCCAAACTGGATCAAACTGAAATGGATAAAGTAAATGTCGATCTGGCCGCTGCCGGAGTGGCATTTAAAGAACGGTACAATATGCCGGTGATTGCTGAAGCGGTTGAACGTGAACAACCGGAACACTTGCGTGGCTGGTTTCGTGAGCGCCTTATCGCCCACCGTCTCGCCTCTGTAAATCTGTCACGTTTACCTTACGAGCCCAAACTTAAATAAACCTTATATTAAGTTACACTTTCTTACATGGCGCCTGCTAAATTATAAGTATTTTCTCATACACGCCATTATTCGCAGACACTATGAAAAGGAAGTCATCATGTCGTACTGGAAAGTTGCAGCAGCACAATATGAGCCTCGTAATGCTTCACTCACTGAACAGGTAGCCCATCATCTGGAGTTCGTGAGGGCTGCCGCCAGACACCAGTGCGAACTTTTGGTTTTTCCCTCACTTTCTCTACTAGGATGTGATTACAAACGACGTGCGCTTCCGTCTCCGCCCGATCTCTCGCTTTTAGACCCGCTTTGTTATGCAGCAACAACCTCGCGAATGACCATTATTGCTGGCCTTCCCGTTGAATATAATGAGCGTTTTATTCGCGGTATTGCCGTATTCGCCCCCTGGATGAAAACGCCAGGAATTTATCATCAAAGTCATGGTGCATGCCTGGGTCAACGTTCCGAAACCATCACTGTAGTGGATGGCCAACCGGAAGGTATTGATATGGACCCGACTTGTTCACTTTTTACAACCGGGCAATGCATCGGTGAACCTGACCTATTGGCTTCGACCCGACGCTTAGAGTTTTTCTCACATCAATACTCCATCGCTGTGCTAATGGCGAACGCCCGTGGTAACAGCGCACTGTGGGATGAACATGGCCGCCTTATTGTTCGCGCCGATCGCGGTTCGCTTTTGTTGGTTGGCCAGCGCTCTTCGCAGGGTTGGCAAGGCGATATCATTCCATTACGCTAGGCGTTTTCTTCCTGGAGCATGACCATGTTGCGCATTATCGATACAGAAACCTGCGGTTTGCAGGGAGGGATCGTTGAAATTGCCTCTGTTGATGTTGTTAACGGGAAAATCGTCAACCCGATGAGCCACCTGGTGCGTCCCGACCGTCCCATCAGTCCACAAGCCATGGCGATTCACCGTATCACAGAGTCCATGGTTGCCGACAAACCGTGGATTGAAGAAGTTATCCCGCACTATTACGGTAGCGAATGGTATGTCGCCCACAATGCCAGCTTTGACCGCCGGGTGTTGCCAGAAATGCCCGGTGAGTGGATTTGCACCATGAAACTGGCTCGTCGTTTGTGGCCAGGAATCAAGTACAGCAATATGGCACTGTATAAATCACGCAAGCTGAATGTCCAGACACCATCGGGTCTGCATCACCACCGCGCGCTGTATGATTGCTATATTACCGCAGCCCTGCTTATCGATATTATGAACACATCAGGCTGGACGGCGGAGCAGATGGCGGATATCACCGGGCGGCCGTCGTTGTTGACGACGTTCACGTTTGGCAAGTATCGCGGTAAAGCCGTATCAGACGTTGCAAAGCGCGATCCGGGCTATCTGCGCTGGTTGTTTAACAACCTTGACAGTATGAGCCCGGAGTTACGTTTAACCTTGAAGCATTATCTGGAGAGTGTTTAACCCGCTGATTGGCCTGGTAATGTCCCCTGCGCCAGGGCTATCAGAAAAGCATATTCCATCGCCACACCTTCGTAGGATTTAAAACGTCCGGATTTACCGCCATGCCCTGAATCCATGTCGGTACAAAGCAATAATAGATGGTTATCAGTTTTAAGCTCGCGCAGCTTAGCCACCCATTTTGCCGGTTCCCAGTATTGCACCTGTGAATCGTGTAATCCGGTCGTTACCAGCAGATGCGGATAAGCCTGCGCCGTGACATTGTCATACGGGCTGTAGCTTTTCATATACTCATAATATTGCGGATCCTGCGGATTTCCCCACTCTTCAAATTCGCCGGTAGTAAGAGGAATCGACTCATCAAGCATCGTTGTTACAACATCAACAAACGGTACCTGGGCAATCACGCCGTGGAATAACTCGGGGCGCTCATTAATTGCAACGCCCATCAACATACCGCCAGCACTGCCCCCCATCGCATAACAGAGTGAAGGTGAACCGTAGCCCAGTTTTAACAATGCGTCGCAGGCATCGAGATAGTCATTAAAGGTATTTTTCTTTTTCAGGAATTTACCGTCTTCGTACCATTGCTGCCCCAGCTCGCCGCCGCCACGGACATGGACAATGGCGTAGACAAAACCGCGATCCAACAAACTCAGGCGGCTAAAACTGAAATCGGCATCAATGCTTGCGCCGTAAGAGCCATATCCATATACCAGCAGCGGGTTGTGGCCTTTCTGGAAATGCTTGCGATGATAGACCAGCGAAACAGGCACTTCGACGCCATCACGGGCGGTGATCCACAAGTGTTCGCTGTGGTAATTCGCCGCATCGAAACCGGGGACTTCCGTTTGTTTTAATACCCGACGCTCTCCGGTATCCATATCCAGTTCAAACAATGTATCTGGCGTAGTCATGGAGGAATAGCCATAACGCAATCGTGAGGTTTCAGGTTCCGGGTTATAGGCAATCCAGGTAACGTAAGCCGGATCATCAAAGGCAATGCCGATAACCTCCCGCGTTTTGCGGTTGATTTGCCGCAGACTGGTTAACCCACGCTGACGCTCTTCAACCACCAACCAGTCAGTAAACAGCGTAAAGCCTTCGAGCATGATGTTATCGCGCGGTGGGATTAACTCTTCCCACGCTTGCTCATCACGCATACGGGTACGGTATAAGCCAAAATTTTTGCCGTTGCGGTTGGAGCGCAGATAAAACCGATGCTGGTAGTGATCAAGACTGTATTCGTGATCTTTGCGACGCGGTAAAAAGACAAACGGCTCGGCATCGGCCAGCTCTGCATCCATCAGCCGAACTTCACTGGTAGTTGCGCTGGCAAGGTGAATAACCACATAGTGTTTCGACGTCGTTTTATGTAGGCTGACGTAAAAGGTATCGTCTTTTTCTTCGTAAATCAGTTTGTCTTCAGATGCTGGAGTGCCAATGGCATGCCGCCAGACCTGATACGGCAACAACGTCACCGGATGCTTGCGAACATAATAAAATGTCCAGGAGTCATTCGCCCAGACAAAGCTGGGTTCCACGTTATCCAGCAGTTCGGGATACCAGTTGCCCGTTTCCAGATTGCGAAAACGGATACCGTACTGGCGTCGGGAAAGAAAATCTTCTGCAAGTGCCATAATCGTGTTATCGGGCGTAATCGCCATTCCGCCCATTGAATAAAATTCACTGTGCGCCGCCCGTTTGTTCGCATCGAGCAGAGTCTCCCATTCGTCCCACTCTTCACTGAACGCCGACTGACGCTGGTAGATTGCATATTCACAACCAGGTTCATAAATTTGCCGGTAGCGATAGCCATTTTTGACGTAAGGTGCAGAGACTTCTCTTTGCGGTATGCGGTCAATGATTTCTTTTAATATCCGATCCTGCAAAGCTTGTTGCGACGCCATGACCTGATGACCGTAGCTATTTTCTTGTTGCAGGTAATCCAGCACTTCCGGCTGCGAGCGTGTGTCGTCCCGCAGCCAGTAGTAATTATCGATGCGCGTGTCGCCATGAAGCGTCATGGCATGGGGGATGCGGGCGGCTTTTGGTAGCATGTTATTGTTCTTTCTGGTTGAAACATCTTATAAGGGTGGCAAAACTCACCCGGGATGCAAGCGAAACAGGGCGGTCATTGTATAGATGATGACAGGTAATGGCGTGAAAATCGAAAGGATGTCGCCAGCGAAAATTAATTCGCTCAAATAGCTGTGCGGTTTTGTATAGCCCGATAAACAGGCATATCAGGCTATACGGAGTGAGATATTATTCAGACAAAGTGCGTTTTTGCTGTTCGAGATCGCGTTCAATTCCTTCACGGACTTCCTGGGGAATTTTCAGCGCATCCCCCAGTGCATTCAGGTAACTGCGCTCCATAAAATGGTCAATATCAATAGCCGCACAGCTCAGGAAATAGATCTCCAGTGCCTCTTCTTCGTTGCGAATCCCCTGGGCCAGGCGCTGCGGATCCAATGGTTGCTCGATTGCCTGTTCGATAAGTTCACGCCCCTGCTCTTCAACACCAGCTTCACGCAATTGCTGGTCGATAGCCGCGCGTTCTTTACTATCGATATGACCATCGCTTTTGGCAGCAAAAACCAGGGCGAGGATTAAACGTTCTGTACGTTCATCCAGCGGCGTACTTTGAGTGCCGAATTGCGGTTCGTTCTGATGTGCCGCACGAATTTTATCTTTGTATTTGTTCCACAGTACTGTACCGGCGACCGCTCCGCCACCGACCAGCAACGCGTTTGTACCGTATTTCGTTAATAGTTTACGCGCTGATTTATTCGCAACCAGCAGCCCTGCCAACCCGCCTAATGCGCCGGGTACTAAAAGTTTTCCCAATCCCTGATCTGTAGACGAAGAGGAAGAACTGCTTTGCCCAAGAAGGGATTGCAGTTGATTTAACCAGTTAGCCATTTTTGCTCCTCAATTCACCATTTTAATGGCAATAGCATAGCGAATGAGGATGTCAGAAAGTGTATATAGAGACAAAAGATGCGCAAATAAGCGGGACGGGAGGCAGTCCTCACAGGAAATTCACGTCAGGTAAGGTGCCGGGTGATGTGATTAATTTGAGGCTTGTAGATTTGATTGTGATTGTCTTATGCGAACCTGGCGTTTCTTATCAGGATTCTGGGGAGTTAGTGCATTGTTGGGCGGATAAGGCGCTCGCGCCGCATCCGCCAACGGTAAACCGAATTACCAGAAGCCATTAGCGCCGCTGATATTCCGCCATTCCCGCTTTACAATCCACATTAACCAGATAATGAATATCGGCACTTTTACCACGCACGGTCAGCGGTACCGACCATTTATCATCTTTCCCCTGAATATCCTGCAAACTAACCCACGCCACCGGATCGGCCTGACCGACGATTTTTTGATCGTCGGCCCAGCGCGCCACGCGGTTTTGCTGATAATCACGTTTTACACTCGCAGCGATTCCGGCTGCATCTAAACCTTCACATTTCGGGAAAGTTACCGACTTGCTGGTTTCGTTATTGGCAGCGAAAACTGATGCACAGACGGATACCAACAACAGCCCCAACAACGCTCCTCTTTTTTTCATGTTTTTCTCCATAGCACAATGATTCAGGAGAAAGCATGGTACAAATTATCAGGAGCGCAAGTTGCTTCAGGCGGCGTGGGTTTCACCTTCCCCATCCGTGTCAGTATCGACCACCTGGGGAGAAGGTAATTTGCCGGTTTTCAGAATGGTACTAAGCACATCTTTTTGTTCCGCCAACCACAAAGAAAGCGCCTCACGCTGCTCGTCTTCCATTGTCACCGGAGAATTCGCCAACCATGTGTCGAGTAGATCCGCTGTATCGAGCATTTTGTCATAAGCATCGGCTTCCTTTTTGCTGGTAAACGACATCTTCTCTTCGCCCTCACGAATGACTACGTATTTAATTTCAACCGCCATTTGCAGCCTCTCATCATAACTGTAATTTTATACAGTGTATTTCTTTTCAGTCGAGAAATCAACGCAAGCAATCAAGCAATAAAGACACGCGCAAACGTTTTCGTTTATACTTCACGCGGAATTAATCAGGGGATATTCGTTATGACGTTATTAGGCACTGCGCTGCGTCCGGCAGCAACTCGCGTGATGTTATTGGGCTCCGGTGAACTGGGTAAAGAAGTGGCTATCGAATGCCAACGCCTCGGCGTAGAGGTGATTGCGGTCGATCGCTACGCCGACGCGCCCGCCATGCATGTCGCGCATCGCGCCCATGTCATTAATATGCTGGATGGCGACGCATTGCGCCGTGTTGTTGAACTGGAAAAACCACATTATATCGTGCCGGAGATCGAAGCTATTGCTACCGATATGCTGATCCAGCTTGAAGAGGAAGGGCTAAATGTTGTCCCCTGCGCGCGTGCAACACAATTGACGATGAACCGCGAAGGTATTCGTCGTCTGGCTGCGGAAGAGCTTCAGCTTCCCACTTCAACTTATCGTTTTGCTGATAGCGAAGACCTTTTCCGCGAGGCGGTCGCCGCCATTGGCTATCCCTGCATTGTTAAACCGGTGATGAGTTCTTCCGGCAAGGGGCAGACGTTTATTCGCTCTGCCGAACAACTGACTCAGGCATGGGAGTACGCCCAGCAAGGTGGTCGCGCCGGAGCGGGTCGCGTGATTGTTGAAGGCGTCGTTAAGTTTGATTTCGAAATTACCCTGCTGACCGTCAGCGCGGTAGATGGTGTTCATTTCTGTGCGCCTGTAGGTCATCGCCAGGAAGACGGTGACTATCGTGAATCCTGGCAACCGCAGCAAATGAGTCCACTGGCCCTCGAACGTGCGCAGGAGATTGCCCGCAAGGTGGTACTTGCACTGGGTGGTTATGGGCTGTTTGGTGTCGAATTGTTTGTCTGTGGTGATGAGGTGATTTTTAGTGAAGTCTCCCCTCGCCCGCATGACACCGGGATGGTGACGTTAATTTCTCAGGATCTTTCTGAGTTTGCCCTGCATGTGCGTGCTTTCCTGGGACTGCCGGTGGGCGGGATTCGCCAGTATGGTCCTGCCGCTTCAGCCGTTATCCTGCCGCAACTGACCAGCCAGAATGTCACGTTTGACAACGTGCAGAAGGCCGTTGGCGCAGGTTTGCAGATTCGTTT
The DNA here is from genome assembly GCF_963883545.1 of Escherichia sp. E4702. Lineage (NCBI taxonomy): Bacteria > Pseudomonadati > Pseudomonadota > Gammaproteobacteria > Enterobacterales > Enterobacteriaceae > Escherichia > Escherichia sp. E4702. The sequence continues at coordinate 239,547 of NZ_CAWORF010000014.1, read as the reverse complement.
ATTTGGTAAGCCGGAAATTGATGGTAGCCGTCGTCTGGGGGTTGCGCTGGCTACAGCAGAAAGTGTTGATGAAGCGATTGAACGCGCGAAGCACGCCGCCGCACAGGTAAAAGTACAAGGTTAAATCTGGCAAAAACGCGACAAAAATGCCCGATCCACGATCGGGCATTTTGACTGTTACAGCTTCGCGCCTTCTACTGCTTCACGCGCCAGCTTAGTAATGCGCTCGTAATCGCCCGCTTCCAGCGCATCTGCCGGAACCAGCCAGGAACCACCAATGCACAGTACGCTTTTCAGCGCCAGGTAATCACGGTAGTTAGCCGGAGAAATACCGCCAGTCGGGCAGAAACGAACCTGAGAGAACGGACCCGCAATTGCCTGCAGTGCTTTCACGCCGCCATTAGCTTCTGCCGGGAAGAATTTGAACTCTTTCAGGCCGTAGTCCATACCCAGCATCAGTTCGGAAACAGTGCTGATACCTGGAATCAGAGGAATAGTCCCTTCTGTCGCCGCTTTCAGCAGTGGTTCAGTCAGACCCGGGCTGATTGCGAACTGCGCGCCCGCTTCAGTTACTTCTGCCAGTTGCTGCGGATTCAGCACCGTACCGGCACCGACAATCGCTTCCGGCACTTCTTTGGCGATAGCGCGGATAGCATCAACTGCACACGCCGTACGCAGAGTCACTTCCAGAACGCGCACCCCACCAGCAACCAACGCTTTTGCCATTGGCACCGCGTGTTCCAGTTTATTTACCACGATAACCGGTACAACCGGGCCGGTGGTCAGGATTGATTCTGCACTTGTTTTCCAGTTTTTCATCAGAGTTTTCTCTCGCCTGATTACAAATTTTGTCGTCTTAAAAAGTGATACAGGTTGCGCCCTGTTCGGCACCGGACAGTTTTTCGCGCAAGGCGCTGAATAATTCACGTCCTGTTCCCACGCGTGACGCGCTCAGGTCAGGAATGTGCGGTTCGCGAGCAGCCAGTTCAGCTTCGTCTACCAGCAGCGTCAGTTCGCCTGTCTGTCCATTCACACGAATGATGTCCCCATCGCGCACTTTTGCCAGCAGCCCACCATCGTAGGCTTCTGGTGTTACGTGGATAGCTGACGGCACTTTACCTGAAGCACCAGAGAGTCGTCCATCGGTAACTAACGCAATTTTGAAACGCCGGTCCAATAATACACCAAGTGGCGGCATGAGTTTATGTAATTCTGGCATTCCGTTCGCTTTTGGCCCCTGATGGCGGACAACAACCACACAATCACGGTCCAGCATACCCGCTTCAAAAGCAGGCATAACGTCATGCTGGCTCTCAAAAACAACAGCAGGCGCTTCAATCACCTGGTTTTCAACCGGCACTGCAGAGGTTTTCATGACGGCACGGCCCAGGTTGCCGCTTAACACTTTTGTCCCGCCATGATGCGAGAAAGGTTGTTCAAAGGAAGCAATCACATTGCTGTCGAGCGATTTGTCTGCACCTTCGCGCCAGTCCAGCTCGCCGTTATTCAGCCACGGTTCGAGGGTATAGCGCGAAAGACCAAAGCCCGCCACCGTATTGACATCTTCATGCAACAGGCCCGCCTTGAGCAGCTCACGCACCAGAACCGGTACACCACCCGCCGCCTGGAAGTGGTTAATATCGGCCGGACCGTTTGGATACAAACGCGCCATCAGAGGTACGACATCAGAAAGGTCAGAGAAGTCATCCCAGTTAATCTGAATACCGGCTGCACGCGCCATCGCCACCAGGTGCATGGTGTGGTTAGTAGAACCACCGGTCGCCAGCAGTGCAACAATACCGTTCACCACCACTTTCTCGTCGATCATCTTACCGATCGGCATCCATTCATTGCCGTTGCCGGTCATGCGTGTAACCTGGCGCGCAGCGGCTGCGGTTAATGCATCACGTAACGGGGAGTCCGGATGAACAAAAGAAGAGCCCGGCAACTGCATCCCCATAAACTCCACCACCATCTGGTTGGTGTTGGCAGTACCGTAGAAAGTACATGTACCAGGGGCATGATAAGACGCAGCCTCTGACTCCAGCAGTGCCATTCGATCCACCTTCCCTTCGGCATAAAGCTGGCGAATACGCACTTTTTCTTTATTTGGCAACCCGCTTGCCATCGGACCTGACGGCACAAATACCGCAGGCAGATGACCGAACGACAGCGCTGCCATCGTCAGCCCTGGGACAATCTTATCGCACACGCCGAGGAACAGCGCGCCATCAAACATGTTATGGGACAGCCCCACAGCCGCAGACATCGCAATCACTTCGCGGCTTAACAGAGATAGTTCCATACCATCCTGCCCCTGGGTGACACCATCACACATCGCCGGAACACCACCCGCAACCTGGCCAACCGCATTAGCTTCATGCAGTGCTTTACGAATAATCTCTGGATAATGTTCATAAGGCTGGTGGGCGGAGAGCATGTCGTTGTAGGAGGTGATGATAGCGATATTGTTACGCAACATGCTTTTCAGGGAGGCTTTGTCTTCTGGCTGGCAAGCGGCGAAACCGTGAGCCAGGTTACCGCATGCCAACTGCGAACGATGAACGGTCGAAGTTTTCGCTTGTTCGATCCGGGCGAGGTAAGCAGAACGAGTCTCGCGCGAACGTTCAATGATTCGATTTGTTACGCGTAACAATTGTGGATTCATAAAGGCTCCTGAAATTGAGTTGTCAGAGCAGGATGATTCACAACGCGTTTCATACATGGGTATTATGATTGAAACGCCTGTAACCGGAGCTCATAGGGCAAAAACGTTTCAGTCAGTGTAATAAAAAAAGCCTCGTGGGTGAATCCGCACGAGGCCTGAAAGTGTAAAAATTGTTCTACAATCTGTGCAAGATCATGTTACCGGTAAAATAACCATAAAGGATGAGTGCAGATATTACTCAAACTCATTCCAGGAACGGCCATCACGGGTAATCATCGCCACCGAAGCAACCGGTCCCCAGGTTCCGGCCTGATACGGTTTCGGCGCATCGTTATCCATCGCCCATGCTTCAGTAATGGAGTCCACCCATTTCCAGGCTTCTTCCACTTCATCACGACGTACAAACAGCGCCTGAATACCGCGCATGGTTTCCAGCAGCAGACGTTCATAAGCATCTGCCAGATGCGTCTGATTAAAGGTTTCTGAATAGCTCAGATCCAGCTTGGTGATTTGCAGGTTATGTTTGTGATCAAGACCAGGAACCTTGTTCAACACTTGAATATCCACGCCTTCATCAGGTTGCAGACGGATAGTCAGTTTGTTCTGCGGCAGGTCCTGCCACGACTCTTTAAACAGATTGAGCTCTGGCGTTTTAAAATAGACCACCACTTCAGAGCATTTGGTCGGCAAACGTTTACCGGTACGCAGGTACGAACGGTACGCCAGCCCAGCGCCAGTTGTCGATATCGACACGGATAGCCACGAAGGTTTCCGTGTTACTGCTTTTGTTCGCGCCCTCTTCTTCCAGGTAACCCGGAACTTTTTTGCCCTGGGCGAAGCCCGCAGTGTATTGCCCGCGTACGGTTTTTTCGCGTACGTTGGAGCGGTCAATGCGGCGCAGAGACTTCAGTACTTTCACTTTTTCATCGCGGATGCTGTCTGCGCTCAGATCAGACGGCGGAGACATCGCAATCATGCAGAGAATTTGTAGCAGGTGGTTCTGGATCATGTCGCGCATCTGACCGGCTTTATCAAAATAGCCCCAGCGCCCTTCGATCCCCACTTCTTCTGCCACGGTAATCTCAACATGATCAATAGTGCGGTTGTCCCAGTTGTTCACAAACAGGGAGTTAGCAAAACGCAGCGCCAACAGGTTCAGCACCGTTTCTTTACCAAGGTAATGGTCGATACGGTATACCTGGCACTCCTCGAAGTATTCGCCAACCTGATCGTTGATTTCCTGCGAGGTCGCCAGCGACGTCCCCAGCGGTTTTTCCATCACCACACGCGCCGGTTTGCCGTTCAGTTTCGCCTCACCAAGCCCTTTGCAGATTGCGCCAAAAGTGCCTGGCGGCATGGCAAAGTAGTTAATGGTAATACGATTTTTTTGATCCAGCATCGCACCAAGACGGCTGAATGCAGCGGTGTCATTGACATCGAGATTACAAAAATCCAGACGTGCACTCAGGGTGTCCCATAAACCTTCATCAATAGTTTCTTTCATGAAGGTTTCCAGCGCTTCGCGGACTACTTTGGTATATGCCGCTTTATCCCAGTCAGCACGCCCTACGCCGATAATACGGGTATCCGGGTTGAGCTGACCGGCTTTTTCCAGTTGATACAGGGAAGGCAGCAATTTACGACGCGCAAGGTCGCCTTTCGCGCCGAAAATGACCAGGTCACAAGCCTGGGCTGTTTGCGTTACCGCCATGTCATTCTCCTTAAGTTAACTAACCCGGTACTTAAGCCTGGGTATACTTGTAATTTTCTTACGGTGCACTGTACTGCTTTTACGAGCTTGCGAAAACTGTAAACGCTTATCCACCCGTGCGATTACGGCAAAAGCGCGCAAAGTGCGGCAAAACTGATAAAAAAATCATCGTTTTCCATTGGGTAAAAATCTGACCCTGATCATGTTATGAAAAAAAATGACAACTTTTTTATCCGCTTTTGTCATTAATACGACACACAGGCGTAATATCAGACCAAACTGCATTTCGATTTCTTTCAGTGTGGAAATCGTCATTACCGTGAGTCTCTTTACATCATGAATATGCTGGAAAAAATCCAGTCTCAACTGGAACATTTGAGCAAATCAGAACGAAAAGTCGCCGAGGTCATTCTTGCTTCGCCTGACAACGCGATCCATTCGAGTATTGCTGCTCTGGCACTTGAGGCCAATGTTAGCGAACCAACGGTGAATCGTTTCTGTCGCAGCATGGACACCCGCGGTTTTCCTGATTTTAAACTCCATCTGGCACAAAGCCTGGCAAATGGCACGCCCTATGTTAATCGCAACGTTAATGAAGATGACAGCGTTGATTCATACACGGGGAAAATATTTGAGTCGGCAATGGCCACGCTCGATCACGTCCGTCACTCGCTGGACAAATCTGCCGTCAACCGTGCCGTCGATCTCCTGACTCAGGCCAAAAAAATCGCCTTTTTCGGTCTGGGCTCTTCTGCCGCCGTCGCCCACGATGCGATGAATAAGTTTTTTCGCTTTAATGTTCCAGTGGTTTACTCCGACGATATTGTGTTGCAACGCATGAGTTGTATGAATTGTAGCGACGGAGACGTGGTTGTGCTGATTTCTCACACCGGAAGAACCAAAAATCTGGTTGAACTGGCGCAGTTAGCACGGGAAAACGACGCGATGGTAATTGCCCTCACCTCCGCCGGTACGCCACTCGCCCGGGAAGCAACGCTGGCAATTACCCTCGACGTACCTGAAGATACTGACATTTATATGCCCATGGTGTCTCGACTTGCGCAGTTGACCGTGATAGATGTGCTGGCAACAGGATTTACTTTGCGACGCGGCACAAAATTCAGAGATAACTTGAAGCGGGTCAAGGAAGCGCTCAAGGAATCGCGCTTTGATAAGCAGTTACTTAAATTGAGTGACGATCGCTAAATCGATTATCACTGTTCTATCCTTATACGATATTCGCATGTGTTTAAATTACAACCATAATGGTTTTAGTTTATGCGAATTCATGTTCAAGCAACACCTGGTTGTTTCAGTCAACGGAGTATTACATGTCCAGAAGGCTTCGCAGAACCAAAATCGTTACCACGTTAGGCCCAGCTACCGATCGCGATAATAACCTTGAAAAGGTCATCGCAGCGGGTGCAAACGTCGTACGAATGAACTTTTCTCATGGCTCGCCTGAAGACCATAAAATGCGCGCGGATAAAGTTCGTGAAATTGCCGCAAAACTGGGTCGTCATGTGGCTATTCTCGGTGACCTTCAGGGGCCAAAGATTCGCGTATCAACTTTTAAAGAAGGTAAGGTTTTCCTCAATATTGGGGATAAATTCCTGCTGGATGCCAACCTGGGCAAAGGTGAAGGCGATAAAGAAAAAGTCGGTATCGACTATAAAGGTCTGCCTGCTGACGTCGTGCCTGGCGACATTCTGCTGCTGGACGACGGTCGCGTACAGTTAAAAGTACTGGAAGTTCAGGGCCTGAAAGTGTTCACCGAAGTGACCGTCGGCGGCCCTCTTTCCAATAATAAAGGTATCAACAAACTCGGTGGTGGTCTGTCTGCTGAAGCGCTGACAGAGAAAGACAAAGCAGACATTAAAACTGCGGCATTGATTGGCGTAGATTATTTGGCTGTCTCTTTCCCACGCTGCGGCGAAGATCTGAATTATGCTCGTCGTCTGGCGCGCGATGCAGGTTGTGATGCGAAAATTGTCGCCAAAGTTGAACGTGCGGAAGCCGTTTGCAGCCAGGATGCAATGGACGACATTATCCTCGCTTCTGACGTGGTGATGGTCGCACGTGGCGACCTCGGCGTAGAGATTGGCGATCCGGAACTGGTTGGGATTCAGAAAGCGCTGATTCGTCGCGCGCGTCAGCTGAACCGCGCAGTCATTACTGCTACCCAGATGATGGAGTCGATGATTACCAACCCAATGCCGACGCGTGCAGAAGTCATGGACGTGGCGAACGCCGTTCTGGATGGTACTGACGCCGTAATGTTGTCTGCGGAAACCGCCGCAGGTCAGTATCCATCTGAAACCGTTGCTGCAATGGCGCGTGTTTGCCTGGGTGCCGAAAAAATCCCGAGCATCAATGTGTCTAAACACCGCCTGGACGTTCAGTTCGACAATGTGGAAGAAGCTATCGCGATGTCCGCAATGTACGCGGCTAACCACCTGAAAGGCGTTACCGCGATCATCACCATGACCGAATCCGGTCGTACCGCGCTGATGACTTCCCGTATCAGCTCCGGTCTGCCGATTTTCGCCATGTCTCGTCATGAACGCACTCTGAACCTGACTGCGCTTTATCGTGGTGTTACGCCGGTCTATTTTGACAGTGCAAATGAAGGCGTGGTTGCTGCCAGCGAAGCAGTAAATCTGCTGCGCGATAAAGGCTACCTGATGTCTGGTGATCTGGTGATTGTCACCCAGGGCGACGTGATGAGTACCGTGGGTTCGACGAATACCACGCGTATTTTAACGGTAGAGTAAGTACGTTGCCGGATGTGGCGAAAACGCCTCATCCGGCCTACAGTTCAATGATAATTCAATAGATTTCTAATCTTCTGAAGCAAACTTGAACTTATCATCAGGCGAAGGCCTCTCCTCACGAGAGGCTTTTTTTATTTGATGGGATAAAGATCTTTACGCTTATACGGCTGGATTTCGCCCGGTTTGCGCGTTTTCAGCAATTTTAAAATCCAGGTGTACTGCTCTGGTCGCGGACCAACAAAAATCTCGACTTCTTCATTCATACGCCGCGCAATGGTAGCGTCATCCGCCTCTAACAGGTCATCCATCGGTGGACGAACCTGAATCGTCAGACGATGGGTCTTGCCATCATAGATTGGGAACAGCGGAACGACACGCGCGCGACATACTTTCATTAGGCGACCAATTGCTGGCAGCGTTGCTTTATACGTTGCGAAGAAATCAACAAATTCGCTGTGTTCAGGTCCATGATCCTGATCCGGTAAATAATAGCCCCAGTAGCCCTGACGAACCGACTGGATGAAAGGTTTAATACCATCATTTCTCGCGTGCAGACGACCACCAAAACGACGACGCACCGTGTTCCAGACATAATCAAAAACCGGGTTGCCCTGATTATGGAACATCGCTGCCATTTTCTGCCCTTGTGAGGCCATCAGCATAGCGGGGATATCAACTGCCCAGCCGTGCGGTACCAGAAAGATCACTTTCTCGTTGTTACGCCGCATCTCTTCGATGATCTCCAGCCCCTGCCAGTCGACGCGAGGCTGGATTTTCTCCGGCCCACGTATCGCCAGTTCAGCCATCATTGCCATCGCTTGCGGCGCGGTGGCAAACATCTCATCCACAATCGCTTCGCGTTCGGCTTCGCTACGTTCGGGAAAGCAGAGAGACAGATTGATCAACGCCCGACGACGTGAGCTTTTACCCAGTCTTCCGGCAAAACGCCCCAACCGCGCAAGAATTGGATCACGGAATTTCGCTGGTGTTAAGGCAATACCGGCCATTGCCGCCACGCCCAACCAGGCTCCCCAGTAACGAGGGTGACGAAAGGATTTATCAAACTCAGGAATATATTCGCTATTATTTTTTTTCGTTTCCATGCTTTTCCAGTTTCGGATAAGGCAATAATCAATCTGGTGGTAGTGTAACGGCGCAACTTGCCCCGCACCAAATAAAAAAGCCGGCACTGACTGCGTACCGGCTGCCAATGGGTATTAATCAATCAAACTGTAGCTGCGGTACAATCTCCTTGGCCTTCGCCAGGAAATCGGTACGATCTGAACCGGTCAGCCCTTCAGTACGCGGCAGTTTCGCTGTCAACGGGTTCACCGCCTGCTGGTTAATCCATACCTCATAATGCAGATGTGGCCCAGTTGAACGCCCGGTGTTACCGGAAAGCGCGATACGATCGCCACGCTTCACTTTCTGCCCCGGTTTAACCAGAATCTTACGCAGGTGCATATAACGCGTGGTGTAGCTGCGACCATGACGAATCGCGACATAATAACCCGCTGCGCCACTGCGTTTAGCAACTACCACTTCACCGTCTCCCACCGAAAGCACCGGCGTACCCTGCGGCATCGCAAAATCAACGCCTCTGTGCGGCGCAACGCGAGCGGTTACCGGGTTCAGACGACGCGGGTTAAAGTTAGACGAAATGCGGAACTGTTTTGCCGTCGGGAATCGTAAGAACCCTTTCGCCAGGCCAGTGCCGTTGCGGTCGTAGAATTTGCCATCTTCAGCGCGAATAGCATAGTAATCTTTGCCTTCTGAACGCAAACGCACGCCCAGCAGTTGGCTTTGTTCACGTTTGCCATCAAGCATCTCACGTGACATTAATACCGCAAATTCGTCACCTTTTTTCACTTTGCGGAAGTCCATCTGCCACTGCATTGCTTTAATCACCGCGCTCACTTCAGCACTGGTTAAACCTGCATTTTTGGCGCTGGCAACAAAACTTGTCCCAACGGTTCCTTTCACCAGATTGTTAACCCACTCCCCTTGCTGCATTTCGCTGGTCATTTTAAAACCATTAGCGGCGGTGCGGTCATAGGTACGGGTTTCGCGGCGAGACACTTCCCAGGTCAGACGCTGTAACTCGCCATCAGCGGTTAATGTCCAGGAAAGTTGTTGACCAATTTTCAGGTTACGCAGATCTTTATCAGCAGCAGCAAGTTGGGTGATATCACCCATCTCAATACCATATTGATTAAGGATGCTACTTAACGTGTCGCCCGTAGAAACGACATATTCATGAACGCCGGCTTCACCAGCGATTTTGTCGTCGAGTTCGTCCTGGGGAATGGCTTCATCTTCTTGCGCGGCTTGATCAATCGGCTCACTGGCCTCAGGTAAGAGAGAACGAATTTCGTTCTGTTCAAGCTCAATGGTTTTGACAATAGGCGAGGCGTCTCGGTGGTAAACATAAGGCCGCCAGACAGCGACGGCCAGAGTAAGAACGGTAAGCGACCCCAACATAACGCGGTGTGGTCGCGGTAAATTATTAAACGCCAGGGCGACAGAGCGGGCTATCTGTTGCACGTAATCACTTCCTCATTAATCTCCTTTCAGGCAGCTCGCGTACTGGTTAGCTAATTGATTCAGGAATTCTGAATAGCTTGTTTTGCCCAGTTTGATATTCGTCCCAAGGGGATCCAACGTTCCCATACGAACGGATGTCCCTCGTGCGACGCTTTCAACGACCGCAGGCCTGAACTGTGGCTCAGCAAAAACGCAGGTTGCTTTTTGCTCAACCAACTGTGTTCTTATTTGATGTAAACGCTGCGCGCCAGGTTGAATCTCAGGGTTTACGGTAAAGTGACCAAGCTGTGTCAGTCCGAATTGTTTTTCGAAGTAGCCGTAAGCATCATGAAAAACGAAATAACCTTTTCCCTTGAGCGGCGCGAGCTCGTTACCAACCTGTTTCCTACTTGAAGCTAATTGTGCCTCAAATTCCATCAGGTTGGCGTCAAGTTTGGCTCGACTTTGCGGCATAAGTTCCACTAATTTTCCATGGATTGCAACCGCTGTAGCCCGCGCTATCTCTGGGGAAAGCCAAACGTGCATGTTGAAATCGCCGTGATGGTGATCTTCGTCACTTTTTTCCGCGTGGTCATGATCATCATCAGCGTCGTGAATGCTTTTCATCAGCAGCGGTTTTACACTCTCAAGCTGCGCAATGGTTACCTGCTTCGCTTCGGGTAATTTACTCACGGGCTTTTGCATAAACGCTTCCATTTCCGGTCCAACCCAGACAACTAAGTCCGCGTTCTGTAAGCGTTTTACATCAGATGGACGCAGTGAATAATCATGTTCAGAGGCCCCATCAGGAAGTAACACCTCCGTCTCTGTTACTCCATCAGCAATAGCGGAAGCAATGAATCCAACAGGTTTAAGCGAAGCGACAACGGCAGCTTCTGCTACCTGAGTTGCACTGCCCCAGAGAGCAGCAGATAATGCTGCGAAAAGAAGCGTTTTTTTATGTAACATAATGCGACCAATCATCGTAATGAATATAAGAAGTGTGATATTATAACATTTCATGACTACTGCAAGACTAAAATTAACATGACAAGTCTGGTTTCCCTGGAAAATGTCTCGGTTTCATTTGGCCAACGCCGCGTCCTCTCTGATGTGTCGCTGGAACTCAAGCCTGGTAGAATTTTGACCTTACTTGGGCCGAACGGCGCAGGTAAGTCGACACTGGTTCGGGTTGTTCTCGGGCTGGTTACACCAGATGAAGGTGTTATCAAGCGCCACGGAAAACTGCGCATTGGTTATGTGCCGCAGAAGCTGTATCTCGACACCACGTTGCCACTGACCGTAAACCGTTTTTTACGCTTACGCCCCAGAACACATAAGGAAGATATTCTGCCTGCACTAAAACGCGTTCAGGCTGGGCATCTTATTGACGCGCCAATGCAAAAGCTCTCTGGCGGTGAAACGCAGCGTGTACTACTCGCGCGCGCATTGTTAAATCAGCCCCAGTTATTAGTTCTGGACGAACCCACCCAGGGCGTGGATGTGAATGGTCAGGTGGCGTTATATGACCTTATTGACCAGTTACGTCGCGAACTGGACTGTGGCGTTTTAATGGTATCTCACGATCTGCATCTGGTGATGGCAAAAACCGATGAAGTACTTTGCCTGAACCATCACATCTGTTGTTCTGGCACACCAGAAGTCGTTTCCCTGCATCCGGAATTTATTTCGATGTTCGGGCCTCGCGGAGCTGAACAGCTGGGTATTTATCGCCATCATCATAATCACCGCCACGATTTACAGGGGCGAATTGTTCTGCGTCGGGGAAGTGATCGCTCATGATTGAATTATTATTTCCCGGTTGGTTAGCCGGGATTATGCTGGCCTGTGCCGCAGGTCCTTTGGGTTCTTTTGTTGTCTGGCGTCGTATGTCTTATTTCGGCGATACGCTGGCCCATGCGTCTTTACTTGGCGTGGCGTTTGGTCTGTTGCTGGACGTGAATCCCTTCTATGCAGTGATTGCCGTTACGCTGCTGCTGGCGGGCGGTCTGGTATGGCTGGAGAAGCGTCCACAGCTGGCGATCGACACGTTATTGGGAATTATGGCGCACAGTGCCTTGTCGCTGGGCCTGGTCGTTGTCAGTCTGATGTCTAACATTCGCGTTGACTTGATGGCATACCTGTTCGGTGATTTGCTGGCAGTGACGCCGGAAGATCTCATCTCCATCGCCATTGGCGTGGTCATTGTGGTGGCAATTCTGTTCTGGCAATGGCGTAATTTACTGTCGATGACCATTAGCCCGGACCTGGCATTTGTCGATGGCGTGAAATTACAGCGAGTGAAATTGCTGTTGATGCTGGTAACAGCATTGACGATTGGTGTGGCAATGAAATTTGTCGGGGCGTTGATTATTACCTCGCTGCTGATCATTCCGGCTGCTACCGCACGTCGTTTTGCCCGTACGCCGGAACAGATGGCAGGTGTCGCCGTTTTAGTGGGGATGATTGCTGTAACTGGCGGTTTAACTTTTTCAGCGTTTTACGATACGCCTGCGGGTCCGTCAGTGGTGCTATGTGCTGCGCTGTTGTTTATTTTGAGTATGATGAAAAAACAGGCCAGCTAATTTGTACCTAAACACAATTGTCGGATAAGACGCGAACGACGTCGCATCAAGCACATTGCCAGTGTCGGATGCGGCGCGAGCGCCTTATGACCTACGGTTCGCTATATCTGGTAGGCCTGATAAGACGCGAACAGCGTCGCATCAGGCACACTGCCAATGTCGGATGCGGCACGAGCGACCGAACCGACCTACGGCATTTCTGGCGGTGTGATGCCGAAATGGTTCCATGCCCGCACTGTCGCCATACGCCCGCGTGGTGTACGCTGCAAAAAGCCTTGCTGAATCAGATAAGGCTCCAGCACATCCTCAATGGTTTCACGTTCTTCGCCAATAGCCGCCGCCAGGTTATCCAGACCTACCGGCCCACCAAAGAACTTATCGATTACCGCCAGCAACAATTTGCGGTCCATATAATCAAAACCTTCAGCATCGACATTCAGCATATCCAGCGCCTGGGCGGCGATATCTGCCGAGATGGTGCCATCGTGCTTCACTTCGGCGAAATCACGCACTCGACGCAGCAGACGGTTGGCAATGCGTGGCGTACCGCGAGCGCGACGAGCAACTTCCAGCGCGCCGTCATCACTCATCTCAAGCCCCATAAAGCGTGCACTACGACTGACAATATATTGCAGATCTGGCACCTGATAAAACTCCAGACGTTGCACAATACCAAAACGGTCGCGCAACGGTGATGTCAGCGAACCTGCGCGCGTGGTTGCGCCAATCAGGGTAAACGGGGGCAAATCAATTTTAATGGAGCGTGCCGCCGGACCTTCACCAATCATGATATCTAACTGGTAGTCTTCCATTGCCGGATACAACACCTCTTCCACCACTGGTGAAAGACGGTGGATCTCATCAATAAACAGCACGTCATGTGGTTCAAGGTTAGTGAGCATTGCTGCCAGATCGCCGGCCTTTTCCAGCACCGGACCGGAAGTCGTGCGTAAATTAACGCCCATTTCATTGGCGACAATATTAGCAAGCGTGGTTTTACCTAAACCCGGAGGGCCAAAAATCAACAGATGATCGAGGGCGTCGCCGCGCAGTTTCGCTGCTTTGATGAAAATCTCCATCTGTGAACGAACCTGCGGCTGACCAACATACTCTTCCAGTAATTTGGGGCGAATGGCGCGATCTGCTACATCTTCCGGCAAAGTCGTACCGGCAGAAATCAGACGGTCTGCTTCAATCATCCTTTACCTCATAACGCGGCGCGTAGGGCTTCGCGAATTAATGTTTCACTGCTGGCGTCAGGGCGGGCGATTTTGCTCACCATGCGGCTGGCTTCTTGTGGTTTATAGCCCAGCGCCACCAGCGCAGCAACCGCTTCCTGTTCAGCATCATCGGTTGCCGGGCTGGCAGGCGACGTGAGCACCAGATCGGCGGCCGGGGTAAACAGATCGCCATGCAAACCTTTAAATCGGTCTTTCATTTCGACAATTAAACGCTCGGCGGTTTTTTTGCCAATACCCGGCAGTTTCACCAGTGCCCCCACTTCTTCACGCTCAACGGCATTAACGAACTGCTGCGCTGACATTCCGGAGAGGATCGCCAGCGCCAGCTTCGGGCCGACGCCGTTGGTTTTGATCAACTCTTTGAACAACGTGCGCTCTTGTTTATTGTTAAAACCGTACAGCAGTTGCGCGTCTTCACGCACCACAAAGTGGGTGAAAACGATCGCTTCCTGACCCGCTTCAGGGAGTTCATAAAAACAGGTCATCGGCATATGCACTTCATAGCCTACGCCGCCCACTTCAATTAACACCAGCGGGGGTTGTTTTTCAATGATGATGCCTCTGAGTCTGCCTATCACATGACGCTCCTGCGTTAATGGCTATGATACAAAGGTGTATCATAAAAAAATGCTGGATAGATATCCAGCGAGGGATGAAACAAAAATTGATGTGCAGAGATTCTTTTTGGGTAACCTGCGCACCAGATGAATACTAATTGCACTGTATTCTGCCAATCGGGTTTCTATATTCCAGCGTCACACCACACAAAAAGTAATGCTCTGACTTGCCTTTCATCCCTTCAAAATTCATAACCGGAATCCCTTTTGATGAGCTATACCAGATATTGACGTATTCTTCAGACTCAAATAACGAAGGTATAATAACCTTGTTGGTATCACACTTGCTGGCGGCATAGTACTGAAAACAGCGTCCGCTTGCACCACAACTGCGTCCATCATCAACAATACACACATTTGCGTTATGAAATTGACTTTCGAGCCAGTACTGCCAGGTAACACCCATTGCGCATAAGATGAAAAGCAGCACTGCTACCGAGAGATAACGTTGGCGATGAGCCGTTCTCCTGAGCCCCATACATGTCATAAACAATGTCACTTGCGCTATCAGTACCCATTCCTTATTGCCATCGACCAGATGCCACTGATTGGTGATGCACGTAAGAAGTATCGATATCGCCATACATCCCAATCGATATCCCCAGCAGAAGGTGTTAAAGGGCAATAACAGATAAAGCAGCGATATTGTTCCGGGCATTATGACAAAAGCGGCGGCGTTAGCTTCGACGAGATCGCTAAATAAGGCGTTATAGCTCGCGATAACGAACTGTGTGAATAAAAAGAAGATAATGCCAGTGCTGCGCTTCTCATCCATTAATCCTTCATTGAGTGAATGCTTTCATTCGCCCAACCCCTGCACATTAAATTTTTCTGGGATCATTCCGCTATCAATTCGCCACTGATAAGATTCCGTATGCGCTAACTCGTCACCATTAAGATCAATCGAAACCTGGTTTGAGTAAATCCGATACTCATCCATTCTGTTAGTCCCAGAGTATTCAGGCAGTGCATAAGTCCCAGCCATTAAATCCCACTTTGACACCCTTTCATAACTTTTTAGCGCATCGCCATATCGCCAGTTAATCAAATCAAAAAGAATGCTTTCGGCATCTTCTCTTGCAAAAATATCATCCCCGACTCTGATGATAAAACTTCCGGCATTAATTTTATAATGATGTTTTCCCGGCAAAAATTCAAAAGCCTGAGTGAGTGAAAATGATTCTTTATAATGCTCACCCGCAGGAATAACTTGCCAGCCATCGACCCCATCATAAATTCCACACATCCCATCAAGGACAATGTTGCTTGTTGTGATGTCAAAGGCTTTATTGCAAGGCATCAAACCACCTTCAAATATATAAGCGGGTTGATTCTTGCTATTGTAGAAATCCAGTAAAGCACTCACCTCCTGCCCCTGCTGTATAACACGAAGTCTCACGGTGACACCACTTTGCGCCATTCTCGCATCGTTAAGGCTCGCACCAATTTCACCCACGCCGTAGATATCATCACTTATATGAATAATTTGAGGAACAATATCCCCTTTCTCATTTAAAGAAATTCTGCCATAACGCCAGGGGTAGCGAATGGCATTATCATGAGCAAATACATTCACACATTGAACGATCGCAACTATCATTATCATATTAATTAATAACCGCATAAAACACTCCTTGTCATTATCACGATACAATGCTAATTCTTTACCTGCTCGAAAAAAAGATGCTATTTCATATATAATTAATGGATTGATATAGTGAAAATAAATTACCCTGCCAAATATGAAACCGGTGATATTGTTTTTACCTGCATCGGTGCTCGCCTGTTTGGGCAAATCTCTGCAGCCTCGAAATGCTGGAGCAACCATGTGGGGATAATCATCGGACATGACGGTGATGATTACCTGGTTGCGGAAAGTCGGGTTCCGCTCTCCACAATCACGACATTATCAAGATTTATTGAGCGGTCGACCGATCAACGCTACGGTGTCCGCCAGCCTTGCTGGCGGTTTAACCGCAGAGCAAAAACTTGCTCTTGTCGAAAAGGTCCCTGGACGGTTGAATAAACTCTACCACACCGGTTTTAAATACGAATCTTCACGCCAGTTCTGTTCAAAATTTGTCTTTGATATTTATAAAGAGGCGCTATGTATTCCGGTGGGCGAAATAGAGACGTTTGGAGAACTGTTAAATAGCAATCCGAATGCAAAACTCACTTTCTGGAAATTCTGGTTCTTAGGCGCAATTCCGTGGGATCGTAAAACGGTTACGCCAGCGAGTTTGTGGCATCATCCGAGTCTAATGTTGATTCATGCGGAGGGAGTAGAAACGCCTCAGCCTGAACTGACTGAAGCGTGATAATTTAGCGCAGTCGCCCTCTCGCCAGGTTCAGCCGCGATTCGCTCATTTGCATCGCATTCTGGCTGACATGGCAGTGGGTGATGGCAATCGCCAGCGCATCGGCGGCATCCGCCTGTGGATTAGCAGGTAATTTCAGCAAGGTACGCACCATATGCTGCACCTGGCTTTTTTCGGCGCTACCAATGCCCACCACTGTTTGCTTCACCTGACGCGCAGCATATTCAAACACCGGCAATTCCTGATTCACCGCTGCCACAATCGCCACGCCTCGTGCCTGCCCCAGTTTCAGGGCAGAGTCAGCGTTCTTTGCCATAAAGACTTGTTCGATTGCGAAATAATCGGGCTGGAACTGGGTGATGATTTCCGTCACGCCCGCATAGATCAGTTTCAGACGAGACGGTAAATCATCCACTTTGGTGCGTATGCATCCGCTACCCAGGTAGGACAGTTGCCTGCCCACCTGACGGATAACACCGTAGCCGGTAACGCGCGAACCCGGGTCAATACCGAGAATAATAGACATCACGCGTCTCCGTTTTGTAGTTTAGCCGGCCTCATCAGAGGGTCGCTGCAACCTCATCAGAGATCTCACCGTTATGGTAAACTTCCTGCACGTCGTCACAGTCTTCCAGCATATCGATCAGACGCATCAGTTTCGGTGCAGTTTCTGCATCCATATCGGCTTTGGTTGACGGGATCATGGAAACTTCTGCGCTGTCTGCTTTCAGACCTGCCGCTTCCAGAGCGTCGCGTACTTTACCCATCTCTTCCCATGCAGTGTAGACGTCGATTGCGCCGTCATCATAGGTCACAACGTCTTCAGCACCTGCTTCCAGTGCTGCTTCCATGATGGTGTCTTCGTCGCCTTTCTCGAAGGAGATCACGCCTTTTTTGCTGAACAGATAGGCTACGGAACCGTCAGTGCCGAGGTTACCGCCACATTTGCTGAATGCGTGACGCACTTCAGCAACGGTACGGTTGCGGTTGTCAGACAGACATTCAATCATGATTGCCGTGCCGCCAGGACCGTAACCTTCGTAGATGATGGTTTCCATGTTTGCATCATCATCACCGCCCACACCACGTGCAATTGCGCGGTTCAGGGTGTCACGGGTCATGTTGTTAGACAGTGCTTTATCAATTGCCGCACGCAGACGCGGGTTAGCGTCCGGATCGCCACCGCCCAGCTTAGCCGCGGTTACCAGCTCACGAATGATTTTAGTGAAGATTTTACCGCGCTTAGCATCCTGTGCAGCTTTACGATGTCTGGTGTTGGCCCATTTACTATGACCTGCCATAAAAATATCTCCAGATAGCCCTGCCTGTTCAGGCAGCGTTAATAACAAACTGTTCAATCGCCTGCCGGTTGCTCCAGGACTTAGTGAGCGCCGCCGCAGCAGGCGCATCAAGCCACTTGTAAGCCAGATGTTCAGTGAAAACAATCTGGCGTTCGTGCGGGAGCGCAAGACAGAACCATGATTCTGTATTACGCGTCACGCCCGGCGTATAGCGATGACGTAAATGTGAAAAAATTTCAAACTCTACCGTGCGCTGACAGTCAATTAAGGTCAGTTGTTCAGCGACAACATCGATGGTGACCTCTTCCTTTACTTCGCGCATGGCAGCTTGCGGCGCGGTTTCACCCTCTTCCACACTGCCGGTTACCGACTGCCAGAAATCGGGATCGTCACGTCGCTGCAACATCAGCACCCGTTTCGTATCTTGTGCATAGATGACCACTAAGATCGAAACGGGACGCTTATACACTTTATCCTTCACGCTGCCTCTTCGTTGACTGCCTTCGCTCATCCCATTCACATAGTTATCTATGCTCATGGGAGTTCACTCAGTTGCCGCCTCGATGCAACGCGAATGATTTCGTGTATTTGAGTCATATCAGTTATTCTCAGCCTTCTTCACAACCTGAATGCTCAGCTCAGCCAGTGCAGTCGGGTTAGCAAAGCTCGGTGCTTCAGTCATCAGACACGCTGCCGCCGTGGTTTTCGGGAAGGCGATAACGTCACGGATGTTGTCGGTGCCGGTCAGCAGCATGGTCAGACGGTCAAGACCGAATGCCAGACCTGCGTGCGGCGGAGTACCGTATTTCAGGGCGTCGAGCAGGAAGCCGAATTTCTCGCGCTGTTCCTCTTCGGTGATCCCCAGAATGCCAAACACCGTCTGCTGCATATCACCATTATGGATACGCACTGAACCACCGCCCACTTCGTAACCATTGATGACCATATCGTAAGCGTTCGCCACCGCATTTTCCGGTGCAGCTTTCAGCTCTGCCGCCGTCATGTCTTTCGGCGCGGTGAACGGATGGTGCATTGCCGTCAGGCCGCCTTCACCGTCGTCTTCAAACATCGGGAAGTCGATAACCCACAGCGGTGCCCATTTGCTTTCGTCGGTCAGGCCAAGGTCTTTACCCACTTTCAAACGCAGTGCGCCCATCGCGTCGGCAACAATTTTCTTGTTGTCGGCACCGAAGAAAATCATATCGCCATCTTGCGCGGCAGTACGATCCAGGATGGCTTCGATGATTTCCGCATTAAGGAACTTCGCTACCGGGCTGTTGATACCTTCCAGACCTTTCGCGCGTTCGTTAACTTTGATGTAAGCCAGACCTTTCGCACCGTAGATTTTAACGAAGTTACCGTATTCGTCGATCTGCTTACGGGTCAGCGATGCGCCACCCGGAACACGCAGAGCGGCAACACGGCCTTTCGGATCGTTCGCCGGACCCGCAAATACCGCGAATTCAACGGATTTCAGCAGATCGGCAACGTCGGTCAGTTCCATCGGGTTACGCAGGTCCGGTTTGTCGGAGCCGTAACGGCGTTCAGCTTCCGCAAAGGTCATTACCGGGAAATCGCCCAGATCAATGCCCTTCACTTCCAGCCACAAATGACGCACCAGCGCTTCCATCACTTCACGCACTTGCGGCGCGGTCATGAAAGAGGTTTCCACATCGATCTGAGTAAATTCAGGCTGACGATCAGCGCGCAGGTCTTCGTCACGGAAGCATTTAACGATCTGATAGTAGCGGTCAAAACCGGACATCATCAGCAGCTGTTTGAACAACTGCGGGGATTGCGGCAGCGCGTAGAATTTACCTTTGTGCACACGAGAAGGCACCAGGTAGTCACGCGCGCCTTCCGGCGTGGCTTTAGTCAGCATCGGAGTTTCGATGTCGAGGAAGCCGTGGTCATCCATAAAACGACGTACCAGGCTGGTGATTTTAGCGCGGGTTTTCAGGCGCTGAGCCATTTCCGGGCGACGCAGGTCGAGGTAGCGGTATTTCAGACGTGCTTCTTCGGTGTTGACGTGGTTAGAGTCAAGCGGCAGAACGTCTGCGCGGTTGATGATGGTCAGCGAGGAAGCCAGCACTTCGATTTCGCCAGTCGCCATATCGCGGTTGATATTTTTTTCGTCACGCGCACGTACGGTGCCCGTGACCTGAATGCAGAACTCATTACGCAGTTCAGAGGCCAGCTTTAACGCGTCCGCACGATCCGGATCGAAAAATACCTGCACGATACCTTCGCGGTCGCGCATATCGATAAAGATCAAGCTACCAAGATCACGACGACGGTTGACCCAACCACACAGAGTCACCTGCTGCCCCACGTGGGACAAACGGAGCTGTCCACAATATTCTGTACGCATGAGATATCCCTTAACTTAGCTGCTGGCGGATGTCCCCTGCTGTGCAGGTGACCTGAGTCGCAGCGTTAGCTGTATGTCACAACTGAATGAAAAAAGGCGGCTATTATACTGGAAATTCTGCCGCACCGTAAGAGCCTGGCCCGCGCTGGAACGCCTCGTTACCACTTTATATCGGGCCTGGATTCAGACTCTACGCCAGTTTGCTATAAAGGTGTTGCCCGAACTCATAAAAATTAACAAAATTTGTCGTTCCGCCATCGGCTAATCGCATTAAGGTGAGAGGCACGATTTTGTTTTATCTGGAGTGATCATGCTTGAACTTAATGCCAAATCCACAGCGCTAGTGGTGATTGATTTACAGGAAGGCATCTTGCCTTTTGCCGGTGGTCCGCATACTGCCGAAGACGTGGTAAATCGCGCCGGGAAGCTGGCGGCGAAATTTCGCGCGAGCGGTCAGCCCGTGTTTCTGGTGCGTGTTGGCTGGTCTGCCGATTATGCTGAAGCATTAAAACAGCCGGTTGATGCCCCTTCTCCCGCTAAAGTGTTGCCCGAAAATTGGTGGCAACATCCTGCTGCATTAGGTGCAACCGACAGCGATATCGAAATCATCAAACGTCAATGGGGTGCGTTTTACGGTACGGATCTGGAGTTGCAATTACGCCGCCGAGGTATCGATACAATAGTGTTATGTGGGATCTCGACCAATATCGGCGTTGAGTCCACCGCCCGCAATGCCTGGGAACTCGGTTTTAATCTGGTGATTGCCGAAGATGCCTGTAGCGCCGCCAGTGCCGAGCAGCACAATAACAGCATCAACCATATCTATCCACGCATCGCCCGTGTGCGCAGTGTGGAAGAGATCCTCAACGCGTTATGATTTACATCGGTCTACCGCAATGGTCGCATCCTAAATGGGTGCGGTTGGGGATAACCAGCCTGGAAGAGTATGCCCGCTACTTTAATTGCGTGGAGGGCAACACCACGCTATACGCCCTGCCGAAACCCGAGGTAGTCCTGCGCTGGCGGGAGCAGACCACAGATGACTTCCGCTTCTGTTTTAAGTTTCCGGCGACCATTTCGCATCAGGCAGCGTTGCGTCATTGCGATGATTTAACCAGTGAATTTTTGACCCGTATGTCACCGCTGACTCCGCGCATTGGGCAATACTGGCTGCAACTGCCTGCCACCTTCGGCCCACAGGATTTGCCTGCGCTTTGGCATTTTCTCGATTCTCTTCCCGGCGAATTTAATTATGGTGTGGAAGTGCGTCATCCGCAGTTTTTCGCCAAAGGGAAAGAAGAACAAACGCTTAATCGCGGTTTACATCAGCGCGGCGTTAATCGGGTAATTTTAGACAGCCGCCCGGTTCATGCAGCACGTCCGCATAATGAAGCCATACGCGACGCTCAACGGAAGAAACCGAAGGTTCCGGTACATGCCGTACTAACGGCGATAAATCCGCTGATCCGTTTTATCGGCAGCGATGATATGGCGCAAAACAGGGAATTATTTCAGGTCTGGTTACAAAAATTAGCGCAGTGGCAGCAGAGCACCACGCCTTATCTTTTTCTGCACACGCCAGATATTGCCCAGGCTCCGGAACTGGTACATACACTGTGGGAAGACCTACGTAAAATGCTTCCAGAGATCGGAGCAGTCCCGGCTATTCCACAGCAATCTTCTCTTTTCTGAATTTGCCACCTATCATAGACAAGTGCCATCGGCCATTTTAAAGGGAGTTTGTATGGTAAGCGCGCTGTATGCCGTTTTAAGTGCGTTGTTATTAATGAAGTTCTCTTTTGATGTTGTTCGCCTGCGAATGCAGTATCGCGTTGCCTATGGCGACGGCGGTTTTAGCGAACTACAAAGTGCTATTCGTATTCATGGCAATGCGGTGGAATATATTCCTATCGCGATTGTATTGATGCTATTTATGGAAATGAATGGTGCTGAAACCTGGATGGTGCATATTTGCGGCCTCGTTTTGCTTGCAGGTCGCCTGATGCATTATTACGGTTTCCATCACCGTCTGTTTCGCTGGCGACGTTCTGGTATGAGCGCCACCTGGTGTGCGCTATTGCTGATGGTGCTGGCGAATCTTTGGTATATGCCCTGGGAGTTGGTTTTCTCCCTGCGTTAGCGCACAATACGCCACTTTCTTTTTCCCGGATTTTTACGTTATGTCTCACCGCGACACGCTATTTTCTGCTCCTATCGCCAGACTGGGCGACTGGACCTTTGATGAACGGGTAGCTGAAGTCTTCCCGGATATGATCCAACGTTCCGTTCCCGGCTACTCCAATATTATTTCAATGATTGGTATGTTAGCTGAACGCTTCGTTCAACCGGGTACGCAGGTTTACGATCTGGGCTGTTCTTTGGGCGCGGCGACGCTCTCAGTGCGTCGCAACATTCATCATGATAATTGTAAAATTATCGCCATCGACAACTCCCCGGCAATGATTGAACGCTGCCGTCGTCATATTGACGCCTATAAAGCGCCTACGCCTGTTGACGTTATTGAAGGTGATATTCGCGATATTGCCATTGAAAACGCGTCGATGGTGGTACTGAATTTTACCCTGCAATTCCTGGAACCTTCCGAGCGCCAGGCGTTACTGGATAAAATTTATCAAGGGCTAAACCCGGGCGGCGCGCTGGTGCTTTCGGAAAAATTCAGTTTCGAAGATGCCAAAGTTGGTGAACTGCTGTTCAACATGCACCACGATTTTAAACGTGCCAACGGTTACAGCGAGCTGGAAATCAGCCAGAAGCGCAGCATGCTGGAAAACGTGATGCTGACCGATTCCGTGGAAACCCACAAGGCACGCCTGCATAAAGCCGGTTTTGAGCATAGCGAGCTGTGGTTCCAGTGCTTTAATTTTGGTTCACTGGTGGCATTAAAAGCAGAGGACGCTGCATGATCGACTTTGGTAACTTTTATTCTCTGATTGCCAAAAATCATCTTTCACACTGGCTGGAAACCCTGCCCGCGCAGATTGCCAGCTGGCAGCGCGAACAGCAGCACGGTCTGTTTAAACAGTGGTCCAATGCGGTGGAATTTCTGCCTGAAATTAAACCGTATCGTCTTGATTTACTGCATAGCGTGACGGCGGAAAGCGAAGAGCCACTGAGCGCCGGGCAGATTAAGCGCATTGAGACTCTGATGCGCAACCTGATGCCGTGGCGCAAAGGGCCGTTCTCACTGTATGGCGTCAACATCGATACCGAGTGGCGTTCCGACTGGAAATGGGATCGTGTTCTGCCCCATCTTTCTGATTTAACCGGGCGCACCATTCTTGATGTCGGCTGCGGCAGCGGCTATCACATGTGGCGCATGATTGGCGCAGGCGCACACCTTGCGGTGGGGATCGACCCTACGCAACTATTCCTCTGCCAGTTTGAAGCAGTGCGTAAACTTTTAGGTAACGACCAACGGGCGCATCTGCTGCCGTTAGGGATTGAACAACTTCCGGCACTGAAAGCCTTTGATACCGTCTTTTCGATGGGCGTGCTTTATCATCGTCGTTCACCGCTGGAGCATCTCTGGCAGTTGAAAGATCAACTGGTGAATGAGGGTGAACTGGTGCTTGAAACGCTGGTTATTGATGGCGACGAAAACACGGTGCTGGTACCAGGCGATCGTTACGCTCAAATGCGTAATGTTTATTTCATCCCGTCGGCCCTGGCGTTGAAAAACTGGCTGAAGAAGTGTGGTTTTGTTGATATTCGCATTGCGGATGTGAGCGTCACCACTACAGAAGAGCAGCGTCGTACCGAGTGGATGGTCACCGAATCGCTGGCCGATTTTCTTGATTCACATGATCCGGGTAAAACGGTAGAAGGTTATCCTGCGCCTAAACGCGCGGTGCTGATTGCGCGTAAGCCGTAAAGGTCTGGTATTACTGCCGGATGCGGCGTGAACGCCTTATCCGGCCTACAAAACCTTGTTAATTCAATATATTGCAGGGACTATGTAGGCCTGATAAGCATAGCGCATCAGGCAGCTTTACGTTTGCATAACCTCAGCGCCCGTTTCCGGGCGCTATTCACTTCTTATACCTGAATAGCTGGCTGATCAAACGCCGTTAACTTCGGCGCATTACCCGTATATTTTTCGATATACACCAGCGCAGAGTTACCGGCACAGGCATTCGCCAGCTGCGAGCTGGGGATATCCGCCGTTAACACGTTCGCACTGCCGTTTTTACACAAACCATTTTCCAGATCCGGCCATGCACCTTCATGCACGCATACCACGCCTTTTTTGATCCCGTCAGTCACCACAGCGCCTGTCAGGATCTGACCACGTTTATTCCAGACACGGACCAGATCGCCATTCTCAATACCAAAGCGAGCAGCATCTTCGGTGTGAATTGTGATCGGCTCACGATCGGCAACCGCATATTTTTTACGCAGCTCCGCATAGTTAAGCTGACTGTGTAGACGATGTGCCGGATGCGCGGTCAGAAGCTGCAACTGCTTCTCGTCGGCGGTACCTTTCCATTCATCAGGAGCCAGCCAGGTCGGGTGTGCCGGGCAATCCTTATAGCCAAATTTTTCCAGCGTTTTTGAATAGATTTCAATTTTGCCGCTTGGCGTACCCAGCGCATTTTTCACCGGATCGGCGCGGAAATCACCATAGCGAACATATTGCTCGTTCTTCTCGCTGCGGCGCATTTCAAGCAGTTTATTTTGCTGCCAGAAGGCATTAAACATTGGCATAGTCACGCGTTGCGCACGCGCACCTTTCTGAGCGGCATCATAGAAAAATTTCAGCCACGCCATTTCATCTTTACCTTCGGTATAGATCTCTTTACCGCCAGGTTTCAGTAATTCCGCAAGATCGGCAAACACGTCAAAATCGTTACGCGCTTCAAATTGCGGAGCGACAGCCTGCTTCATCGGCACAATATGCTGGTTGCTGTAATCACCGGTCATCGTCAGGTCATTGCGCTCAAACGATGTGGTGATCGGTAATACGATATCTGCGTGTTTGGCTGCTGCGGTCCAGTAGCATTCAGAAACGACGATCATCTCCGGTTTCTGCCATGCTTTGATCAGACGATTAGTATCCTGGTGATGGGTAAAGTTACCGCCACCCGCCCACCAGATCATTTTGATATTTGGGTACGTTTGCTCTTTACCGTTGTGCTGATATTTCCCGCCAGGATTTTCCAGCGCATCGACAATACGGGCGACCGGAATCGCGGTCATTCCGCCATCATCAGCTTCCTCACTTGCCTGTCCGGCAATCGCCGCAGACATTTCTGGCAGTACGCCGCCAACTCGCGTCGGGTTGCCACCGTTGGAGTAATGATAAGAGAATCCAAAACCGCCGCCCGGTGTACCAATTTGCCCTAACATCGCCGCCAGCGTCACCAGCATCCAGTGTTTCTGTTCACCGTATTGCTGGCGTTGGATCCCCCAACCAGCCATCAGCATCGTGCGATTCGCCGCCATCAGTTCTGCAAGTTTGACAATCTGCGCTTCCGGTACACCAGTAATTTCTGCCGCCCAGGCCGCGCTCTTCGGCGTATTATCATTCTTGCCGGTCAGATACTCTTCAAACTGCGAATAGCCGGTGGTGTATTTCTCAAGGAAGGCTTTATCGTGCTTACCTTGTGTCATCAGGGTATGCGCGATGCCTAACATCAGCGCCACGTCGGTCCCCATATTCGGTGCGATCCAGGTCGCGTTATCGCCAAAGAACTCGATTGTTTCGGAACGGATAGGGTCGATGGCAATCACTGGTTTGCCCGATTTTTTCAGCTGATGGAAGTATTCCAGCCCTTGTTCATCGGTACTGCTCCAGGCAATTTTTAAGGTATTCAGCGGGTTCATGCCCCACAACACCACCACCTGACTGTTTTCCAGAATCAGCGGCCAGGAAGTCTGCTGTTCATAGACCTCCACAGAACCGACAACGTGCGGCATGATCACCTGCGCAGCCCCGGTAGAGTAATCGCCACTATGCCCGGAATATCCCCCCGCCAGATTCATATAACGTTGCAGTAAGGTTTGCGCTTTATGCAACACGCCAGAAGAGCGCCAGCCGTAAGACCCTGCAAAAATGGCCGATGGTCCGTTAGCTTTACGAATGCGATCGTGTTGCTCATGAATCAGTTTTAATGCCTGTTCCCAGCTCACCTGAACGTAGCTGTCATCCCCGCGACCTTTTGCCGGTTGCAGTGGATTGTCGAGATAACTTTTTCTCACCATCGGATGCTGAATACGCGCCGTAGTGTGTACCTGATCCGCCGCCGTAGACTGTAACGAGTTCGGGATAGTCTTCGCCAGCGCGCCTGTCGAAGAAACAATCTTACCGTCCTTCACTTCTACGTTCATCGCTCCCCAACGACCCGCGGTGAGGATTTTTCCGCCCTTCTCTTCTGCCCATGCGGGTAACGGCGTAGCCGATGTCACCACCAGCGCCCCGGCAGCAATACCGCTATGTTTAATAAACTCACGTCTTGTTAATGTCATAACTTCCTCCCTGATCTACGAGGATCACTGTTTTTCGGTAATATCTTTGGCGTTGTACTGGAAGTACCGCGTCAAAATGTCCAGTTCGTTTTCGCTCATGCTGGTTCGCGCCCCCATTCCTTTGGCGATAGAGGGCCAGGCATTGACGGTGTAATGGTCAGCGGCAATAGGCGCATGGCAGCCAGCACAATAGGTGTCATCGAGTTTTTCAGCGTATTGCCATAACGGTTTACGATCCGCTAATACGGGATCGATTAGCGCCCCTTGTAATGACGCCTGACGCCATTGATTACCGTATTCGTCAGCCTGCCATTCCCCGTTTACCGTTAGCGCCTTGATACCTTCATCACTTAATGTGGCTAGCGCCAGACGTTGACCTGCCGCCAGGTAGAGCGTGTTTTCACTGCCCTGCATTTGATAACCCTGCAAAAGAACGATCGGCTGTTTGCCACTGGCATCAACGACGGTGAGATCGGTACCAGGATTCACAGTGGCCAGTTCGCCTATGCGGGAAGGTTTGAAAGGATAAATATGTGCGCCATTGGTCACAGAAGTGGCAGCCTGACTTTCCAGTTCATGCGCCGCGTTGTCATCCATTTTTATTTCTGGCGGGAAATGGGCAATTCCTTTATGACAATCAATACACGTTTCACCGTCCTTTTGCGCTTTGGTATGCATTTTCTGCGCAGATTCACTTTGCGAGGCAATATCCATCGCATCCAAAGAATGGCAACTACGGCACGTTGCAGAATCCGATGCTTTTAATTCTTTCCATACTGTTTCGGCCATTTCCTGACGATGCGCTTCGAACTTATCGTCACTGTCTATTTTGCCGCTAACAAATTCATGATAAATATCTTTAGATGCTTTTAATTTAGCAAATAAATAATCCATCCCTGACTTTGGAATATGGCAATCGACACATTCCGCACGTATCCCTTTCTGGTTCGAAAAGTGGACAGTTCCCTGATATTCCTCAAAAGGTTTACTCATCGAGTGGCAGGAAAGGCAAAATGCTGTATCCGACGTTTTATGTAAGGCTTTTTGCGCCAGCAATAACCCGCCGCCACCAACCACAACCGCTATCAGCAGAAAAAATAACCCAATGCGTTTTTTCCCTCGCATAGATTCCTCTAATTAAATTCCAGGACACCGAAGTCATTATATAAATAAATATACAACGAATTGACTACTTGCTTAATTCGGCACAACACTGCCTGAAATAATCGATAAAGAATATGATTTATTACAATGTAATCATTAATTGCGAAAGAATAACCCAGTCGTTATTTATAATATATATTTGTCAGTTTTAGTAATTTAAATCGCATAATTAATGTGAATATATAAAACATTTTAAGCACCACGCTATGCGCACTGTCACCCGTTCTACACATCACAGCAATCGTTCGTTTTTTATACTAACAGGGAATAAAAAAAGGCCCCTGTTGAAATTGCAGGGGCCTGGTACGAGCAAGCATCATATTGGGCGACATGATGCAACGGTAAAAATCATTTGGCCTGATGGCGTTCAATGATTCCTTTCATTTCAGCAACCGCCGCCCCGTCTACGACATAACGCGAATACTCGTCCGCGTGTGCATCTGATGACATGGACAATCCTTGATTACGATAACGCATCGGTGAGGCTTGCCACGCTCCCGCGGAGCTATGGACTTCCAGCACTCCGGCATCGAGGAAGTGGTGCAGGTTTTCTGCACGGACTCCTGCTCCGGCCATGATGATTGGAGTATCACCATAGGCAATAAGTTCCATAATTTTTGATAAACCTTGCAGAGCGTCTGATTTTTGCCCGGAAGTCAGTACCCGGGCAATGCCCAATTGCGCAAGATTATTCAGTGTATTTAATGGGTTAGCACACATATCGAAGGCACGATGAAAAGTAACGGCCAACGGACCGGCAGCAGACATTATTTTTTCCATTCGTGGCATATCGACATTACCGTCAACATCGAGAACGCCCGTCACCAGTCCCGGAAAGCCTAATTCGCGGACAGTACGAACATCCTCAAGAATGGCGGCAAACTCGCCGTCGCTGTAGCAAAAATCACCACCGCGCGGGCGGATGATCGGATGCACGGGAATCGTTATCTGCTGACGCACGGATTTAAGCACGCCCAGCGACGGCGTTAAGCCCCTTCTTTCGGAGCCGCACACAATTCAATTCTGTCAGCGCCATTTTGCTGCGCCGTTAGTGCGCATTCCATGCTGTAACAGCAAATTTCCAGTAATGCCATTTTTGCTCCTTAATTACGCCGACTGCTCGCTGGCGACGATCTCTTCAATGGACCACGGATGAAATTTAATCGTCGTTTTGCCATCGGTGACCGCCAGCGTCGGATTCGGTAATCGCTCATGCTCACCTTTTGGCGAACTGGTTTTAACTGAGATCCCTGGCAGGCTGAGTCCTTCATCAGAAAGCAACGCCAGCGCACGGGCATTCAGCGTTTCTGGCTCGCCCGGTAGAACGATTTCAATATGTTCCCAACCTTCGTGCGGGTAACGTTTTTCCCCGGGCCACGGTAGCTCAACAATGGAAAACTGCCAGTGCGCAACCTGTACCGGCTCATGCAATTTAAACAGACAAATCGGCCTGCCATTGATCATATTTTCTGACAGGAGTTCACCGCACTGTTCAAACCCGCGACGCCAGCGTTCAGCAGTGGCGTTTTGATGGCAACGCAAAGAAATGTGATCGGCAGTCAGCGGAGTGATATCCAGCCCCAGACGGCGGGAAAGTTCATCTAATGCGTGGGTAAATCGCGGTAAATCCGATGCAATATCCTGCAACTCGTCGATAGATTGCCAGTTCGCCATAATCACTCTTCGTCTTTCAGTAAAAGCGTTAATTTACCCTGTTGCCCTTCCCCAACCAACCGCTGATTTCACGCCGCTTCTGATGCAATAGTGAAAACGGCAATACGCCGCGCGCACGTTGCTGACGAAAACAGCCATTTGCAGTATACTCCCGCCCTAATTTCTTTAACTGGTGCGGGCAATTTTTGCTCGCTTCATCAATGTAAGGTATTCCGGTGAATATTCAGGCTCTTCTCTCAGAAAAAGTCCGTCAGGCCATGATTGCGGCAGGCGCGCCTGCGGATTGCGAACCGCAGGTTCGTCAGTCAGCAAAAGTTCAGTTCGGCGACTATCAGGCTAACGGCATGATGGCAGTTGCTAAAAAACTGGGTATGGCACCGCGACAATTAGCAGAGCAGGTGCTGACTCATCTGGATCTTAACGGTATCGCCAGCAAAGTTGAGATCGCCGGTCCAGGCTTTATCAACATTTTCCTTGATCCGGCATTCCTGGCTGAACATGTTCAGCAGGCGCTGGCGTCAGATCGTCTCGGTGTTGCTACGCCAGAAAAACAGACCATTGTGGTTGACTACTCCGCACCGAACGTGGCGAAAGAGATGCACGTCGGTCATCTGCGCTCTACCATTATTGGTGACGCGGCAGTGCGTACTCTGGAGTTCCTCGGTCACAAAGTGATTCGCGCGAACCACGTCGGCGACTGGGGTACTCAGTTCGGTATGCTGATTGCGTGGCTGGAAAAACAGCAGCAGGAAAACGCCGGTGAAATGGAACTGGCTGACCTTGAAGGTTTCTACCGCGATGCGAAAAAGCATTACGATGAAGATGAAGAGTTCGCCGAGCGCGCACGTAACTACGTGGTAAAACTGCAAAGCGGTGACGAATACTTCCGCGAGATGTGGCGCAAACTGGTCGACATCACCATGACGCAGAACCAGATCACCTACGATCGTCTGAACGTGACGCTGACCCGTGATGACGTGATGGGCGAAAGCCTCTACAACCCGATGCTGCCGGGTATCGTAGCGGACCTGAAAGCCAAAGGTCTGGCAGTAGAAAGCGAAGGCGCAACCGTCGTATTCCTTGATGAGTTCAAAAACAAGGAAGGCGAACCGATGGGCGTGATCATTCAGAAGAAAGATGGCGGCTATCTTTACACCACTACTGATATCGCCTGTGCGAAATATCGTTATGAAACACTGCATGCCGATCGCGTGCTGTATTACATCGACTCCCGTCAGCATCAACACCTGATGCAGGCATGGGCGATCGTCCGCAAAGCAGGCTACGTGCCGGAATCCGTACCGCTGGAACACCACATGTTCGGCATGATGCTGGGCAAAGACGGCAAACCGTTCAAAACCCGCGCGGGCGGTACGGTGAAACTGGCCGATCTGCTGGATGAAGCCCTGGAGCGTGCACGTCGTCTGGTGGCAGAAAAGAACCCGGATATGCCAGCTGACGAGCTGGAAAAACTGGCCAATGCGGTGGGTATCGGCGCGGTGAAATACGCGGATCTCTCTAAAAACCGCACTACCGACTACATCTTCGACTGGGACAACATGCTGGCGTTTGAGGGTAATACCGCGCCATACATGCAGTATGCTTACACGCGTGTTTTGTCTGTGTTCCGTAAAGCAGAAATTAACGAAGAGCAACTGGCTTCAGCTCCGGTAATCATCCGTGAAGATCGTGAAGCGCAACTGGCTGCTCGTCTGCTGCAGTTTGAAGAAACCCTCACCGTGGTTGCCCGTGAAGGCACGCCGCACGTGATGTGTGCTTACCTGTACGATCTGGCTGGTCTGTTCTCTGGCTTCTACGAGCACTGCCCGATCCTCAGCGCAGAAAACGAAGAAGTGCGTAACAGCCGTCTGAAACTGGCACAACTGACGGCGAAGACGCTGAAGCTGGGTCTGGATACGCTGGGTATTGAGACTGTAGAGCGTATGTAATCGCGTTATGTGTCAAAGGCCGATGTCGCAGTTACGGACATCGGCTTTTTTATCACCGCCGATAATTCACAATCACTTCATTACGTTGTACTTTCAGCGGCGGAATTAACCGCCCACCGCCAGGCACGTCCCAGATAAATCGCAACGGTTCTGCCGCCGGTATACCGGAAAAGGCCACGGTGGTTCCGCTCTGCCCCTCTAATTCGACACAACGAGATTGTGAGCATAAACGTACCCGCAGTCCCGCGGGGGTCGGACCGATAAGCTGATAACGCCACGCCACCAGCATCATCAATCCTGAAACGGGTTGTCGCGAAGAAAGGGGCGCAGAAGACATCGACTCACCGCGATGATTTAGCGTAATTCCGACACTACTTGCCTGCCACATCCCCTCCCCGGCGGCTTGCGCCAGCAGCGGAAACAATAATATTGCTAATAAGGTTCTCATCATTTACCGCCAATTGTCGCCGTCATGCGGATATGTCGGTTATCAGATAGTTCAAGATTCGACAGCACCACTAACTGCGGCAAGCTGCGGCGCAGGAAGCGAGACAATAATGGTCGCAGCGCGTGGTTCACCAACAAAACTGGCGGCGCACCCAACATCTCCTGACGGGATAGCGCTTCCTGAGTTTGCGCCAGTAAACGATCCGCCAGCCCCGGCTCCAGTCCGCCCCCGCCCTGCAACGCCTGTAGTAACAAACGTTCCAGCGGTGTATCGAGGCCAATAACATGGACTTCATCTTTGCCAGGAAACCACTGCTGGGTAATCGCCCGTCCCAACGC
Organism: Escherichia sp. E4702; assembly: GCF_963883545.1. Lineage (NCBI taxonomy): Bacteria > Pseudomonadati > Pseudomonadota > Gammaproteobacteria > Enterobacterales > Enterobacteriaceae > Escherichia > Escherichia sp. E4702. The sequence continues at coordinate 207,379 of NZ_CAWORF010000014.1, read as the reverse complement.
CACGCGCACGACGGCGGTTAATTCATGTGGATCGCTTTGGATGGGCGCATGCTCCGCCAGCGTTTCGAGAATGGTGCGCATATCGCGAATCGGCACTTTTTCATCGAGCAGATTTTGCAGCACTTTATGTAGCGTGGTGAGCGTGACGACGCCAGGAACGAGATCTTCCGTCAGCTTTGGCATCTCCTGGGCGACGCGATCCAGCAGTTGTTGCGCCTCCTGGCGACCAAACAACTCTGCGGCATGCTGGCTAATGAGATGGTTAAGATGCGTTGCCACCACTGTGCTGGCCTCAACCACGGTGTACCCCTGAATCTGCGCCTGTTCTTTTAGCGCACTTTCGATCCAGATAGCGTTCAGACCAAAAGCCGGATCGACGGTCGCTTCACCAGGTAACGTCCCGGCAGCGGTACCAGGGTTAATTGCCAGCCAGCGCCCCGGATAAGCATCGCCACTGCCAATCTCTACGCCTTTCATCAAAATACGATAACGTGCCGGTTGCAAATCCATATTGTCGCGAATGTGCACCACCGGCGGCAGGAAGCCCATTTCCTGAGCAAATTTCTTACGAATACTACGAATACGGCCCAGCAACTCGCCATCTTGTTGGAAATCAACCATCGGGATCAGTCGATAGCCCACTTCCATTCCCAAAGAATCTTCCAGTTGCACATCGTTCCACGTCGCTTCGACAACGGTATTATTCTCTGCCATTTTTACCGGTTTGGGTTCGGCAGGCGCTTTTTGTTCGCGTCCGCGAATCCACCAGGCCAGCCCGAGCAATCCGGCAGTGAACAGCAAAAATACCAGGTTCGGCATTCCAGGCACCAGGCCGAGTAAACCGAGCACGGCGGCGCTTAACAACATAACGCTTGGGTTACTGAAAAGCTGACTCACCATCTGCTCGCCAACATCCTGATCGGTGCTGACACGCGTAACGATGACCCCGGCGGCGGTAGAAATCACCAGCGCCGGGATTTGTGCCACCAGACCGTCGCCAATGGTCAATAGCGTATAACTTTCCGCCGCGTGTCCCATGCTCATGCCATGTTGCAGCACACCGACCAGCAATCCGCCGACAACGTTAATGACCATGATGAGGATCCCGGCGATGGCATCGCCGCGAACAAACTTACTTGCCCCGTCCATTGAGCCGTAAAAGTCGGCTTCCTGAGTCACTTCGGAGCGGCGTTTTTTCGCCTCATCTTCACCAATCAATCCGGCGTTCAGGTCAGCGTCAATCGCCATCTGCTTACCCGGCATACCATCGAGAACAAAGCGCGCGCCCACTTCCGCGATACGCCCGGCACCTTTGGTGATAACCATAAAGTTGATGATCACGAGAATGACGAACACCACGATACCGATAGCGAAATTGCCACCAACGAGGAAGTGACCGAACGCTTCGACCACCTTCCCTGCCGCCGCCGCGCCGGTATGGCCTTCCATCAAAATGATACGGGTTGAAGCTACGTTAAGAGCCAGACGCAACAGCGTGGTGAACAGCAGGATTGTCGGAAAGGCGGCAAACTCGAGCGTACGCTGGGTAAACATCGCCACCAGCAAGACCATAATCGACAACGCGATATTAAAGGTAAACAGCAGGTCGAGAATGAATGCAGGCAATGGCAGCACCATCATCGACAAAATCAGCAAGATCAAAATCGGTCCGGCAAGGATCTGCCATTGTGTCGATTTCAGATTTGCAGGCAGGCGCAGCATCGCGGCCAGATTACTCATGGGTCGGTTTCTCGTTAATAAAATCCAGGGCTTCCGGCACCGGAAGATGAGTTGGTTGTACAGGGCGCTGTCCACCAGCCAGACGCCAACGTTTCAGTTGCCAGACCCAGGCCAGCACTTCCGCCACAGCGGCATAGAGTTGACCAGGTATTTGTTGACCGATTTCAGCATGTCGATACAGCGCACGCGCCAGCGGAGGCGCTTCGAGGGTCGGGACGTTATTTTCAGCGGCTATTTCACGAATGCGTAATGCCACCAGCCCCGCGCCCTTGGCAACGACCTTTGGCGCACTCATTTTGTTTTCGTCGTACTGCAAAGCCACTGAGTAGTGAGTTGGGTTATTGACGATAACGTCCGCTTTCGGCACATCGGCCATCATCCGCCGCCGCGCCGCAGCTCGCTGCATCTGACGGATTCGCCCTTTGACATGAGGGTCGCCTTCGCTTTGTTTGAACTCATCACGAATATCCTGCCGTGACATACGCAGCTTTTTCAGGTGGCTGAAGATTTGGAAAAAGACGTCAAATCCCACCATCGGAATAACGCCAAGCACCACCAACAACGCGCACAGCCCTACCAGATCCATCGCATTACCCATAGCGGTAATCGGAGACTCGGCCATTAAGCGCATCATCTGCGGCCAGTGGTGCCAGAGATAAAACCCCGTCACACTGCCGACCAGGATGGATTTCAGTATCGCTTTCAGCAACTCCGCGCCAGTCTGTGCCGAGAACATCCGTTTAATGCCCGGTAGCGGGTTGAGTTTGGAAAACTTCGGCTGCAAGGATTTGCCGCTAAATACCAGCCCACCCAGCATCACCGGAGAAATGAGCGCCACCAGCACCACGCCGCTAATCAGCGGCAGCAGCGCCAGCATGGCTTCTCTGATCAGCAGAATAATCTGCCCGAGGATCAGATTCGGGTCATTGATGATGCTGTGATCAAAATACAATCCTGCGGAGAGCATGCCCGACAATCGACGAGCCAGCGACACACCGCCAAACCAGATAACACACACGCCCACTAACAAAATCAGCAGCGACGTTAATTCACGGGAACGCGGGATTTGCCCCTCTTCCCGCGCTTTTTCAAGTCGGTGAGGTGTGGGGGCTTCTGTTTTGTCGTCGCTCTCGTCAGACACGTCGCCAATCCTGGAAAGAGTAATAAGCGTGAATGATGCCAGAGCGCAAAGCGTTCAATGGTTTGAGTAAGGGGTAAAAAAGGCGGGATTTAGGGCTTTTACCACAGCACATCAGGCATGGTGACATGTTTGTCGGGTACGGCGTAAACGCCTTATCCAACCTTGAAGATCTGATGTGACGCGGCCGCGTCACATCAGGCAATACAAATCAGAATCCAAGGCTATCCAACAAATCGTCGACCTGGTCCTGACTGGCTACCACACCGGCTTTGCTGGTATCAACCTGCGGTCCATTCAGCAAACTCTGGCTTTCACGTTTCGGACGTGCATCCTGCTCTGGGATATTTTCCAGTAGCACCATTAGCAACTGGCGTTCAATCTCCTGAATGACATCCATCATTCGTTTAATGACCTGCCCGGTGAGGTCCTGAAAATCCTGCGCCATCATGATTTCCAGCAACTGCGCATTGGTAAAACCGGTATGCGTCGGCACATCCGCCAGAAATTGCCGTGTATCGGTCACCAGTTCGCGAGCGTCGGCAAGGTCAATGGGATCGGCAAACCAGTCATCCCAGCGTTGGGTTAACGCTTTTGCTGATTTCTCCATGTGATCCTGATGCGGTTGTGAGGCCTCAACACTATTCAGCGCCCGCTCCGCAGCCTGGGCAGTCATCTGCACAACGTAGTACAAACGATCGCGGGCATCGGGGATGGCTTCCGCCGCTTCTGCAATGGCCTGGTCCAGCCCCAGCTCCCGCAGACTGTCGCGCAGCATACGCGTCAGGCTGCCGATGCGCGCAATGATATCGCCAGCAGAATTTTCATCAGCAGGTTTAATTGATGGTTGCATCATAGTCGCATCCTCACATGCCCAGTTTCTCAAAGATTTTGTTGAGTTTTTCCTCCAGCGTCGCGGCGGTAAATGGCTTAACCACGTAGCCACTGGCCCCCGCTTGTGCTGCGGCAATAATGTTTTCTTTCTTCGCTTCTGCAGTCACCATTAACACCGGCAAGGCTGACATCGCGCCATCAGCACGAATCGTTTTCAGCAATTCAAGGCCGTCCATGTTTGGCATATTCCAGTCGGAGATAACAAAACCATATCCTCCCGCCTGCAACTTATTGAGAGCATCGGCGCCATCCTCCGCTTCCTCAACATTATTAAATCCAAGCTCTTTCAGCAGGTTACGCACGATGCGTCGCATGGTGGAAAAGTCATCCACAACCAAAAATTTAAGCTCTTTATCCGCCATCTCACACTCCTGATTTAAATACGTATCGCCTGTCCGGCACTGATTTTTGCCAGCATTTGCTGGCTTACCTGGCTAAGATCGACCACTTCGCAGACGCCCCCCATATTGATGGCCTCGCGCGGCATGCCGAACACCACGCTGCTTGCTTCATTTTGCGCAAGAGTCCATGCCCCCGCCTGACGCATTGCTAACATTCCCGTCGCGCCGTCGTTGCCCATGCCCGTCAGGATCACCCCAACCGCATTACGCCCCGCCTGTTTGGCCACAGAATGGAACAACACATCTACCGATGGCCGATGGCGATTAACCGCCGGACCATCGTGAATTTTGATTTGATAATTCGCGCCGCTACGCGCCAGTTCCATATGCCGATCGCCCGGGGCGATATAGGCATGCCCCGGCAAGACGCGTTCTCCGTCCTCGGCTTCTTTCACGCCGATTTGGCACAGCTTATTAAGTCTGTCGGCAAAAGAGCGGGTAAAACCGGGCGGCATATGCTGGGTAATTAACAGTGCCGGGCTGGAAAGCGGCAGCGGTTGCAATACGTGACGAATCGCCTCAGTTCCCCCCGTTGAGGCGCCAATCGCAATCAGCTTTTCTGAACTCAAGAGCGGTCCGGCCTTCAGCGTTGTCGGTGCCGATAACGGTTTATGCGCAGTAAGGCTCGCCCTTGCTGCCGTACGCACCTTTTCGGCAATCATTTCGCTATACGCCAGCATTCCTTCGCGGATCCCCAGTTGCGGTTTGGTGACAAAATCTATCGCCCCCAACTCCAGAGCACGCAGCGTGACTTCGGAACCTTTGCCAGTCAGAGAAGAAACCATCACTACTGGCATCGGTCGCAAACGCATTAATTTTTCGAGGAAATCCAGTCCGTCCATACGCGGCATTTCGACGTCCAGCGTCAGCACATCAGGGTTGAATTTCTTAATCAAATCACGCGCGACCAGCGGATCGGGAGCCGTCGCTACCATTTCCATGTCACTATGACTATTGATGATTTCTGTCATTATCTGGCGCATCAGTGCCGAGTCATCGACCGACAACACCCTGATTTTGCTCATCGTTAATCCTTACTTAGTGCATACACCGTCTGTCCACGCAATGTGAAGCTGCGCTCAAGGTGGCTAAAGTTTTCAGAGTGACCCGCAAACAATATTCCGTCGGGCTTAAGCAGCGGTACAAAGCGGCGCAAAATCTCCTGCTGGGTCGTTTGATCGAAGTAGATCATGACGTTACGACAGAAGATCGCATCGAACGGCCCCGGCGCAGCGTACTGTTTCGCCAGCAAATTCAGCGGGGAAAAATCGATGTAGTTCGCCAGTGCCTGACGCACACGCACCAGCCCTTGATGCGGCCCCGTGCCGCGCATGAAGTAGCGCTGGAGTTGTTGCGGTGTCAGGTTTTTCAGCTCTTCATGGCGATAAATGCCGCTTCTGGCTTTCTCCAGCACTTCGGTGTCGATATCGCTGGCGAACACTTTCCAGCGTCCGGGCGCGGTGCCCAGCGTGTCCGCCAGCGTCATCGCAATGCTGTACGGTTCTTCACCTGTCGATGCCGCCGCACTCCATACGCGATATTCACCAGAGGCGTGGCGGGCGTGCTCCGCGAGCAATGGGAAATGATGCCCCTCGCGGAAAAATGCCGTCAGGTTTGTGGTCAGCGAATTAATAAACGCCTGCCACTCGCCGCTGTGCTGATTAGATTCCAGTAAATTCAGATAATGGCCGAAGTCTGCAAGCCCCAGCGAGCGCAAACGGCGCACCAGGCGGTTGTAAACCATGTCGCGTTTGTGGTCCGCCAGGACTATCCCCGCACGTTGATAGATCAATTGACTTATCCGCCGAAAATGCGCGTCGGAAAGCGCCAGGCGCTCGGTCATCTGTAACAATAAAGACGTTTGCCCACAGGGCAGAGATGATGTCATAGCGCCTTCTCAGTCACTTCAGGATACCCCTGGCGCAGCCTATAACTGCGCCAATTGTGTTGTATAACGACCTATAAATAACGCCACCAAAAACGATAAGCGCGAGGTTCTGTTGCATCATCAGCCTCATCTGGTGGCGATGGTGCTTGAGTAAAAAACAATCAAAATGTTTCCCAGTTTGGATCTTGTTCAGTAATACGCAATCGCGGCTGTGCGGGTGGTTGTTCAGTACCAGGGCGGGATTGTGATTGTGGTTTATTCGTTTGCGAGCGGGCAGTCAGACGGAACGCGGAAACCGCTTGCGTTAAACGACTGGCCTGTTCTTCCAGCGCAGCTGCGGCGGAAGCTGATTCCTGCACCAGCGATGCGTTCTGTTGCGTGACGCGATCCATTTCCGACACTGCCAACGCCACTTGATCGATACCGCGACTCTGTTCATCCGATGCCGAGGCAATCTCGCCCATAATGTCGGTAACACGGGTGACGGCATTGACAATATTAGTCATGGTTTCCCCGGCACTTTCTACCAGCACCGAACCGGTATCAACGCGGGAGGCGGAATCTTCAATCAGCGCTTTGATCTCTTTTGCCGCCTGGGCGCTGCGACTGGCGAGATTACGCACTTCGCCCGCCACCACGGCAAAACCACGCCCCTGTTCCCCTGCTCGGGCGGCTTCAACAGCCGCGTTCAGTGCCAGGATATTGGTCTGGAAAGCAATGCCATCAATAACGCTAATAATGTCGGCAATTTTCTGCGAACTGTCGGCAATTTCGTGCATGGTTTTCACCACACCGTCCACGACTTTGCCACCATGCTGAGCAGTATCGGAGGCACTTTGCGCCAGTTGCGAGGCTTGACGGGCGTTATCGGCGTTCTGTTTCACTGTTGCTGTGAGCTGTTCCATGCTGGCGGCCGTTTCTTCCAGCGCCGATGCCTGCTGTTCAGTACGGGAGGAAAGATCGGTATTCCCCGCAGCAATCTCACGAGTACCAGCATAGATAGCGTCTGAACCTTCTCGCACATGGTTGACCGTGTCAGTCAGAGAACCTTGCATATGTGAAATGCTCTGTGCCAGGTCGCCCATTTCACTGCGCCCGGCAATGCTGAGGGTATTCGCCAGATTGCCACCAGCAATTTCTCGGATGTGAGAAATGATCTTCGCTAACGGGTTAAGTAGCATGCGGCGGATGCCGTACCACGCCACCAGCAGAATCAATACTACCACCAGCACGATAACCGCCAGTTGCCACTGGGCAAATCGGTAATCATCCGCGTTGTCAGTGACGATATCTTGATACCGTTTTTCACTACTGAGGGCGTACTGGGCAAAGGCTTCGCCCATCGCATTTTGCATTCCCTGGGTTGGCTGAGCGAAATAGGCTCCAGTATTGCCATAATCAAGATAATCAATCAGTTCTGTTAATGCTGTGTGATAGTTTTTATATTTTTCGTCGATATTACGACTGGTAGCGACCATTTCAGGTAACGGTGCCATGCTTTTGAATTTTTTATAATGGATTGCAGCCTGGGCCAATGTTTTCCTGGCGCTATCAAGTAATTCAACTTTGGCGTTACTTTGTTGATTGGATGAATCCATCATCATCCGCACCGCTGAACGACTCAGATTAATGCGCGTTTGCAGCATTAAATCCCAGGTTGAGGTCAACTCGCTCTGTTGTTCCCGTAATTGATTGGAAACCACAAAACTTTTCTGGCTATGGTGAAGAGAAGAAAAAAACAGACTTCCGGAAATAAGCTGTAACAGTGCGAATACCCCCAGCACCATTACCAACAGCGTGACTACGCGGATACGGTTAATCATAAGGCACCTTCCTGAAAACAAGTTGATTCCGTTATCGGCAGGAAGGAGGGAAACTTTATTTCTGATGCCAGTCATGGCGAAATTAAAATGAAAAACCCGATCCGCAGGGTATCGGGCTCATTTCATTTGAGTACAGCGGGATAAATTATGCGACTTCTGATGCCGTGCTATCCAACAGCGCCATCTCTTCGCTATTCAGCAGTTTTTCGATATTAACCAGAATTAGCATGCGATCGCCCAGCGCGCCCAGGCCGGTGAGGTATTCTGTGGAAAGCGTCACAGCAAATTCCGGTGCCGGGCGAATTTGTTCCGTCGTCAACGAAAGAACATCTGAAACGCCATCTACCACAATGCCGACCACCCGCTGCCCAAGATTCAGAACGATAACCACCGTGTTATCGTTGTACTCCACATCTACCTGGCTGAACTTAATACGCAAATCGATAATTGGCACAATCACGCCGCGCAGATTAGTGACGCCTTTGATAAACGCGGGTGTATTGGCAATCCGCGTAACCTGATCGTAGCCACGGATCTCCTGCACTTTCAGAATATCGATGCCGTACTCTTCGTCACCGAGGGTAAATACCAGAAACTCCTGGCCTGACGGTTCGCTGGCCAGCTTTGTTACATTTGTCATACCGGTCATATTTATTCCCTTTTTACTCAATCAGGCGGCGGTATTCGCCATACGTTGTTCGCGGTTTATCGCCTGCAAGGCGGAAACATCAACAATCAGTGCCACGCTGCCGTCGCCAAGAATGGTTGCAGCAGAAATGCCAGGGACTTTGCGATAGTTACTTTCAAGGTTTTTAACAACCACCTGATGTTGACCAATTAACTGATCCACCAGCAAGGCGTAGCGGCGACCGCCACTTTGCAGAATGACAACAATCCCCTCTGTAGCATCGGTTTTCGCGCCTGCGACGTTGAATACTTTCCACAGTTCGACGATGGGCAGATATTCACCACGCACTTCCAGTACTCGCTCGCCGCCTGCCAGTGGATGGAGATCGGCTTCACGAGGTTGTAGTGATTCCATGACGGCGTTCAGCGGCAGAATGAAAACTTCGTCAGCAACGCGTACCGACATGCCATCGAGGATCGCCAGCGTTAGTGGCAGTAAAATGCGGATTGTGGTACCAACGCCCTGCTTCGACTGGATTTCAACGTGGCCACCCATCTCCTGGATATTACGTTTAACAACATCCATGCCGACGCCGCGCCCGGAAACATCGGTGACCTGCTCCGCCGTGGAAAACCAGGGGCGAATATCAACATCGCCACTTCGTCGTCAGTCATGTTGTCGCTAACGCTCAGACCTTGCGAGACAGCTTTTGCCAGAATCCGCTCTCGATTAAGCCCCGCGCCATCGTCGGTCACTTCGATGCAGATGTTGCCCCCCTGGTGTTCAGCAGACAGGGTTAAATTTCCAACGCTATCTTTACCCGCAGCGAGTCGTTTTTCTGGCAGTTCAATACCGTGGTCGAGGCTATTGCGTACCAGGTGGGTCAGAGGATCGATAATGCGTTCTATCAGACTCTTGTCGAGTTCGGTGGAACTGCCCACCAGCGTCAGCTCCACCTGTTTGCCAAGTTTACCCGCCAGGTCGCGCACCAGCCGGGGATAGCGGCTAAAGACATATTCCATCGGCATCATGCGAATCGACATCACTGATTCCTGCAAATCGCGGGCGTTACGTTGTAACTGCCCCATGCTGGTAATCAAATCCCCATGATTCACCGGGTCCAGTTCACTGGAGCGCTGGGCCAGCATCGACTGAGTAATCACCAGTTCGCCAACGAGGTTAATCAGCTGATCAACCTTCTCAACCGCCACGCGGATACTGGTAGATTCGCTACCGCGCGTCGGTTTCTCCCGTTCCACACGTCCTGCTGGCGCTTGTTCGGCTGCCAGTTTAAGTACCGGTGGCGGGGATATTTTGGGCGCGGATTCTACTGTTTCAAAGGCAATCTGATCGGCCTCAATCACAAAACAGAGCACAGCTTTAATATCATCTTCCGCGATGTCGCCCAGTAATATTGCCGAAAGAGAATCAGCGGCTTTCACCACATCAGTCAACGTTGTCAAATGACCCAGCTCTTCTTCCAGTAGATCGACTTCTCCCGCTTTCAGACGCGAAAGTAGAATTCGTCGCGGCGACTCACTGTTACCCTGTTCATCTTGCGGTTCACTTTTGGCAACCACACTTAACCGGGCCATAGCGGGTGTCGATTCGCCTTTCGATTCAATTGCCAGTTGACGCAAGGCCTGGCAGATATAGTCAAAACTGGCGGCATCCGGCTCTTGCGACTGTTTATAAGCGTCGAGCTGTTCCTGCATGATGTCCTTCGTTTCCAAAAACAGATTGATAATGTCGGTGTTAAGCAGCATTTCACCGCGTCTGGCTTCGTCGAGCAGGTTTTCCATCAGATGCGTGGTTTCCTGCAATACGCTAAAGCCAAAGGTTCCCGCCCCTCCTTTGATGGAGTGGGCCGCACGAAAGATGGCATTCAATTGTTCGGCATCTGGCGCTTCTGGCTGTAAATTCAGCAGATGCTGCTCCATATCGGCCAACAGTTCGTCCGCTTCATCAAAAAATGTCTGATAAAAATCGCTTATATCCATGCTCACGCTGTCACCTCGGTTCGGCTGATGGCATTGTGGAAACACTGACCTGCGGTGTTACCCCAGGTTTTTCCAGGACGCTTACTGGCTCATTCTGGCTTTCGGCGTTTTCATGCAAAATGGCCTGTTCGGCTTGTTTATTCAGCACCAACAGACTGATTCGACGATTAACGGCATCATCCGGGCCGCGATCGCTTAAGCGCATGGTCGCCGCCATGCCGACAACACGTAAAATTTTGCCATCAGCCAGACTTCCCACCATTAGCTCACGGCGCGACGCATTAGCGCGTTCAGTGGAAAGCTCCCAGTTGCTGTAACCTTTCTCACCATTGGCGTAAGGGAAATCATCGGTATGGCCTGAAAGGCTGATACGGTTAGGAATACCGTTCAGCACCGGCGCAATGGCGCGCAGAATGTCGCGCATATAGGGCTCGACATCAGCACTGCCGGTTTTAAACATCGGGCGATTCTGGCTATCAATTATCTGGATACGTAAACCTTCCTGGACCAGATCGATTTTGAGATGTGGACGCATCGCCCGTAGTTTCGGGTCTGATTCAATAAGCTGGTCGAGATCGCCACGCAATTTCCGCAGCCGACTTTGCTCCATGCGTTTTTTAAGTTCTTCAATGTTCGGCTGCTTATTCACTTCCCCCTGGCTTTGGGTGAAATCATCACCGCCGCCGGGAATTGGGCTTTCGCTATTAGAAATTCGATCGCCGCCCGTTACCGCTGTCGCCAGCGGCGTACGGAAGTATTCCGCAATCTGAATCAGCTCTTTTGGGCTAGAGATGGAGATAAGCCACATCACCAGAAAAAAAGCCATCATCGCGGTCATAAAGTCAGCATAAGCAATCTTCCACGAACCATGTGCTGCGCCGTGGGATTTCGCTTTGCGTCGTTTGACGACAATAATCGGGTGCGCTTGATTCTTCATGCTTCCTCGGTTGTCGTCTGCTGCTGCGGATTTTTCACCGCGCGCACATGCTCTTCCAGTTCAACAAACGACGGACGTTCACTGGAATAGAGCGTTTTGCGACCAAATTCAACGGCGATAGGCGGCGCGTAACCGTTCAGATTAGAAAGCAGTGTGACTTTGACGCACTGCATCATTTTGCTGGTTTCGGCGCTTTTCTGGCGCAAAACACTCGCCAACGGGGAAATAAATCCGTAAGCCAATAAGATACCGAGGAAAGTCCCCACCATCGCATGTGCGATGAGCGCACCCAACTCGGCGGCAGGACGATCGGCTGATCCTAGTGCGTGCACCACCCCCATTACAGCCGCAACAATACCAAACGCAGGAAGAGAGTCTCCGACCAACGCCAGGCTGTTCGCCGGGACTTCCGCTTCGTTTTCGTGCGTTTCTATCTCTTCGTCCATCAGGGCTTCAATTTCGAAGGTATTCATGTGGCCGCTGATAATCAGGCGCAGATAATCGACGATAAAATCCAGCATAACGGCATCCGCGAGGATGCGCGGATAACTGGCGAAGATCTCGCTCTCTCGTGGATTTTCAATATCGCGTTCCAGTGAGAACATGCCCATTTGCCGCGATTTCGCCATCAGGCGGTAAAGCAGCGCCAGCAAATCCATATACATTGCTTTGGTATATTTAGAGCGACGAAACAATAATGGCAGCGCCTTCAGCGTACCTTTGATTGCTTTGCCATTATTACCGACGATAAACGACCCAATGCCTGCACCGGCAATAATCACCAGTTCAGCGGGTTGATAGAGTGCTCCAAGGCTTCCACCGGTCATCAAATAACCGCCGAAAACTGTACCGAGAACAACCAGGTAACCTAATAAGATAAGCACGACATCATCCTTTCACTGTTGACCATGACAGGATGTTCAGTCGGCAGACGTTACCTTACGGCTGGAGAAAAATAAGCAGCGGCAATTAATTACCGCTGCTGGAGTGTTTCGCCACACCGTATGGGTTAAACAGCCTGTATTCTCTGTTCATCCAGCAGTTGAGGGATAATATCGGCAGGGTTCTGAGAAAGTTTACGTCTTTTTACGGCGCGCGATGGCGGTTGACATAAGCTGCAGGCAAAACTGCCGACAGGTTGATGAGCATGGGTGATAAAATTACCGCCGCAGCAGTTGCAGCTGGAAAGTTGTAGTAAATCACTTTCGACAAATCGCACCAGAGTCCAGGCGCGGGTTAGCGCCAGCAGTGGTCCGTTTTCGGCTTGTGGGCACTGTTCAAGGTATAAACGATAGGCTTTGATTACCGCATCAACGCCATTACATAACCCGGTTTTCAGTAAAAACTGCCATGCATTACAGAACATCGACGCATGGACATTTTGTTCCCAGGTCATAAACCAGTCGGTGGAAAACGGCAACATACCTTTCGGCGGCGGGCTTCCGCGCAGCTCTTTATAGAGTTTGATCAGGCGTCCGCGACTTAATTGTGTTTCGCTTTCCAGCATCTGCAAACGAGCACCGAGGGTTATCAACTCCATGGCGAGTTGAATATCACGGGCTTCCTGAACAATGCTTTTTTCACTCATGATCAGGCCCTTTTCTTACGTTGTACTTCTTCGGGCTGATTAACATCATTCAACAAACGCGTGGAGAGCATAATACCGGTATGAATTTGCTGGAGATCGTCAACACGGGAATCCTGCGTCAGTTGGTTAACAGTCTGGTGGCTGTCAAAGCGGAATTGACAAATCAGTTGATTGGTTTCGGCCAGTTTAACCATTTGTGGAAGAGTCAGCGTCGCCAGCGTTGTTGCCATTTCTTCATTAATACCGAGACGAAACATGGCGGACGCTTTGTCCTGAACGATCAGACGCTGTGCAAGAAGTAAATATGACAAATTGATGTCATAAATATGTTTCAGCAACTCGGAGGTATGCATTATTCCCACCCAGAAGAACTAACTTTATTTTTTATGCGGTATCACCGCACCCCGTGATGTCGCCGGGAAATCCCGGTAAAAAGTAAATAAAAATGGAATAGTAGCGATCAACGAAAAAACACACAGACATCATAAGAGGTGAAACACGTCTTACACAGAGTGATGCTTTTTACACTTATCTAAGATTTTTCCTAATTCGACGCAACTGTACTCGTCACCACTCATACATACAACGGAGCGGAGCTGCGATTTTCGACAATGTGTGACACAGATCACACAAAACACTCAATTACTTAACATTAATGTATAAGTCATACTTTTGTTTTGCGTATATTTCATTCTGTTAAAAAGTTTTTCAGCTTATCTGTCAGCAAAAATGATGAGAAGGGATAAAATTGAGATGTTGCGCACTGTTAATATAAATCACCGTGAATAACCATATCCCGGATATGGGATAAATATCGTTGATCTCTGTAAATCATTAAAAAACAGTCAATTAAATAATACGCTTCCATTTAAGAAAAATTAAGGCTGCCAACAACACCAATGTTAACAAGATGTTTTATTAAAATTAACCATTTGTTTAATGAGAGAAATAAATTTATCCACTTCCTCATCATCCCCCGCATGACTACACAGTAACACTACGCAATTGATTAAATATATTTATTAATGACCATGCTAATATTTGCGTTTTTGACCAAGTTGTTATTGCATCTATAGCTCATTCAGGGTAAAGCTGTGATCTCACCTGAAGTTCATAGAATAAGGAGCAGGTTATGAGTTACGCCAATATTCTTGTTGCCGTTGCTGTCTCACCAGAAAGCCAGCAACTGTTAGCAAAAGCGGTATCTATCGCCCGTCCCGTGAATGGGCGTATCAGTTTAATCACCCTCGCGTCCGATCCAGAAATGTACAATCAATTAGCCGCGCCGATGCTTGAGGATTTACGCAGTGTGATGCATGAAGAAACACAAAACTTTCTGGACAAATTAATTCAGGATGCTGGATATCCCGTTGAAGAAAAGTTTATAGCTTACGGAGAGTTGAGCGAACATATTCTGGCGGTATGCCGTAAACATAAATTCGATTTGGTGATTTGTGGTAATCATAATCACAGTTTCTTTTCGCGAGCATCCTGCTCTGCGAAAAGTATGATTGCTTCAAGTGAGGTTGATGTGCTGTTGGTTCCGCTTAAGGGAGATTAAGCGCAATTACGCCAGCTTTGGAAAGGTCGCAACTTTATCGCGCTGCTGGCTTTCCGCGCTGCGCGGAACTATCAGCTTTAGGTCGCTAATAAAGCACTCCTGCCAGTGGTTAATATCGTTTTTCACGATAATTTCCAACATTTCTGCATGACGGGAAATACGTTCTGCCAGCGACATAGTCAATGCCCGATTCAACGCCGCCGCGACTTCATCACGATCGTATGGGTTAACGATTAACGCTGACGTCAGTTCATTCGCCGCCCCCGCAAATTGTGAAAGTACCAGTACACCGGGATTGGCAGGATCCTGGGCGGCGACATATTCTTTCGCCACCAGATTCATCCCGTCACGCAGCGGCGTCACTAATCCGACATCGGAATAGCGGAAGATTTTCATCAGTAATTTACGGTCGAAATGCTGGTTCAGATAATAAAGCGGTGTCCAGCCTAATTGCCCATATTTTCCGTTAATTCTCCCGGCTTCATTTTCCAGCTGATGACGAATATCCTGATACGCCTGCACATCACCACGCGAGGTTGGCGCTATCTGGGTATAACGTATTTTGCCATGATGCTGCGGATATTTTTCCAGCAAGGCTTCATAGGCAAGAAAACGCTCAGGCAGACCTTTGGAATAATCCAGTCGTTCGACAGAAAAGATATTTTGTACGCTTTTCAGCTCCGCTTTTAATTGCGCCAGTTTGGCCGGCAGCGGTCCGGCAGCCTGTTTGGCTATTTCATCCGGTTCAATACCAATAGGGTAAACTTCGGTGCGAAATGCCTTGCCCCAGGCCGTATGATTGCGCGAACTTCGCGTCGTGACGCGCGTCAGGTTGGAAAGGCAATCCAGAAACGCCAGGCGATCGTTTTCTGTCTGAAACCCCAGCAAATCATAATCACAAAGCTGTTCAAGCAACGTGTTATAAGTCGGCAGCGCGTTGAAAATTTCCGGCGTCGGGAAAGGAATATGCAGGAAGAAACCAATACGATTATTCACGCCACGTTTACGGAGTTCATGCGCAAATGGCAACAGGTGATAATCGTGGATCCAAATAATGTCATCGTCTTCCAGCAACGGCAGTAATTTATCTGCCAGCAATGCATTCACGCGTAAATAACCTTCCCAGGCGGAACGCTGAAATTGCACCAGATCGAGTCGATAATGAAATGCGGGCCAGAGAACAGCATTGGAGAATTGGTTGTAGTATTCGTCGAGATCCTTTTCACTGAGGTTAAAAGAGGCCCAGGTGATATTTCCTTTTTTCACCTTTTTTAGCGGCTGATCCTCATTCCCTGTTTCGCCACTCCAGCCAAACCACAGTCCACCTGCGGCTTTCAGCGCCCCCAGTATACCGACAGCAAGACCACCGGCACTGGCGGCGTGCTCGTCTGGTGGTGCAATCCGGTTAGATACTACGACTAAACGGCTCATAGTCATCACTCCTGTTATTGTCTCTTTTTAGTTGTTGTAATGCGTTGGTTATCATTTCAAGCCAGCGCCAGACATCCGGCACGCCCGCCAGCCGCCATGATGCCTGAGTTGCGCCTGTGCCAATTTTCACTGACATTCCGCCCAGCCTGTTAACGACCGAGAAACCAGACTCATCGGTTAAGTCATCGCCTAAAAAAACAGGCTTGCGGCCAATAAAGGGAACTTCCTGCATAAATGCGGCAATCGCGTCCCCTTTGCTGGTACCTCTCGGTTTTATCTCAACGACACACTTTCCCTGTTGTAACGCCATTTGCGGCCAAATCTGGGTAATGCGTTGCGCTAATGTCAACAAGGCGCCCTCATGCTGCGGTGCCTGACGATAATGCAGCGCAAACGCCATCCCTTTAGCCTCAACCTCTACACCGGGAAGCCTGGCGATAGCCGTATGCAGTTGAACGCTAATATCCCGGGCAATCGCTTCCGGCAAATGAACAATATGCGTTTTACCATTGATGTCACGGCGCTCCGCCCCATGCACACCCGCTAACGGGAAGCGATAAGGTTTCGCCAGTGCGTCAAGCTCTACCATTGAGCGCCCTGATATCAATGCCAATGCACCATCACTTGCGGTTGCCAGCAGCTGGAGTCCTTGCAGAATATTTTCAGGTACGACGACCTGATCGGGATGCGGTTTGATTTCCGCCAGCGTTCCATCGAGATCAAAAAACCAGGCATAATTCGCGGATAGTTCAGGGGGTTCGGTTAACGGTTCTGTCACCCGGTACTCCTCCTTATCTTTTTATTGTTCGCGCAGAACGCGCTTTACAGACATGTAAGTATAGACAGTGTGACGAGGCTCGCCATTGGCAAAAAGAACAGCCAACCGTTGTGGCGGTTGGCTGTGGAGGATTTTTGAACTAAATAATGGTCGGATAAAGCATTAAACAGTGCGTTTCGCTTTTTGCTTATAACGGTCGAAGATCACCGCAGCCAGCAGGATTAAGCCACGGACAACATACTGTGCAAACGGAGAAATATTAAGCAGGTTCATGGCGTTTTCCACGGTGCCTAAAATTAAGATACCCGCCACTACATATGAGATTTTTCCGATGCCGCCTTTCAGAGAAACGCCACCTAAAACGCAGGCAGAGATAACAATCAGCTCATAACCAATAGACGTCATTGGCTGGCCGCTGGTCATACGAGAAGCCAGAATGATCCCGGCAATCGCCGATACCAGACCAGAGAGAACGAAGATAATAATTTTGGTACGGACCACCGGTACACCCGCGAGACGTGCCGCCTCTTCGTTACCGCCAATTGCCAATGTATTACGACCAAAAGTGGTTTTGTTCAGCAGCAAACCAAAGACGACCAGGCAAGCCACAGTGAGCCAGATTGGCGCAGGCAGGCCGAACCAGTTGGCATAACCGAGTGCAAAGAAGCTTTCATCTTCGATGCCCACCGCTTTACCGTCAGAGATAATATACGCCAGACCACGGACAATCTGCATCGTCGCCAGCGTGGTAATCAGGGCGTTGATTTTCAATTTAGCGATAACAAAGCCATTCACCAGGCCGCACAGAACGCCCAGCAGTAAACCTGCCGCCACGCCAATCCACAAACTTTCGGTCAGGTTAATAACCACCGCAGTGGTTACGCCTGCGCAGGCAATCACCGAGGCGACAGAAAGGTCAAAGTCACCTGAAGCCAGGCAAAACAACATACCGCAAGCCACCATCCCCGACATGGAGATTGCCAGTCCCAGCCCTTTCATATTAATAAAGGTGGCAAAGTTCGGCACGAAGATGGCACAGGCGATAAAAAGCACTGCGAACACCACCAGCATACCGTACTGATCCCAGATACGCCCGAGGCTGAATGACGACTTAGGTGCGCCAGAACCCGATGTAGAAACAGAAGACATCTTATTCTCCTTACTCAGGCAACTGCCTGACTGACTTTAGGCATAGCAAGGCTTAGTGCCTGACGCTCATCTGCCTGCTCGTGTAGTAATTCACCGGCGATTTCACCTTCCCGCATAACTACGATGCGGTCGGCGACACCAAGGACTTCGGGCAGGTCACTGGAGGCAAACAGTACCGCCACGCCCTGCGCGGCCAGCGCATAAATCACGTTATAAATTTCATGTTTAGCCCCCACATCGATGCCGCGCGTAGGTTCATCAAGCAAAATGACTTTCATCTCTTCGGATAACCAGCGCCCCAAAATGGCTTTTTGCTGATTACCCCCGGAAAGATTCATGATCAATTGCTCTGCACCTGGCGTTTTGATGTTGAGAGAACGAATGTGGTGATCGGCATTATTGGCTTCCCAGCCGTTGTTGATCACACAACCGCCGTGCACATGTTTGCGACGAGCGCTGATGTTGATATTGTCGCGCACCGAATGCACTGGAATAATGCCCTCCGCTTTGCGATCTTCCGGGCAGAGCATCATGCCCGCGGCAATGGCGTGGCCCGGTTTACGGATATCGATCGGCTGTTGGTCGATATAAACCTGACCAGCGGTAATTTGCGTACCGCCAAACATGCCTTTCATTAATTCGCTGCGCCCTGCCCCCACCAGACCAAACAGACCGACGATTTCGCCACTGCGAACAGCCAGGCTTATTGGCGTACGCACGCCTGGTGCCTTTACCGCATCCAGACGCAACCGCTCCTCGCCGTAGCTGCGCGGTTGCCAGCCGTAGATATCGCCGATGTCGCGACCAACCATTGCCTGTACCAGCGAGTCATGATCTACCTGCTGCATGTCGGTAAAGGTTTTGACGTAACGACCATCTTTAAAGACAGTGATGGCATCGCTGAGCGCAAAAATTTCTTCCATACGGTGAGAAACGTATAAGATCACCCGTCCCTCTTTTCGCAGTTCACGAATGACGCGAAACAGATTGTCTATTTCACGCGCGGATAAGGAGCTGGTTGGTTCATCAAAAGCGATAATTTTGGCGTTACGTGCCAAAGCCTTGGCAATTTCAACCATCTGCCATTGCCCAATGGAGAGATATTTCAGCGGCGTATCCGGGTCAATATCCATACCCAGATGTTTGAGCTGTATCCCAGCTTCATAATTCAGCAGTGAACGATTCACGATGCCGCCTTTATGAGGAAGCTGGCCGAGATAGATGTTTTCCGCGACGGTCATTTCCGGCACGAGATGCAGTTCCTGGTAAATAATCGCGACACCCGCATTCAGTGCTGCGGTTGTATCGGAAAAGGACATTTCCTGCCCATTAATCACTACAGAACCCGTGGTTGGCGCATAGTTTCCACTAAGGATTTTTAAAAGTGTTGATTTTCCGGCGCCATTTTCACCCATCAATGCATGAACCTGACCGGCATAACAGTCAAAACTGATATCCGTAAGCGCCTTGACGCCTGGAAAGGTTTTACCAATGCCGCGAAATGAGAGATACGGGGTAGACTGTTGCATAACGTCTCCGTGAATCACTGGTCGTTTTACACCCCCTCTGCATAACGCAGAGGGGAATTTTTCCGGCAGATTACTTACCGCCTAAACCTTTTTTCTCCAGTTCTTCTTTAAAGTTGTCACGCGTGATCAGCACCACGTCGGTAACTTCAGTGAATTTTGGCGGTTCAACGTCTTTTGCTACCCAGTTGTAAAGCATTTCGCTGGATTTATAGCCATGAACGTCCGGGCTTGGCAGCAGTGAACCATAGAAACCCGTAGCCTGTGCCTTTGACAGTTCACTCACCGCATCCACACCGTTAATACCGATACCGATAATATCTGCGGCTTTAAAGCCCTGACCTTCCGTCGCGCGAACGCCACCCAGCACGGTGCTGTCGTTCATACCGACGATCAACCAGTGTTTAACTTCAGGATGCTGAACCAACATTGAGTTGGCGGCGTCAAACGCCCCCGGAATATCGTTAGATTTGGTAGGAACTTGATAAATTTGTTTTTCCGGGAATCCGGCGGCTTTCAGCGCATCCATAGAACCGGTGGTACGACGACGGGCGGTATCCAGTTCGTTGGCAGTAATCGCCATTACGGCGCTTTCTTTCACATCCCAGCCACGTTTCTGCATCTCTTTATACAGTTCCTGGCCCTGACGTTCGCCAATTTTCGTCGCCGCCATCATCACCAATGGAACGGTATCAACCGGCTTACCTTTGGCATTAACAAACTGATCATCCACGGCAATAACTTTCATATCGTAGCCACGCGCTTTCGCCACGATGGCTGCACCCAATTTCGGGTCCGGAGTACAGATAACAAAACCTTTCGCGCCACTGGCTGCCAGGCTATCAATAGCGTTCAGTGTTTTTTCGCCATCAGGTACGGCTATCTTAATAACTTCAAAGCCTAAATCTTTCCCGGCTTTATCGGCAAACTTCCATTCAGTCTGAAACCACGGTTCTTCTGGTTGCTTCACCAGGAAACCGAGTTTCAAATTTTCCGCCATAGCGGATTGTGACATAACGGCAGCCAGACCGATGGCTGCAAGAGCTTTAGTAAATTTGTGCATGGTTATCTCCAGCTTTAGCATCATTTTGTGTAGGGCAAAACCTAAGAACTTTTGTTAATTCAATCGGAAAACAAAGCATTACCTTTGGCGAAAAGATAAGTGACTGTGTTGGCATAGTTTTAGCGAGAAATTAATTCTCCATAGGAGAGCAATATCACACCGCAGAATTACAGTGAGAACGTGCATGAATTTAGCAATAAAAGACATACGGAAGACGTCAATTGTATGACAAATGAGAAATGACTTAGCAGATTAGTCCATAAGATTAGCCTGGAAATCCTTGTGGCATCATTTGATAGCTCTGGCGTGTCTTCTTTTTAATCTAATTTGCTCGGGCAAGAAGCTGCTCATTACAGCTGAATGGTGAATGATGTAAGAAGAATAAAAACTCCAGACAAAATTCCTTTCGCTGTTAATTATCACCACCTTCATTAATGAAGGATAAATCCATAATGCGAGCATCATCGCAAAACTGAAAAAATAACTGAAAATATAAGAACAGCATCATGAAATTGATAAATTCATTTAATATCAATAACATCCAGAAATTCACAACATTGAGAGTTATTGCAAATCAATAACCCTAATCAATGAAATGTAAAAAAATATAAACTTGGTGATTTAAGGATTTTCTTATAATGCTTCAGACGTTATGCTTATTTCAGATCATCGTCAGAATTGACTCCAGGATCACATTTCGGACCCGCAGAAAGGAATTATTCTGCAAACAGTAATTACGGTGTTTTGATTTATCTTGCACCTCTCGTCTTCTGGATATAAGGATATTAGGTATGGCAACCACTGGAATGCTTCTCAAACTCAACACTCAAATGAACCGCGAGTTTTATGCATCCAATCTCTACCTTCACCTGAGCAACTGGTGTTCTGAACAAAGTCTGAATGGCACCGCGACTTTTCTTCGCTCCCAGGCACAAAGTAACGTGACTCAAATGATGCGCATGTTTAACTTCATGAAAAGTGTCGGAGCGACGCCCATCGTTAAAGCCATTGATGTACCTGGAGAAAAACTGAACTCTCTGGAAGAACTCTTCCAAAAAACGTTGGAAGAATATGAGCAGCGTTCAAGCACGCTGGCGCAATTAGCAAATGAAGCTAAAGAATTGAATGATGATTCTACTGTCGATTTTCTGCGCGATCTGGAAAAAGAACAGCAGCACGATGGCCTCTTACTGCAAACCATTCTTGATGAAGTACGCAGTGCGAAACTGGCCGGTATGTGCCCTGTCCAGACCGACCAGCATGTTCTGAATGTCGTGTCGCATCAGATACATTAATAAAATCGGCGCATAAAAAGATGCGCCGAATACAAAAAAGTGGTGAAAACCGCTGCCTCACATTACTGAGGCAGCGGTTTTTTTAATGGGATTCGTTTTGTGGGGTGAACTTTAGCTCAATCAACGCGATGGCTTTTTGAATAGCGCGCATAGTGACTGGGTCAGCAGCAGCCGGATGGTGAGTAAAATCAATATTCTTCAGCTGGCTGGACATTTTTTCACGTACCTCAACAGGCGCGATCACATCGAGCACGTCGAGAATTTGTTTGATCACCAACTGGCAAGCAACAACATCAGAAACCAGTTCCTGATCGGCATTCAGCGGCTGGGACATCCTAAACTCCTGATAGCATTTTAAAAGCCGTTATAGTAGCGGCTTCCCTTCCTCAACGATAGTCACATCAGCCCGCATCAGGGTACAAAAAAACCTGCCGGAGCAGGTTTTTTTGTTATCTGAACATATTGCCAGGCGGTACGTCTTTGAACGTCTTGCAATAATTATTGAACATGCTTTTCAGGATCTTACGCAGTTTCATCGCGCCACTCCGATTATTTGTTATGCAAATGTTATTGTTCTTGCTACTTATAATATGACATCCATCACAAAAATCAATCTTTATGTGATACAAATCACATAAATACCCCTTTAATGTTACATAAATGATAACCACAAGATGTGTGCGTTCTGAAGAAAGCAAGGAATAGCGCTAATCCGTCGTCTTTTCTGTCCATAACCTGGCTGTGTCCACAAGTACAATACCTGTTTCTTCTCCCTCTTCAGGCTGTGACATGAAACATCTGATAATTGTTTTTTCACTTTTAACAGTAGCGGGCTGTACCGTAACTCGTCAGGCTCACCTGAGCGATGTTGACGCCACGAGTGGCATTGTCCGCCTCGTTTACAATCAGGCTTTTTTACAACACGCCTGCACTGACAACTATCTCGATCAGGGAATCGCGAACCGCGCATGTCAGCAGGTTGGATTTACCCGCGCCTTTGCGTTTGGGCAACCTGTAAGTAACTGTAGTTTGTTTGCAGGATCATTATGTCTGAATACGCAATTTACACTGTCGTATCAGTGCCGATACTTAACACCCTCGGCTTATCAATAAAGATTTTAATCAGCGAGGGAGGCTTCGCTGGTTAATTAACATCACAAATGGCGTTAATGCGTTTTATTCACATTCGCATTTTTAATAATTGAATTTAATATTTTACCTTTTGCAAATAATAAAATAACAAATTATAGTGGCGCCACAGCAACAAATATAACCTTTGTGGAGCACTATCATGCTGAAACCAGAAATGATTGAAAAACTTAATGAGCAGATGAACCTGGAACTCTACTCTTCACTGCTTTATCAGCAAATGAGCGCATGGTGCAGCTATCACACCTTCGAAGGTGCTGCCGCGTTTCTGCGTCGCCACGCCCAGGAAGAGATGACGCATATGCAGCGTCTGTTTGATTACCTGACCGATACCGGAAATTTACCGCGAATTAATACCGTTGAATCACCGTTTGCTGAATATTCTTCACTTGATGAATTATTCCAGGAAACCTATAAACACGAACAATTAATTACGCAAAAAATTAACGAACTCGCTCACGCTGCCATGACTAATCAGGACTACCCAACGTTCAATTTCCTGCAATGGTATGTATCTGAACAACACGAAGAAGAGAAATTGTTCAAATCTATTATTGATAAATTGAGCCTGGCGGGGAAAAGCGGCGAAGGACTTTATTTCATCGATAAAGAACTCTCTACCCTAGACGCACAAAACTAATCTTCTCTGGCGGCAGATTTTCTGCCGCCGTTTCAGATCAGTGACGACAAATCTTACTTTTATCGGTTGAGAACCCCTCTTCGCAGGGAATAAATTTGCCTTTTTCCGCCAAAAAAGCCACCAACTCTCCCGCAGTCATCCCTTCAGCCGAGCAAGTATGAAAACGTGTCTGATCACCAAAACGCGCTTTGATCGCCGCTTCCAGGCTGGCGTGCGTATATTGCTCACCTGATTCAATCATCATATTTAACACTTCATGACCGTGAATCGATTCCATCGTTCCTCCTCAAGAAAAGCATAGCGTAACGATCCCCGCGCCTTATGGCTTTGCGCCAGCTCAGTTCTGAATGCATTTATTGTACATTTTTATTTACACTAGATGTAACGTCGATTTGACGAAGTATAGATAATGCCTTAACCTGCGCCGCAGATATCACTCATAAAGATCGTCAGGACAGAAGAAAGCGTGAAAAACAGAACTCTGGGAAGTGTTTTTATCGTGGCGGGAACCACAATTGGCGCAGGTATGCTGGCAATGCCGCTGGCAGCGGCTGGCGTCGGTTTTACCGTCACTCTGACATTGTTAATTGGCCTGTGGGCCTTGATGTGTTACACCGCGCTGTTACTGCTGGAGGTGTATCAGCATGTCCCTGCAGATACCGGCTTAGGCACGCTGGCAAAACGCTATCTGGGCCGCTACGGTCAGTGGCTGACCGGCTTCAGTATGATGTTTTTAATGTATGCCCTGACCGCAGCATATATCAGCGGTGCCGGCGAATTGCTGGCCTCCAGCATCCGCGACTGGACAGGCATTTCAATGACCACAACCGCTGGTGTGCTGTTGTTTACTTTTGTTGCCGGTGGTGTGGTTTGTGTTGGGACGTCGCTGGTCGATTTGTTTAACCGTTTTTTGTTCAGCGCCAAGATTATTTTCCTGGTGCTAATGTTGGTATTGTTGCTACCACATATTCATAAAATCAATCTGCTAACGCTGCCACTGCAACAGGGTCTGGCATTGTCTGCAATTCCGGTGATTTTTACCTCGTTTGGTTTTCACGGTAGCGTACCGAGCATCGTCAGCTATATGGATGGCAACATTCGTAAATTGCGCTGGGTGTTTATTACCGGTAGCGCGATCCCTCTGGTGGCATATATTTTCTGGCAACTGGCGACACTGGGCAGCATTGATTCAACAACCTTTATGGGACTGCTGGCGAATCATGCTGGATTAAATGGGCTGTTACAGGCATTACGCGAAGTGGTGGCCTCGCCGCATGTCGAGTTGGCAGTGCATTTATTCGCTGATTTAGCCCTCGCCACATCTTTTCTGGGCGTAGCGTTAGGCTTATTTGATTATCTGGCGGATTTGTTTCAGCGTTCCAATACCGTTGGTGGAAGACTGCAAACCGGCGCAATTACCTTTCTGCCGCCACTGGCGTTCGCGCTGTTTTATCCACGTGGTTTTGTAATGGCGCTCGGGTATGCTGGCGTGGCGCTGGCAGTACTGGCGTTGATAATTCCTTCATTGCTGACCTGGCAGAGCAGGAAGCATAATCCACAAGCAAGTTATCGGGTGAAAGGTGGACGTCCCGCACTGGTGTTGGTGTTTATCTGTGGCATTGGCGTGATTGGCGTGCAATTTTTGATTGCGGCAGGATTGTTGCCAGAAGTGGGATGAATGCTTTGCCGTGTATATGGGCATAGTCCAGATTTTTGTCCGCATCCTTAAAACATGGGTGCCAGAGTTAATTCTGACACCCAATATAGCCTCTTAATGCAGGCAGCACTGCTTATATTTCTTGCCACTACCACATGGGCAAGGGTCGTTACGACCAGGTTTTTCTTCAGCTTTAATCGGTTGCTGAACAGCTTTTTCCTGAGGATGCGTCATCCAGTAAGCATGCAAATCAAGCGCCGCCAGTCGAATGGCATCCACGCTTTCTTCAAACGCTTCTGGCGACATCTTCTCTACCCGCTCGAAGTTTTCCTCAGTACCGTGCAGCGCAATCGCTTCAAGCGCCGGTTTTAATGAGTCAGGCAATGCTGACCAGTCAGAAAGCGCAACGCCACGCATATAGCCAAAGCACCACTCTTCGACAATCGTCAGCTCCCTACCGTCAACTTCTCGCAGACCAAATAACGGTTCAAACTGTTCAGGAAACTCGTTGAGGCGCTCTGCAGTATCGGCCATATGTTGAAACGCCAGGTTCATAAAGCGCGTCATCTCTTTCTCTGACGCCCAGCGCGGCACATAATCCGCCCCACCCCACACAGCAACCAGCCACTGTTCGGGTTCAATTTCTTGCGGAGAACTCAACACCGCCGTCAACAAACCGTCCAGCTCTGCCACATCAAGGATGGCGTGGTCTGTGTTGTATTTGGTCAAGATATCATCCAGCCATTCCAACTCACTTTCGTTTAACGGTCCAGTTTTCATACGCTTTTCCTTGTGGATCTCGACTCGCCAGCGCCTATCTTACATGTCGGTCTGGCATAGAGATACTTTTCGAGTGGATTACCCGGAGGTTAAAAATCAGAGAGGGTGTAACGACAAGTTGCACATACAAAAAAACCACCCGAAGGTGGTTTCACGACACTGCTTATTGCTTTGATTATTCTTATCTTTCCCATGGTACCCGGAGCGGGACTTGAACCCGCACAGCGCGAACGCCGAGGGATTTTAAATCCCTTGTGTCTACCGATTCCACCATCCGGGCTCGGGAAAAATTGGAGGCGCGTTCCGGAGTCGAACCGGACTAGACGGATTTGCAATCCGCTACATAACCGCTTTGTTAACGCGCCAAATTCTTTAGGCTTTTCAGCCAGACACCCGCTTAATGCCGATGCCTTTTAAACTGGAGCGGGAAACGAGACTCGAACTCGCGACCCCGACCTTGGCAAGGTCGTGCTCTACCAACTGAGCTATTCCCGCAATCATCAAGCAATCAGCTAATCACTTGATTTTATTATCGTCTGGCAATCAGTGCCGCCGTTCGATGCGTTGCATTCTACTTACCTGACGCGTTGAGTCAACGATATTTTTCACCACTTTTGATCGTTTGCTGAAATTTGCGTCGAAACGATCACTGATCAAGCAAATCTGCGCGAGCAGCGCTCAAATATTGCAACATTGACCAGAGTGTCAGCACCGCAGCCACAAAGAAAAGAGCAATACCGGCGTACTCAACCCAAATATTCGGGCGCCACAGCAACCAGGCCAGCGCGACCATCTGGGCAGTCGTTTTGACTTTACCAATCCAGGATACGGCCACACTGCTACGTTTACCGAGTTCAGCCATCCATTCACGCAGAGCAGAAATGATAATTTCACGGGCAATCATCGTTGCCGCCGGTAAGGTCACCCACCAGCTATGATAATGCTCGGTTACCAGCACCATGGCGATGGCGACAAGCACTTTGTCTGCTACTGGATCAAGGAAGGCACCAAAACGAGTACTCTGGTTCCAGCGACGCGCCAGAAAACCATCGAACCAGTCAGTCACCGCCGCGACGCAGAAAATGAGCGCGGCAGCAAACGGCGACCAGGTAACAGGTAGATAAAAAACCAATACAAAGAATGGGATAAGGATGACACGGAACAGTGTGAGCAACGTAGGGATATTAAATTGCATAATGACGGGTAACTATCTGTTGTCAGTAAGATTACCCCTATGTTGCTACAGAGACATCAATGTTTCAACGACCAGAAGATCTTTTCTGCCAGACCTTGCGAAATACCCGGCACTTTTGCAATTTCTTCGACGCTGGCGTTACGTAAACCTTGCAAACCGCCCATATATTTCAACAACATTTGTCGACGTTTTGGCCCGACGCCTTCAATGGTTTCCAGGGTGCTGGTATTTTTGACCTTCGCCCGTTTTTTGCGATGTCCGCCAATCGCATGATCGTGTGATTCATCGCGAATATGCTGGATGACGTGTAACGCAGGCGAATCTGGCGGTAAGCTAAAGCCCTCTCCTTCAGGCTCGAAGAACAATGTTTCCAGCCCAGCCTTACGGTCGGCCCCTTTGGCAACGCCAAGTAACAACGGATGGTTTTTATCCCAAGGGACGTCCAGCTCGGCGAAGACATTTTTCGCCTGCGCAAGTTGTCCTTTGCCACCATCAATCAGGATCACGTCCGGAATCTTACTGTCATCGATGGCTTTACCATAACGCCGACGCAGCACCTGATTCATCGCCGCATAATCATCGCCCGGCGTAATGCCATTGATGTTATAGCGCCGATACTCCGCACGCAGTGGGCCATTAGCATCAAACACCACGCACGAGGCAACGGTTTGTTCGCCCATCGTATGGCTGATATCGAAACATTCCATCCGTTTCACTTCCGGCAATTTCAACACGCTGGCAAGCGCTGTCAGTCGCTGATGAACGGTTGATTGCTGCGAAAGTTTGGTGGTTAACGCTGTTGCTGCATTCGTCCGCGCCAGTTTCAGGTAACGCGCCCTGTCGCCACGCGGTTTGGTCTGAATGTTAATCTTGCGCCCCGCCAGTTCTGATAATGAATCGGCGAGCAGCGTTTTATCGCTAAGATTAAAATCGAGCAGGATCTCTCCCGGGAGAGTGCGCATCTGGCTGCCCTGTAAATAGAACTGACCAACAAAGGTTTCCACGACTTCGCCCAGTTCCGTACCGCCCGGCACCTTCGGGAAATAGCTACGGCTACCGAGCACTTTGCCCTGACGAATAAACAAAACATGGACACATGCCATGCCAGCATCGAACGCCACGCCAATAACATCAAGGTCGTCGCCCGTATTAGAGACAAATTGTTTTTCGGTGACGCGTCGCACCGCCTGAATTTGGTCGCGAATACGTGCCGCTTCTTCAAACTCCAGATTCTGGCTGGCTGTTTCCATGCGGCTAATCAGTTGCTTAAGCACCTGATCGTCTTTACCCGATAAAAACAGGCGCACATATTCAACCTGCTGGGCATACTCTTCTTCGCTAACCAACCCGGCCACGCACGGCCCAAGACAGCGCCCGATCTGGTATTGCAGACATGGACGCGAGCGATTGCGATAAACGCTATTTTCGCACTGGCGAATGGGAAAAATCTTTTGCAACAACGCCAGAGTTTCACGCACCGCATAACCATTCGGGAACGGGCCGAAATACTCTCCCTTGGCGTGCTTCGCACCGCGATGCATCGCCAGACGTGGATGTGTATCGCCACTGAGGAAAATAAAGGGGTAAGATTTGTCGTCGCGTAACAAAACGTTGTAACGCGGCTGATAGAGTTTGATGTAGTTGTGTTCCAGCAATAATGCTTCGGTTTCAGTATGAGTCACCGTGACATCGATTTGCTGGATCTGGGCGACCAACGCTTCCGTTTTGCGCGAAGCGAGATTGCTACGGAAATAGCTTGAAAGCCGTTTTTTCAGGTCTTTCGCTTTACCGACATAAATAACCGTACCACCAGCATCATACATGCGATATACGCCCGGCTGGCTGGTGACGGTTTTTAAAAACGCTTTTGCGTCAAACTGAACACTCACTGACTTGTTAACGTCTCCGCATTACACAAACCATGGCGAATAGCCAGGTGAGTCAGCTCAACATCGCCATGAATGTTTAATTTACTGAACATACGGTAGCGATAGCTGTTCACCGTTTTCGGGCTGAGATTAAGCTGTTCTGAAATCTCATTGACCTTCTGGCCTTTGGTAATCATCAGCATAATCTGTAATTCGCGTTCAGACAAACTGGCAAATGGGCTTTCTGTTTTTTCTGGTTCGATCTGGCTTAACGCCATTTGTTGCGCAATGTCAGAAGCAATATAACGCTGCCCAGAATAGACAGAACGAATCGCGCTCACCACCTCCTGCGGGGCCGCACCTTTGCTTAGATAGCCCGCAGCGCCAGCCTGCATAACTTTTGCTGGTAAAGGGTTTTCGGTGTGAACCGTAAGCATGATGATTTTGACATCTGCGGTTGAACGGGCGATTTTACGCGTCGCCTCAAGGCCGCCAATGCCAGGCATACTCATGTCCATTAGCACCACGTCGACGGAATTTGCCCGGCACCACTTAACGGCATCTTCACCACAGGAAGCCTCACCAACGACTTTAATACCCTTTATATCTTCCAGAATGCGTCGTATCCCTGCGCGCACCAGTTCGTGGTCATCAACAAGTAGAACGTTGATCAAAGGAATATCTCCAGAAATAGGGATAACGCTACTGATAGTTAGTCATCCGTATATTAGCGGGTTTTATTGCAACTTTGAAACGTTAAAAATGGTGGGTATTCGATTTTTCTCTCATTTTTGATAATTCGATTGTCCGCAGTTATGGTCACGTCCGTCACCAAAAAGCTTCCGCAGCGTTGTAACCTGCCGGTTAGACTGAAATGTGACAAAAATTGACTTCATTCAGCACAAATGAAAAATCATCAGCATGAATATGTAACATTAATTAACTCAATAAATACGCACAAAAAACATTCATGATATAAATATTTATTAACCACTATATTAACTAATTTAATATCAATCATGATTCAGTGACCAAAAAACAACCACTGCTATTTTTAGCAAAGCTTATGGTATACTCCGCCGCCTTAACATTTTTTACTGCAAATTTTCATTGCAACATGACGAGGAAAATAAATGAGTACGCCTGATTTTTCTACTGCCGAGAATAATCAAGAACTGGCAAATGAAGTCTCCTGCCTGAAAGCGATGCTGACGCTGATGCTGCAGGCGATGGGACAAGCTGACGCGGGCCGCGTGATGTTAAAGATGGAAAAACAGCTTGCGCTGATCGAAGACGAAACCCAGGCTGCGGTATTTTCCAAAACGGTTAAGCAAATTAAACAGGCCTACCGTCAGTAATATAAAACCGGCTGAAAGCACACCTTTCAGCCGGTTTTACACCTGGCACGCAGAATGTAATAGAGGTCATATTAAGCCAGTTGCGGCGGCGTAACAGGCAACCTGGGTCTTATTCGGCGCGTTGATTTTTTTCTGCATGTTTTTCTGATGAAAATTAACCGTGTTCTCGGAGATTGACAAGATCATCGCAATCTCTGCCGATGTCTTACCTTCCGCTGTCCATTTCAAAATTTCCTTTTCCCGCTTACTGAAATTCATCTCCGGCGTCATCACTATTTGATCATTTAAACGCATCAGCGCCATCAGACTTTCGCGCACCAGTAGCTGCATTTTTAATTGCAGTTCATCACTAAGAACAGGTATTTCGCGCGTACTGCTACGAGAAAATGACAAAAATCCCAACGCCCGGTTCGGTAGCATTAAATACTGAGTAACTCCCCTGCGTAAACCATGTGCACGCGCAGCCTCCCATAATGGCTGGGCTTCACTGAATAAGTCATCATTCCACAATAAATGGCCCTGACTGAAGTTTTCAGGGTTGAGCACGGGATCAATAGCGAGAAAGTTTTTTGCCTGATAATAACTAACCCACGACTCAGGGTAATTGGTGTAGAAAGCCACTTTGGGTCGCGTGAATGGCACCGGGTGGCGAACACATAACGAATAGTAATCGTACTCGAGCTGCTGAGCCTGAAGCTCTATTTCATGGTAGACCTCTTCTGCGGCCTCCATCCTCTGAAAGCGCGACAGCATTGTGCGACGCCAGCTAAAAAAATCCGTATCCTGCATAGTAAACCGCAATGCCCCTGAGAGTGAGTATCATTTATACTGAAAACTCAAGCTATCACATAAATAAGATTTATATATAATTTATATTATTCAGATAATGAATTACTTTTGCAAGACATCGCATTCTCTTATGTTATTAATGAGTTATGCTGATTTATTGACCGTTTATTGAGTCTTCAGAAGAGTGGTTCGCCCCGGTCACTAACTCACCGGGGCTGATTTTTTCTTATTATTGCAGTAGAAACTTCTCGAGAAACTGGCGGGTACGGGGCTGCTGTGGATTGGCAAATAACGCTTTCGCCGCTCCCTGCTCTACTATCCGCCCCTGGTCCATAAAGATCGCGCGGTCAGCAACATCTCGGGCAAAGCTCATTTCGTGTGTCACAATCACCATTGTGCGCTTTTCCTGTGCCAGCTGGCGGATAGTATTCAGGACTTCGCCCACCAACTCTGGGTCCAGAGCCGAGGTTGGCTCATCAAACAAAATCACCTCGGGGCGCATCGCCAGCGCCCGGGCAATCGCAACTCGCTGCTGTTGACCGCCAGATAAACGACGTGGATAGCTGGTTTCTTTGCCTGCAAGGCCAACTTTCGCCAACAACTCACGTGCGCGCGCCGTGGCTTCCTCTTTAGGTTC
Source organism: Escherichia sp. E4702 (assembly GCF_963883545.1). NCBI lineage: Bacteria > Pseudomonadati > Pseudomonadota > Gammaproteobacteria > Enterobacterales > Enterobacteriaceae > Escherichia > Escherichia sp. E4702. Next base: position 175,466 of record NZ_CAWORF010000014.1, on the reverse strand, counting down.
ACCTTTGACAATCACCGGCCCTTCAATAATGTTTTCCAGCACCGTACGATGCGGAAACAAATTAAAGTTCTGGAAAACAAAACCAACGTGCTGGCGCAACTGACGAATCAGGGATTTTTGCTGACTTAACGAACGCGCGGTATCAATGGTGATATCCCCGACGGTAATCGTCCCCGCTTCTGGTTGTTCCAGCAAATTTATGCTGCGTAGCAACGTGGTTTTCCCGGAGCCGCTTGGACCTATAATCGCCACCACTTCGCCGGTTTTAACCTCCAGATCTATGCCATGCAGCACCGTCTGACCGTGGAATTTTTTCACCAGGTTTTTAACGTCAATGGCACTCATTTTGGATCTCTCTCCTGGCGATTAAGTTGATTCTCAAAATGGTTCTGCAACGTCGATAACACCGTCGCCATAATCCAGTAGATGAGCGAAGCCGCCAGATACATGGTGAAAACTTCCAGTGTGCGCGAAGTAATCAACTGCGCCTGACGGAACAGCTCTGGCACCTGAATCGTCGCAGCCAGAGAAGTATCTTTTACCAGGCTGATAAAACTGTTCGACAGCGGCGGCAGTGCTACCCGCGCGGCCTGTGGCAAAATAGCACGACGCATAGTTTGCCACGGCGTCATGCCGATACTGGCAGCCGCCTCCCACTGGCCTTTATCAATGGACGAAATCGCTGCCCGCAGCGTTTCGGCTGCATAGGCGGCGGTGTTCAATGACAGGCCAATCATCGCTGACGGAATCGGGTCTAATTCAATACCAAACTGCGGTAAACCGTAGTAGATCATAAACAGCTGTGCGATGAGTGGCGTACCACGGAAGATGGAGATATAAAAACGCGCCAGCCAGCGCACAGGCCAGACGGGCGACAAGCGCATCAGCGCGAGAATAAATCCCAGCAGTAAGCCAAAAAACATGCCGCCAATGCTGAGTTGCAGCGTATACCCTGCCCCTTTCAACAGGAACGGCAGCGAATCAATAACCAGTTGTATGCTTTCTTGCATGAGCGTTTCCGGAGCTAAACGTGGGGATGATAGGCGAACAGTGCAGGCGCGCCCCCGGTATGAATAAACAGAATCGGTCCTTCATCTTTGAAGCGTTTCTGACCTATACCATCAATCAGCCCCGCCATCGCTTTTCCGGTATACACGGGATCAAGCAGAATGCCTTCCAGACGCGCCAGCAGTTTCACCGCCTCCATGCCTTCGTCATTCGGCACACCGTAGCCAGGCGCAAAATAGTCATCCCAGAGTAAAATTTCCGCTGATGCAGTTAACTCCAGTTCTTTCGCGATCGCCTGTTGTAGGCTAACCACTTTCGGCAACTGGTCAGCAACAGAACGTGAAACAGTCACGCCAATCAGTTCTGTTTCAGGCATCAGTTGTTCCAGCCCTACTGCAAGCCCGGCGTGAGTTCCGGCACTGCCTGATGCCACCACCACCGACGATATGTTAACCGCCCCTTCACACTGCTGGGCGATTTCCAGCGCACTCTCCACATAGCCCAACGCGCCTAAAGCATTGGAACCGCCAACCGGAATGACGTATGGGCGAAAGCCTTGCGCTTCGACGCGAGTCGCTAACTCTTCCAGTTGGGCATCAGGATTGGTCAGCGCATCGCACATTTCAATCTGAGTATTGAACAGATCCAGCAACAAGCGGTTGCCGTTGGTTAAATAGTTTTCTGCGGTAGTGCCAATGGGATTTTCCAACAGCGCCACGCAATGCAGACCAAGTTTTGCGGCCACTGCGGCTGTCTGGCGCACATGGTTAGACTGAATCGCTCCGGCTGTAATCAGTGTGTCGGCACCTTCGCGCAAGGCGTCTGCTGCGAGAAATTCCAGTTTGCGTAACTTATTTCCGCCCATTGCCAACGGGGTGACGTCATCCCGTTTGATGAAAATGTCCCGCCCGAGATAATCAGAAAAACGTGGCAGATATTCGAGCGGTGTCGGTGCGCCGATAAACTCCAGCCGTGGAAAACGAGTTAAATTATGCAGTGGCATAAAAGCCTCCGATGTGTGTTGTTGTGATCTTGTTATTATGCACGCAGGAAACGTATAAATAAAAAATGCGCCGATTAAAGCGCCCTTTTTTGTCATTTTGCCCCGCCCAGAGTAGCGTTGACACGTTCCTGGCTGTGAGTTCAACCGAGGGATGCAACACACTGGTTGAACCGATCTGCGGATGATTCATAGTTTAGCGTTTTTCTCAGTCTTTCGTTGAGCATATGGCAACTGTAGTACCCATGGATACCGGGCGATAGCAGATAGTGTGTTAATAGAATCAGATTTGTGGTCGCGTGATACTGTTGAATGTCCGATGGGTCATCAGGAACGTAACGGTGTAAAGGCTGCTTATGTCCATAAAGCAGAAAATCTGATGTCCCCTGGTTACGGGGATAACTTCTCCTGGCATCTTAGGTTGATCAAGCATGGTTATCCATACCCGTTCATTAATATGGTAATCATTATCTCTGCATTAATTATTATTTATATCCAGGTCTGTTTTTAGGATAAAAATATTATATTCCATGACGATATTTTCAGGCACTTTTCTTATAAAAAAAGCAGAGAAACAGTCACTATCTAAAATTACGCCAATCAATAAACAAACTAACATCCAGAAAACATTTCAATTTCAAATTACTCGTCAAAAAAAATCAACCTGATTGCTTGAGATGGATTTTTTCTGTTTATTTGCAATAATGCTCGCATCGATCATTTGTATGATGATTAGATAATACATATTATTTCCCAATGACATTTACACAGTCAAAACATTTAATCCACCATTCTTAAACAAAAAAATTGGAGCTTTTGTGAAAATCAAAATTAATAAAAAAGAAAGATTTAATGTATATATAAACAACAGAAAAACATTCGGCGTAACGCAAGAGGGAATGAAGACTACATTACTTTGCAGTCTTATATCTGCCACTCTGACCATTCAGCCTGCTTTGGGAGCCAAAATGGAAGTCACTCTTTCTGAAGGAAACCCTGCAGAAATATCTGAAAATATCATTGGTGCTGATGCCTCGCATCACAGGCCAGATAATAATGATGATGGGGAAGCCGGTGAAGATGCTCTCATTGTTAATGTTGTACCAGGTTCATTACAGGATGAAAATATCCTGACAATTAACAGCGGTAGTCGCATTAGTGGCGGTGAAGGCGGATGTGCTGGTGATGATGATAATACGAAGATGGGATCTGCAGGAGGCCAGGGCGGCACAGCTATTACTGGAAATAATTTTACTCTTGTTAATTCTGGTGATATTTCCGGTGGTAAGGGTGGTTGGGGAGGTGATGGTAATGGCGGGGGCGATGGAGGTGAAGCAGGTACCGCTATTTCCGGAGATGATCTTACCATTACGAACAACGGAAGCATTACAGGTGGCGATGGCGGTATGCCTGGAGCCAGTGGTTATGGCGATGAGAGCAGTGGTTTAACTGGGACTCCTGCTGTTGGTGGGACTGCCATATCTGGCAATAATCTTCAAATAAGCAATAACGGAAATATCACTGCCGGGCAAGGTAGTAGTGGTGCCTGGTGGGCGGTATGGGGGTCTTCTGCCGGCAAGCGGAGGGAATGGAGGCACGGCAATATCCGGAAATAATATGGAGATAACAAATAATAATCACATTACAGGTGGCCAGGGGGGGGATGGTGCTCGCGGTGGTGAAGGTAGTGTCGAATTTACTACCGATCAAAATATTAATGGGAGTACCGGTGGTAGTGGTGGTATTGGAGGGTCTGCTATATATGGTAATAATATTAAGATAAATAATACGGGAGATATAACTGGTGGACTGGGGGGCACTGGTGGTAAAGGAGGTAAAGGTGAAAACACTGACACTGGTTCAGCGCCCCTTGGTGCTGGTGGCACTGGTGGTATTGGTGGCACCGGGGGGATTGCCATATCTGGGAATAATATGGAAATAAATAATTATGGAAATATTATTGGCGGCACTGGTGGTCATGGTGGTGGCGGTGGCCACCCCGGTATATATATTCATGCTGGAAATACTGGTAACGGTGGTAATGGTGGCAACGGAGGTAATGGTGGTACTGCTATATCCGGGAGTGATATTACGATAAATAATCATGGCAGGATATTGCCTGGTAGTGGCGGAAATTCAGGTCAAGGTGAATTTCCCGGGGGGATAAATGGTAACAGAGGGCAAGATTGTGATACCGCAATATCTCTGAATGGTGGAACTAACTCGTTGAATCTCTACGCCGGTTCTACCATTCAAGGTGATATTGTTTTGAATAATGTTGAAAATAATGCTGATGGTAATTCTCTGTCCATTACAAATAAAGACTCCGCCAGCTCTGAAATAAAAGGCAATCTGAGAGCGGGTACAGGTACACATGTTTCCGTTTCGGGAGCTGATGTTTCCTTTAGCGGACGTTCGGTATTTGACACAGATTCATCGCTGAATATGAGCACAGGTTCCAGTCATTTAACTGCCAACAGTATTCAGTTCAATAACGGTGCAGTGCTTAATATTGATACTGCCATGACAATATGGAAGCAAAATGAGTACGGCTTGTTGACGACCTCCGACGGCATAACAGGGCTCTCTGAAAATAATATTTATCAGCATAATAATCTACTGAGTGATGGTGCTGAAGACTATGTTTTAACATCACTTAGTGGTAACGGACAGACAGTAAAAGAGGTGAATTCTTCCCTGAAGTGGAATGACCCCTCAGGAAATGGATATGGCACGTTTGATCTGAGGACAGGCGCGGTGTTAGAGCTGAAGGTGCGACTTGCAGATAACAATGCTGTTCAGTTATCTCATGGCTGGGATGGAAAAACGCTGACCAAAGCCGGCGAAGGAACACTGATTCTGTCTTCCAAAAACACTTACACGGGTGTAACAGACATCCGCGGCGGCAATGTTCGCATGAACAGCAACAGTGCTCTGGGGCAGACCAGCGAGATTCGTCTGGCAGACAACACCATGCTGGACATGAACGGTCACAGCCAGACCGCAGGTAAACTGAACAGCGCAGCAGGTTCCATACTGAACATTAATGGCGGTAATCTGACCCTCACAGGTGGAGGCCTGTCTGCAGGTACCCTCATCGGCTCTGGCTCCCTGAACATCAGCGGTGGCGTGTTCGATATTACTGGTGCCAGCCGCGCCCTGAATGCCACCATTACTATCGCAGATAAGGCAATGGTAAAGGTGCTTAATGCTGACGGACTGGGAGCAGGCTCGGTTAACACTGCCGGCACACTGATTCTGGGCAAGGCTGATGCACCTGTCATGCTTGCTAACAGCCAGGTCACCATCGCTCAGCAGGGGACACTCTCCGGCTCTGGTGGTGTCGCCGGGAACGTAACCAACAGCGGTACTCTTGACCTGAGAGCCGATGCTCCGGGTAATGTACTGACGATCGGGGGTAACTATACCGGTAATAATGGCTTACTGCTCATGAACACCGCTCTGGGGAATGACAACTCCGCAACAGACAAACTGGTTATTAAAGGCAATGCTTCCAGTCAGACCCGTGTGGTTGTTATAAATGCAGGTGGTACCGGAGCACAGACACTGAACGGTATTGAGTTGATTCATGTCGACGGAAATGCTGACAGTGCTGAATTTATTCAGGCCGGGCGTATTGCCGCCGGGGCTTATGACTACACGCTGGGACGTGGTCGGGGAAGCAACCGTGATAACTGGTATCTGACCAGTGGTAAAAACACTCCGTTCCTGCTGCGCGCTCTGAAAGCAATGCAACTCCCTGCCCCTGAACCTGCTCCGGATGGTCATGACAACGACCTGCGCCCGGAAGCGGGCTCCTACACGGCGAACATGGCTGCCGCAAACACTCTGTTCGTGACCCGTCTTCATGAACGCCTGGGGCCAATGCATTACACCGATGTGATTACCGGTGAGCAGGAAAAAACCAGCATGTGGATGCACCATGAAGGGGAACACAACCGCTGGCGTGACGGTACAGGTCAACTGAAAACACAGGGTAACCGTTACGTCCTGCAGTTGGGTGGTGACCTGGCTCAGTGGAGCGGGAACAGCGCTGACCGCTGGCATCTGGGAGTTATGGCTGGTTACGGTAATGACCATAACAATACGGATTCTGTACGTACCGGATACAGTTCAAAAGGCAGTGTGAAAGGATACAACACAGGTCTGTATGCCACCTGGTATGCTAATGATGAGACACATAGCGGGGCTTATCTGGATAGCTGGGCACAGTACAGTTGGTTCGATAACGATGTGAAAGGTGACGGGCTGCCGGGGGAATCCTGGAAATCAAAAGGTCTGACAGCCTCACTGGAAACCGGTTATGCCTGGAAAGCCGGTGAGTTTACCGGCAGCCATGGCAGTCTGAACGAATGGTATGTCCAGCCTCAGGCTCAGGTTATCTGGATGGGCGTAAAAGCTGATGAGCACCGCGAACGCAATGGTACCCGTGTTGAAAGCACCGGTGACGGTAACGTCGGTACCCGTCTGGGCGTGAAAACCTGGATTAAGGAACACAGCAGAATGAATGACGGCAAATCCCATGAGTTCCGTCCGTTCGTTGAGGTGAACTGGCTGCACAACACCCGTGATTTTGGCACTCGCATGAACGGTGTGACGGTACATCAGGACGGCGCCAGCAATATCGGAGAAGTAAAAACCGGTGTTGAGGGGCAGATAAATGACCATCTGAACCTGTGGGGCAATGTGGGTGTACAACTCGGTGACGAGGGATACAGCGACGCCTCTGCCATGCTGGGTATGAAGTATACATTCTGAACCGGGTAGCTCTTTATCAGTCAGTGCATGAGAGAAACGGGATAACCTGCTCAATGACCGTTGGTTATGACTGCGACCAGAATGCGCTGGCTGAACGAATAAACGGGCTCCTGAAAAACTCGCGTCCTGCAGGTCTGGAAAATAGTAAAAAATCCGTGGCTATTTATAACCATGAGCGGCCACACCTGGCACTAAAATACAAAACGCCCGATGAAGTTCATCAGGCGTTTTACAGACAAAAAACTGTCAACTTATAGCAGGGCCCGTCAATACGTTGATTACTTGGTCACATCAGCACCAAACCATTTTTCGGAAAGGGCTTGCAAGGTTCCATCTTTTTGCATTTCTGCAATGGCATCGTTGACTGCTTTCAGCAAGTCTTCGTTACCTTTACGCAGCGCGACACCTGACTCCTGGCGGGAGAAGGCTTCGCCAGTTACTGCCAGCGTATCATTGGTTTTCTTCACCAAATCCAGCGCCGCCAGACGGTCAACCAGGATAGCATCAATACGGCCTACGCGCAGATCCTGGTACTTGGTCGGGTCATCATCATAGGTGCGCACATCAACACCCTGAACATTCTGACGCAGCCACTCTTCATAGTTGGTGCCTAAACCAACACCAACTTTTTTACCTTTCAGGTCGTCTGCGGTTTTTATTGTGCCTTCATTACCTTTTTTCACCAGCGCCTGAATACCGGAAATGGTGTAAGGGGTAGAAAAATCGTATTTTTTCTTGCGTTCATCAGAAATGGTGACCTGGTTAATCACCACATCGATGCGTTTAGAATCCAGTGACGCCAGCATCCCGTCCCATTTGGTCGGTTTTAATGCGGCATCAACGCCCAGATGTTTTGCCAGTTGTTGGGCAAATTCCACTTCAAAACCAGTCAACTTGCCGTCATCGCCCTGAAAGCTGAACGGCGGGTAAGTCCCTTCCAGTCCCACCAGCAACGTGCCACGCTCTTTTACTTTATTGAGCAGGCCTTCGTTGGCAAAACTTTTCACGCTCATACCCGCAACCAGCGCCACGGCCATAACGCCCATCAACGCCTGATGTCCCAGATGTGCTAGTTTCATATTCACCCCGAATGTTGTTTTGTTGGTTTGCAGTGTAGAGCTATTGTTTGTAAACACAAAAACAAGTCTGCTACATCTTATTCTTATTTAATATATATCAGAAGCTGACATGCAGTGGGAATTCTGCGCAAGATCACCGCGGGTTTGCGTCTGGTAACACTGATACTTACGTAATGCGATGCGGTAATTATTGGTGCTTGTGGTGGGTAGCCATGGCGCCAGGTTTTCATCAAGAAAACCATCCTGCAGCAGCTCGGTGGAAATATCTTGCTCGCTTAAATAATTACCCAAACGACGCAGACGTACCACATACTCGCGCACAGTACCGGGGCTCATTTCAGTATGGTCAAAGAGAAACTGCTTGAAGCCGATAATATCAAAAAAATCACTCTGCGTTTTGCAGTGTAAATCGCCGCAAAAACGACACAACGCGGACCATGATTTTTGTTCTTCCTGCCAGCCATTTTCATCAAGCAGTGTATCGAGACGGGAAATCTCGATTTTATTCACTATTTTGCCGTCGCGAACCAGCGTAATGCGATCAAGTAGTTTACGGCAAAATGCGCAATGGGTTTGACTGTGTTTAAAGTCTTTAAGATAGCGACTCAATGGCCGCCTTTTCTGGTGCTGCATCATTATTAAGAACTCCTGGTATTCAAAATTAATGTGCGGCATTTACTTAAGTTATAACTTACCCAGTTTGGTGCGTAACCGTTTAATGGCCTGACTGTGTAACTGACTGACCCGCGATTCACCGACTTCCAGCACCGCGCCAATCTCTTTGAGATTAAGCTCTTCCTGGTAATAGAGCGTTAATACTAACTGTTCACGCTCCGGCAACATTTCGATGGCTTCCATCACCCGTTGACGCAGATTACTTTCCAGTAATTTTTGTAACGGGTTTTCGCGCTGATGATCGTCACTTACCAGTTCAATACTATCGCCGTGCTCTTCACGCCACTCATCGTAGGAAAAGAGTTGGCTGTTATTAGTATCAAGCAACATTTGTCGATAATCGGCGATTTCGATCCCTAAACGTTCTGCCACTTCAGTTTCTGTGGCGTTACGGCCAAGTTCCTGCTCCAGTTGCCCCATTGCCTGTGCCACTTCACGCGCATTGCGTCGCACGCTTCGTGGCACCCAGTCACGGCTGCGAAGTTCATCCAGCATAGCACCACGGATTCGCTGCACTGCGTAAGTTGTAAATGCCGTTCCTTGCAGGGCGTCATAACGTTCAACGGCATTAAGTAATCCAATGCCGCCCGCCTGTAGGAGATCATCAAGTTCTACACTCGCGGGCAGTCGGACCTGCAGGCGCAATGCTTCGTGACGCACCAGCGGGATATAACGCTGCCACAGCGAGTATTTATCCATTACACCTTCAGCGGTATAGAGTGATTTCACGATAAACAACCCTGCGTTATATAAGTAATCGGCATAATTATCCGTTTCTGCAGGTTTTTTAATCGGACGAATAATGGGTGAAATAAGCGGTTATTTAGAGTGATCGGTAAATAATGAGCAGAATAACCCCGCCGGACGCGGGGTTAAGAGATCTGACAACGTGCGCTTTATCTTGCCGGAGGCAGCGTAAATGCCTTATCCGACCAGGGCGAATATGCAAATTTAATTAATTGCCATTCACCTTGTAGGCATGATAAGCGTAGCGCATCAGGCAATTTGGCGTTTGTTGTCATTATCGGTTAGTCAGGTTTTGGCGATTAACCTTGCAGCAGAGACAGAACTTGCTGCGGCACCTGGTTAGCTTTAGACAGCACAGAGTTACCCGCCTGCTGGATGATCTGCGCTTTCGACATGTTGGACACTTCGGTCGCATAGTCGGCGTCCTGAATACGGGACTGCGCTTCAGACAGGTTGGTGGTGGTGTTGTTCAGGTTGGTGACCGCAGAATCCAGACGGTTTTGTACGGCACCGAGGGAGGAGCGGAAAGTATCAACTTGTGAGATAGCTTTGTCTAAAAGTGCCAGTGGATCGTTGGTTGCAGTACCAGAAAATGTTGCTGTTGCCGGTGTTTTTACCGAGCCATCAGCATTGAGTTCATCGGTAAGCTGGATTGTTGTGGCTTCATTTGTTGCAGCGGCACCACCGTTTTCAATTGCATCCTTACCGTCTGCACCAGCAAGGTAATCTTTGCCTTGAATAGTAACATAGCCAACAGCCGCGCCAGCACTATTCGTCGTGACCTTGATAGGCTGACCTGTCTGTGTTGCTGTGGTAACACCGTTCGCAGGATCAGTGAAAGTAACATCGGTGGTATTAAGTGTAACAACGCCACCAGCATTAACGGAAGCCGAATAGAAGTCATTACCAGATTGAACAACATAGGTTCCTGTTGCTTTACCATCCGCGCTTTGTACGTTATGTAGGGACAAGCCTGATGTATCACTTATTCCCAATGTTTTAGCCATTGCGGCAGCAGCGGTATCGTTCGCACCAAATTTAACCGTAACCGGGGCATCGCCAGCAGCAGCGCCAGGAACTGTAGTTATCGCGTCGCTAACTTTTAATGCGTTCCCTGATACCGAGAAACCTTTCAGCCCCAGCGTTGAAGAATCAATTTTCTGCAAATCGATAGAGATGGTCTGCCCATCATTCGCGCCAACCTGAATCTTCATCGAACCGTCTTTCGCCAGCACATTCACGCCGTTGAACTGGGTCTGACCGGAAACACGGTCAATTTCATCCAGACGGGATTTGATTTCGTCCTGAATAGAAGACAAGTCAGAATCAGAGTTAGTCCCGGTCGTCGCCTGAACGGTCAACTCACGCACACGCTGCAAGTTGTTGTTGATTTCAGACAGTGCGCCTTCTGCGGTCTGCGCCAGAGAAATACCGTCATTGGCGTTACGCGCGGCCTGAGTCAGCCCTTTAATGTTAGAGGTGAAACGGTTAGCAATCGCCTGACCAGCGGCGTCGTCTTTCGCACTGTTGATACGCAGACCAGAAGAGAGGCGCTCGATAGAAGTCGACAGCGCAGACTGGTTTTTGTTGATGTTGTTCTGAGTGATCAGCGAGAGGCTGTTGGTGTTAATGACTTGTGCCATAATTTTTATTCCTGTTTTTAGCTCTACGGTTTAAGTATTGGGCTTCCACCCTTCGGCTTCGTCGCCGTCAACCCTGTTATCGTCTGGTCACTCACAACCTTTAGAATTTTTTTCTAGCCGTCGAAATACTCCCCTTCCTCGTTGCTGTTCGTGTCATTAAGCCCAAAAATAAATCGTAAACTTTGCCCCGCTTGCGCCGATAACCCCGGTATTCGTTCTACATGTCGCATGATTAAGGAATATATATGGCTAGTATTTCAACGCTCGGGGTTGGGTCGGGGCTGGATCTCAGCAGCATCCTCGACAGTCTTGAGGCGGCAGAAAAATCTACCCTGACGCCGATATCAAAACAGCAAAGCTCGTACACCGCGAAACTGAGCGCCTACGGGACGCTGAAAAGCGCGCTGGAGAGTTTTCAGACCGCCAACACGGCACTGAATAAAGCCGACTTATTTACTGCTACCTCAACCACCAGCAGTTCCTCGGCTTTTAGCGCCACCACCACGGGCAGCGCGATTGCCGGAAAATACACCATTAGTGTCAGCCAACTGGCACAGGCACAGACGCTCACGACCCAAAACAGCCAAAAAGACAACAAAGCCGCCATCGCCACCAGCGATAGCGTACTGACCATCCAGCAAGGCGGAGGAAAAGATCCCGTCACGATTGATATCAGCGCGGCTAACTCGTCACTCTCTGGCATCCGCGATGCAATTAACAACGCCAAAGCCGGCGTCAGCGCCAGTATCATCAATGTGGGTAACGGCGAGTATCGTTTGTCTATCACCGCCAATGATACCGGTAGCGATAACGCCATGAAACTGAGCGTCAGCGGCGACAGCGCCCTGCAAAGTTTTATGGGTTACAACGGAACGTCGGGTGATAGCAGTAATGGCATGATTGAAAGCGTCACCGCGCAGAACGCCAAACTGACGGTTAATAACGTTGAGATTGAAAACAGCAGCAACACTATCAGTGACGCGCTGGAAGATATCACTCTCAACCTGAATGACGTCACCACCGGTAATCAGACCCTCACCATCAGCAAAGACACCTCCAAAGCTGAAAATGCGGTTAAAGCGTGGGTGGATGCCTATAACACGTTACAGGATACGTTCAGCAGCTTAACAAAATACACCGCAGTCGATGCCGGGGCAGAAAGTCAGGACTCCAGCAACGGCGCGTTACTCGGTGACTCCACGCTGCGCACCATCCAGACCCAGTTAAAAACGCTGCTTGCCAATACGCATAGCAGTTCGGCCTATAAAACATTGGCACAGATCGGTATTACCACCGACGCCAGTAGCGGAAAACTGGAAATAGCGACCGACAAGCTGCAAACAGCCCTGAAGAAAGATGCCGCTGGCGTAGGTGAAATGTTTATTGGTGACGGTAAAAGCACTGGCGTAACCACCAGCATTAGCAGCAACCTGACCAGTTGGCTCTCCTCCACCGGGATAATCCAGGCTGCAAAAGATGGCGTAAGCAAAACACTGAACAATTTGACGGATCAGTACAACGCTGCCAGTGAACGTATCGATACATTAATGGCGCGCTACAAAGCCCAGTTCACCCAACTGGATGTGCTAATGAACTCGCTTAACTCCACCAGTAGCTATCTGACACAGCAATTCGACACCTCAAATAGCAGCTCGAAATAATCTTCAGGAGAGACTATGTACAGCGCAAAAGGCACGCAGGCCTATGCACAAATTGGCGTTGAGAGCGCCGTGATGAGCGCCAGTCCACAGCAACTGGTTACCATGCTATTTGACGGCGTGTTGAGTGCGCTGGTAAGAGCGCGTCTGTTTATGCAGGACAACAACCTGGAAGGTAAAGGCGTGTCTTTATCGAAAGCTATCAACATCATTGAGAATGGGCTGAAGGTGAGCCTCGAAGAAGAAAGCCAGGATGAATTAACCCAGAATTTAATTGCGCTCTATAGCTATATGGTCAGGCGTTTGCTGCAAGCGAATTTGCGTAACGATGTCTCCGCAGTAGAAGAAGTGGAAACGTTGATGCGCAATATTGCCGATGCCTGGAAAGAGACTTTACTCTCCCCTTCTTTGATTCAGGACCCTGTCTGATGAACCATGCACCGCACTTGTATTTTGCCTGGCAGCAACTTGTCGAAAAAAGCCAGCTCATGTTACGCCTGGCGACAGAAGGACGATGGGATGAACTCATCGCCAGCGAAATGGATTATGTGAATGCGGTGCAACAAATCGCGCACCTGACGGAAGAGATGGAACCCTCTGCAATGATGCAGGAACAACTCAAACCGATGCTACGCCTCGTCCTGGACAACGAAAGCAACGTTAAGCAGTTATTACAGGTGCGAATGGATGAGCTGGCGAAGCTGGTTGGTCAGTCATCGATGCAAAAATCCGTATTAAGTGCTTACGGCGACCAGGGCGGCTACGTACTGGCGCCGCAGGAGAATATCGTCAATTTTTCTCCCCATCTGAATTTTGGCAAAGCATAAAAGTTGGATTACTCGCGAATAACCTGATTACGGCTACGCTTCTAATGTTCCCCTCATGTGGAGTCGAAGAATGCGTAATCCCACGCTGTTGCAATGCTTTCACTGGTATTACCCTGAAGGCGGCAAGCTCTGGCCCGAGCTTGCCGAGCGCGCCGACGGTTTAAATGATATTGGTATCAATATGGTCTGGCTGCCGCCTGCCTATAAAGGCGCATCGGGCGGATATTCTGTCGGCTACGATTCCTATGATTTATTTGATTTAGGCGAGTTTGATCAAAAAGGCACTGTCGCGACGAAATATGGTGATAAAGCGCAATTGCTGGCGGCCATCGACGCGCTTAAACGCAACGACATCGCCGTACTGCTGGATGTGGTGGTGAACCACAAAATGGGTGCCGACGAAAAAGAAGCGATTCGCGTTCAGCGAGTTAACGAAGAGTGTCGCACGCAAATTGATGATGAAATCATCGAATGCGAAGGCTGGACCCGTTACACCTTCCCTGCACGAGCCGGAAAATATTCACAATTTATATGGGACTTCAAATGTTTTAGCGGTATCGACCATATCGAAAACCCGCATGAAGATGGCATCTTTAAAATCGTCAACGATTACACTGGTGAAGGCTGGAATGATCAGGTCGATGATGAATTAGGCAATTTCGATTATCTGATGGGCGAAAATATCGATTTTCGTAACCATGCCGTCACCGAAGAGCTCAAATACTGGGCGCGCTGGGTAATGGAACAAACTCAGTGCGATGGTTTTCGTCTCGACGCGGTAAAACATATTCCGGCGTGGTTCTATAAAGAGTGGATCGAGCATGTGCAAGAAGTTGCGCCGAAACCACTCTTTATTGTGGCGGAATACTGGTCGCGCGAGGTCGAGAAACTGCAAACGTATATTGATCAGGTGGAAGGTAAAACCATGCTGTTCGATGCACCACTACAGATGAAATTCCACGAAGCGTCTCGTATGGGGCGTGATTATGATATGACTGAGATTTTTAGCGGCACATTGGTTGAAGTCGATCCTTTCCACGCTGTGACGCTGGTCGCCAACCACGATACCCAGCCGTTACAAGCCCTTGAAGCTCCGGTGGAGCCGTGGTTTAAGCCGCTGGCTTATGCCCTTATTTTGCTACGGGAAAATGGCGTGCCTTCGGTGTTTTATCCTGATCTGTACGGGGCTCATTACGAAGATGTCGGCGGTGACGGTCAAACCTATCCAATCGATATGCCAATAATCGAACAACTTGATGAGCTAATCCTCGCCCGACAGCGTTTTGCCCACGGTGTACAGACGCTATTTTTCGATCATCCGAACTGTATTGCCTTTAGTCGCAGTGGCACCGATGAATATCCTGGCTGCGTTGTGGTTATGTCGAATGGCGACGATGGCGAAAAGACGATTAATCTGGGGGAGAACTATGGCAATAAAACCTGGCGCGATTTCCTCGGTAATCGACAAGAGAGCATAGTTACCGATGAAAATGGCGAAGCGACTTTTTTTTGCAACGGCGGCAGCATCAGCGTTTGGGTTATCGAAGAGGTGATTTAAAACCGATCGCTGACAATACACGCATCGTTATTGCGGCGCCGTTACAGTTCCAGGCCCGATAAGCTTGCGTATCGGGCACTTTTTTTGACATGAAAATCCCCCTGGGCCAGGGGAATTTCATTACGGCAGCGGCGTCGGTAACGGCGCTTTTTCCAGCGCGGCGGCACACTCTGCCGTCGGACGAGCCACGCGTTCCATCGTCATGCCATCATACTCAATAGTGTTACCGTCACGCTCAATCTCGTACAGCTCACGTTTCACAGTAACGTTAGTGAGAGAATCAGACATCAGCGTCAGCTTACCCGGTAACGCAATCACTCGCTGCCATTGACGGCAATCCAGGGTATCACCCTCTTTAGTGACAATCAGGCTACCAATCGCTTCCGGGCTGACCAGCGCACGTTGCGGCCCTTTGGTCTGCCAGTACCCTGCCAGCCAGTCTGGTGCGGGGGTTTTTACAACATTATTATAGTTTTCGACTTCGGCACAGCCCGCCAACAACATGAGTGCGCCTGCAATTGCGAGTTTTTTCATCATTCGTCCTGCATGAGAAGAAAAGTGGATTGTGGCATTAAAGCCCTGACGCTGCCACCCTTTCCAGGCCCAAAGAGAAATTTGATCTAATTATTATTTTTGTGAATTATTGCCGCGCAAATAAATTCTCCTGATGTATGATTCGCGACTCTTGTTTAAACCTTCTGAGTTCAGAGGCTACATACATGTCATGGCAGCAATTCAAACAAGCCTGGTTGATTAAATTCTGGGCGCCAATCCCTGCGGTCATCGCGGCGGGCATTCTCTCCACTTACTATTTTGGCATTACCGGCACTTTTTGGGCAGTTACGGGTGAATTTACCCGCTGGGGCGGTCAGCTCCTGCAACTGTTTGGCGTCCATGCTGAAGAGTGGGGCTATTTTAAAATTATCCATCTGGAAGGATCGCCATTAACCCGCATTGACGGAATGATGATTCTCGGTATGTTCGGCGGCTGTTTTGCCGCGGCATTATGGGCCAACAACGTCAAACTGCGCATGCCGCGTAGCCGTATCCGCATTATGCAGGCCATTATTGGCGGGATTATTGCTGGTTTTGGTGCACGTCTGGCGATGGGCTGTAACCTGGCGGCGTTCTTTACCGGCATTCCTCAGTTCTCGCTGCACGCCTGGTTCTTTGCCATCGCCACCGCCATCGGCTCATGGTTTGGCGCGCGCTTTACCCTGCTGCCTGTTTTTCGCATCCCCGTGAAAATGCAGAAAGTCTCTGCCGCCTCACCGCTGACGCAGAAACCGGATCAGGCGCGGCGCCGTTTTCGTCTCGGGATGCTGGTCTTTTTCGGCATGCTTGGCTGGGCGCTGCTGACGGCGATGAACCAACCAAAGCTGGGGCTGGCGATGCTGTTTGGTGTCAGCTTTGGCTTACTGATAGAACGTGCACAAATCTGCTTTACTTCGGCGTTCCGCGACATGTGGATCACCGGACGAACCCACATGGCGAAAGCGATCATTTTCGGTATGGCGGTAAGTGCCATCGGGATTTTCAGTTATGTACAGTTAGGCGTAGAACCTAAAATCATGTGGGCGGGTCCGAACGCGGTAATTGGTGGATTACTGTTTGGTTTTGGTATTGTGCTGGCGGGCGGCTGCGAAACGGGATGGATGTACCGCGCGGTGGAAGGCCAGGTGCATTACTGGTGGGTCGGTCTGGGCAACGTTATTGGCTCCACGATTCTGGCGTATTACTGGGATGATTTCGCCCCGGCACTGGCAACCGACTGGGACAAAATCAACCTGCTAAAAACCTTTGGTCCAATGGGCGGCCTGCTGGTGACATATTTACTATTGTTCGCTGCGCTGATGCTGATTATCGGCTGGGAAAAACGCTTCTTCCGCCGTGCGGCGCCGCAGACAGCTAAGGAGATCGCATGAAAAATATCGTTCCTGATTACCGTCTTGATATGGTGGGTGAGCCCTGCCCTTACCCGGCGGTTGCAACCCTTGAGGCTATGCCGCAGTTAAAAAAAGGCGAGATCCTCGAAGTGGTCAGCGATTGTCCACAGTCGATTAACAATATTCCGCTGGATGCGCGTAATCACGGCTATACGGTACTGGATATTCAGCAAGACGGGCCGACCATTCGTTATTTAATTCAGAAGTAATCTTTTCTCCCGCTGTTTCAGGCAGCGGGAGCCACTTGCTACGAATACTCCGTTGTCTATTTTCCGTACCACAGTTGAATTATTATTCATTCACACAGACACAGCATTAAGTGATCGGACCAGATTGAAGGAATAACACCGATCATGCAAACTACTCTCCCTCACAACTGACGAGAGATTATTTCCCTGATGGATCAGGTTGCTAATTTTCAAAAGATGTTTGAGCAAGTGAGAACGGAGCTAAATTTTTCCTGGTTTTATGCTGAGTTAAAACGTCATCATATTGCACATTATATTTACTATCTTGCCACAGATAACATCAGGATCGTCACGCACGATGACAATGTTTTGTTAATCAGAGGGAGCAGAAGTCTATTAAAAGTCAGTGCCATCAAGGATCCTGAGCAAGTCAAAAAAGCAGCCCGAACTCACATTTCAAGACGGTCAACATTTCGGGAATATTGTATAACGCTTGCAAAGGCTGGTGTTTTTCGGTGGGTTACTGACGTCGGTGATAATAAGCGGCGTTACTATTCTATCGATAATACACTTTTATATATTGAAGATATCGAGAACAACAAACCACTTATTTAGCTGTTCTCGCCAGCTCAGGTCTGACAGTGGCTGGTTATTAATAAAATTTTCAATGATCGGTTCTGAAATAGCGATTAACTAACGCCTTCATGTTCATGCCTGTGACCATGTATTTTTCGTTGATGACAAAGAAAGCCCTGGAGCGCACCAGATAACAGGCGGAGTGAATCATCAAGCATCATCGTTCACTGTAGATCTCCCGGTGTGTCATACCCTATACACGCCCATCACTCGATGGGCATTCTGAAAGCAAGTTACTGAGAAGCGTTCTTCCAGCGATGGCTCCATACAATGGTGAGCGGTCATTTTTTACAAACAGAACCGTGTCATAAGAAACATCTATTAGACAACGATGTTTTCGCCTGTTGGTATGTTGTAATTAGACAACCAACAAGAAACAATCATGTTCACTGTCAAAACAGATGATCTCTCCCATCCCGCAGTACAAGAATTAGTGAATTACCATATTTCCGGTATGCAGGAACAATCTCCACCAGAAAGCATCCATGCTTTAGACGTACAAAAACTACGTGATCCGGCAGTGACATTCTGGTCAGCATGGGAAGGAGATCGACTCGCCGGAATTGGCGCGCTGAAGTTACTGGATGATGAACATGGCGAGTTGAAATCAATGCGTACTGCGCCAGACTTTTTACGTCGTGGCGTTGCAAATCTGATTCTACGGCATATTTTGCGGGTTGCACATGACAGACGCCTTCATCGCCTGAGTTTAGAAACAGGAACACATGCTGGGTTTACGGCCTGCCATCAACTTTATCTCAAACATGGCTTCACCGCCTGCGAGCCCTTCGCTGATTATAAACCGGATCCAAATAGCCGTTTTATGACCTTGAACTTATGTGAAAATCATCAATTATCATGACTGGTAGCCCCACCAACTGCGGCGCTGAGGGATCCCCATAAATCAGCGCTAATAAACCAACACCATATTCTGGTAGGTTTTGGCGAGATGATTAAGAACCGTGCTCAGCACTGTTCGCCTTAAAATTAGCGGGGAGTGTCGTAAGACATTCTCCGCTAATGTCAGATACGAGATTACCCGCCGTGTTTTAATGCTGTTGGCCTGATATCTCAGATGTAATCCTTTGTTTTCAGCATGATAGCCAATAAGCCACAGTACAATTGTACTCAGCGTCGCCAGTAGGCTCAGTACCAGCATTCTTCCCACGGAACGACTGTAACTGGCACGCAGAGCGAACCCGAAGCGCTCGCTTTTTTCATCCCGGAAGTTCTGCTCGATTTGCATGCGACGGCTGTACAATCTCATGATTTCCCGGGGTTTAAAGTCATTTGTACTGCTAAAGATAAGCCACGGTTCTTTTGCCGAAGAACGGCCATCCTTTATTTGGGATTTACGCTCTATGCGGCAACGTGAACGGCGATTCTTCCGGCCTTTCAGCTCTTTTTTATGCAAATAAAAATGGCCATCACACCGGGCATATTCCGAACGGGCAAATGTACCCGTCCCCAGATATTCTGGTTTGCTTCTGGCCTGTAACTCCTGACGCCTGAACCAGCACTCACCTTTGCTGTCCAGCCGCATCTGGATATTTCCCCTGACGCGACCGATAAAATCCCATCCGAGTGACCTTATATGCCGGAACCATGCACTCTGGAAACCCGCATCGGTAACTATTATGACTCTGGCCACAGGGTTTACAGCCTCGGCAAGAGCATCCAGGAAGTTTTTTTGTATCTGCGAGTTCTGCTGTTTTTCTGACGGGACTATCAAGCTTAACAGGGGAAGCGAGCGTCCATCGCAGAGCAGGCTGGCGCGGAGCACATGATGCTCCTGAGATGGATATCCACTCCAGTCAACGGCGATGACACAAAGAGATAGCTGGTTAGTCAGCATGGCAATAATATTACTGAAAATCAGTGGGATATCGCGGTGAAGAGATTCATTACCGAGCAGTCGGTCAACGCGTTTGATTTTATTTTTGACCTGAGCCGGGCCGGGTAAATAACGCCCGATGCTGGTCAGCGTCAGTGATGCGCCATTGATGAGAGCGATGGTGGCATCCAGCAAAGCATTTTGTCGGTATTTGTGAAACGGTGCTAACGCATCGTGGAAAAAATTCTGGCATACTTGTCGAGCAGGCATAGAAGTGATCTCATTGAATTGGTTGCACAAATCAGTAGATCACAAAACTCTATGCCTGTCTTTTTTTACCCGCCCATTACTGGGGATTCCTCAGCGCTTTAGCGGGTTTCATTTTCACGCAAACAACAGAATAAACACTGCACTGTGTATTCATTCCAACGAGTGCATACACGGAGCAATGTCGCTCGTAACTAAACAGGAGCCGACTTGTTCTGATTATTGGAAATCTTCTTTGCCCTCCAATGTGAGGGCAATTTTTTTGACGGAGTGAACGATGATAAAAACTGATTATCCTGCAGAGCTTAAACAAAAAGTAATAACAGCAATTAAATGCTCTTTTATCTCATGTCGTACAGATGAAGAACGATATGTCGTTGAGTGTGCAATTGTCGAGTTTCTCACAGCGATGGAATTTACCGCAGCAGAATCAATAGACGTATTAAAGCAATCGGACGGAAATGATATTGAAACAGATGATGTTATTGACCGACTAATAAAATCATTCGAAGAAGAAATAGAGTAGCCGCCTGAGCGCGGCTTTACCGCATACCAATAATGCTTCACGAGAGGCATTTTCGTTATGCAATCAAATATAAGGAGTTACCCATGATGCACTTTCAGCTCGCGGGTAGCGGCGTCATGTCCGCTTTCTACCCGCACGAATCTGAATTATCACGCTGACCTGGCCGCCAGCGGCGTTGCCTACAAAGAGCGGATGAATATACCGGTAATTGCAGAACAGGTAGCCCGTGAGCAACCGGAGAACTTGCACACCTATTTCATGGAACGGCTACGATACTGGCCGGCGTTGAATTAATCCACATGATGCGCAAGGGGCAATATCAGCATCCTCAGGGTGATGGATTGTCACCCACGGAACAATTTTATCTGCTGACTTTCCACCGTTAACGCGACACAACCTTAATATGCCACAAAGGTTTTTGTTAACGAGCTGCATCTTTTTCTTTTCTGGGTGATGATTGTTTTATAATAAACAAATAACAACATTTATTCTTGTAAAAGTAATAATATCTCTCTGGCGATCGAATTTATTGATCGCATTTCAATTAAACAAATAAGGAGTTTTTTATGCCAAAAATTACCGGTGTTCTAGTGAGCCACCATGTTTTCGATATAAAAGAAGACATGGCTAATGGTTCATTCCCGAAAACATTATTTCCAGGTGCGACATTTCAGATGGTGGTTGACAATGATGTTGTCAATAATAATACGTTGGACTGGAGTGTTGCCACCAATGCGGGAGACAATTCGCTGACTGTAAATCAGGACGGCGTGGTGTCATTTTCAAAAGATATTGATGAAAGCTGCATTGGTAAAACATTTGTTATTTTTGCGAAGGATAAAGCCACAGGGAAATTTGTGTCATCTTATTTAATTAAACCTCATCGCTTCTTTAAACCTCGTACCGCAACGTCGGACAGATTTGACAATGCATGGTTTTGGATTGAGGATAAAAAAGGGACTGTCCCGGCACGACGCGATATCAATAATGTCCATTTCGATGAACTGACGGGAGAAATGTTTCATGATGTAAAACGTGAAGTGAATTCCGGGCTTTTTCAGGAATGGGGATTTTTACTATTTAGTGGGTGGACTAATCCTGTACATAGTGATATTGGTAGTCTCAAATCAGAAATTTTCACTTTAGAAAATGACAGGATATTTATATCGACAGTCAACTCCCTCCCATACTCCAGAGATCTCCATGATGATATGGACTCCCAGCCTGCACAGGCTGTAGCGTTTTACGGGGAATCTGTTGTTTCCTGATGTTTTAATGAGTTTTTAATAGTCTCCGTCTTTTTAATTTAAAGAGACGGAGATTACCGGCTCTGCAACGCGAAGCTCAGGAACAAAGGTTGTGTCGCGTTAACGGTGGAAAGTCAGCAAAAGTTGTATTGCTGGCTTTTCATACAGCCAGCAGATAAATTGTTCCGCGGGTGACAGCCATTACCGCGAAGGCATATTGCAAGGGGCGTTGCTTGTGGTCGATTCCTCACTCACTCCAGTTGATGGTTCGCTGCTTGTATGTGCTATAGAGGAGGAATATCGCATAAAGAGATACCGGAAGCATCCGCGCCGCCATGATTGTCTTTCTCCTGATGCAGGAAAAGCAGAATGGCTAAATCAGCAGCAGAGCGCAAAGCCGATCAGAGAGCCAAGCAAGCATCATCCGGTATGCGTAAGCTGGAGCTTGTACTTGATGCTCAGGAAATTGAAATGCTGGAGCGTGACTGTGCCACGCGTCGCTTCAGGCGTGCGCCTTACGAGTTTGGTGAGTACATCGCGTTACTGAGCCGCCAGGATGATGCACGTGTGCGCTGGCGTATAAAATCGATCAGCAGAAAACGTTGCGGTAAGTGCGGCGAGAGAGTTCCTGTTAATTCATGCCCGTGTAATGGTGACTCACAATGCTGGGTGACCAAAGGCTGGCACGAAACAACATTAATGATATAAATCTCTGTGACATGTCACGGAGGCGGCAATGAAATTAGACCAGCAATATCTAAAAGATCTACTTATCGCATTCGAAAAAACTCATGGCCCTGACACGATGCTTAGTGAACTAGAGGATAATGGCTTTAATAGATATGACCAAAATTTTATTTTCCATATGCGATTATTATGTGACTACGAATTAATAGTCAGGGTTGATGGAAAACCTGGGTTCGGTCATATAATGTCCAAAGCGTTAGGGGAAGGTGTTGGATATAGTTGGATCGAAGTACCACTAAGGTTGACAGCAAGAGGGCATGATTTTATTGCTGACTTACGTCAAAAGGATGTCTGGCAAGCTATAAAAACAAACTTTAAGGATGAGGGAATTAGTACACTTATGAGTGTTTCAAAATCACTAGCAAAAGGCTTGGCAAGGAAAAAGATAAAAGATATTACAGGAATAGATATTAAATAATTCTTAGCATCAAGCAACTACTGCCTTTGGTGGAAATTATATCTGAACTCGCTACGGCGAGTTTTGTTTTATGGAGATGATTATGGTCTGTTCAACATTCAACCATCTAACGTTACAGAAATACCAGCCGGACCCTGAAGATTTATGCTCACTGTGTGGCGGAAATCATGGTAAAGCCGCCATGATCGAATGTAAGGACAAAATCCACATTTGCCTTAATTGCGTTGATGTCCTCGTTGATATCAAAAATGAGAGAGAAGATAAAAAGCGTAGCGAGGCTGTTCGCGCCTTGGATTCATGGATGCGAGATGGGTATAGTGCCGCGCAAATTTATGACTTAGCAATATCAAAAGGCGAAATACCAGGAGTACGCATCGAATAAGACGTAATCAATATTCGAATTGAAGAACCGAAAGAACACCAAGCCGCCTGATGGCGGTTTTTTATTGGAGACAAGAAATGTCAGATTTGGCTATGAAGATTTTGAAATGGCAATCAACTGGCGATGTCGGCATCAGTAGCGCAACTCTTGCCTCAATCGCATGTGGACTGAAAAAGAATATCTATGGTCATCACTTCGGCGCTCCACATGACGCAGCCGATTTCCGACGATGCGTTGCACTTGTTGAGCAGATTCCAGAAATCAGAGATTCATTCGACAAGGTTGCAAAGCGCGTTCCGGCATTCAAAGGCATCCTCAACGAATGGGATTCCCTCGTTGCTCTGTTGAAGTCTGAAATGAAGATACACGGAAACAAAGCACCAGAGACTTACAGAAGAATCAGCGAGCTACGCAAGGACTAACCATGGAATCACACAGCCTCAAACCCAATGAGGCATGTTAACCCCCCCCCTTTCATTCCAGCACCGGAGAAAACAATGAGCGAAGTTAACTTAATTGTGCCCAACGACTGGGTGACAGAGCAAAAACTGATCGAAATTACAGGTTTACGCCCAGGAACCATTGAGAGAGCACGTAAACAATCCTGGCTTGTCGGTCGTGAATATCTCCATGTTGCACCGGACGGTATTCCAAAAGAAAACAGCGAATGCATGTATAACCGCAAGGCTATCGACCAGTGGGTTGAAAGTATGTCAAAAAAACAGCCTGGTGCGCGTCGATGAAGAACCGTTTATGCTTAATGCGCTCTTGGGCGTCAGGAGGGAACAATGGCTAAGACAGCATACCCAACAGGCGTTGAGAACCATGGCGGATCACTCCGCATATGGTTCATGTATAAAGGCACACGAGTACGGGAAAGTCTCGGTGTGCCGGATACACCAAAAAACAGGAAAATAGCTGGCGAGCTACGAGCGTCTGTTTGTTTTTCCATTAAGACGGGTAATTTCGACTATGCCGCTCAGTTTCCGGACTCTCCCAACCTGAGAAAATTTGGTGCGGAAAGTAAGGAAATTACCGTCGCAGACCTGGCTGAGAAATGGCTGGATCTGAAAAAGCTGGAAATCAGTACCAATGCGATGGGGCGTTACAGCTCCATTGTAAGAAATATGGTTCCCCGAATCGGAGGCAACAGACTTGCATCTGCTGTGACTCAGGAAGAACTGCTGTTCATACGAAAGGATTTGCTGACCGGATATCATGTTCTGAAACGTGGGCAAAAAACACCCATTAAGGGACGTTCCGTGCCAACTGTTAATAACTACATGAACACCATGGCGGGGATGTTTCAATTCGCAGCCGACAGCGGATACATCAAAGAAAATCCGTTCGCAGCCATTTCGCAACTGAAGAGATCACGAACGGAACCTGATCCGTTAACCCGTGATGAGTTTGTCAGGTTGATTAACGCATTTAAGCATCAGCAATTAAAAAATATGTGGTCACTGGCTGTTTATACAGGAGTTCGCCACGGGGAGTTGGTTTCTCTGGCATGGGAAGATATAGACCTGAAGGCAGGGACAATGACGATCAGAAGAAACCACACATTAACGAAAGAGTTCACTCTTCCTAAAACCGAAGCGGGAACAAACCGTGTTATCAACCTAATTCAACCAGCAATAGACGTGCTTAAGAATCAGGCTGAAATGACACGGCTTGGTAAGCAGTATCAGGTTGAAGTGAAACTTCGTGAGTATGGTCGAACTGAAATGCATCCGTGCACTTTTGTTTTCAATCCGCAAATCGTTACGCGTAATGGCCTTGCCGGGTACCATTATGCAGTTGGGTCGATTAATCAGTCATGGGAAACTGCAATGCGACGCGCCGGGATTCGCTACCGCAAAGCATATCAGTCCAGGCACACTTATGCATGTTGGTCTTTGACCGCTGGAGCTAACCCTAACTTCATCGCGAAGCAAATGGGACACTCTGATGCTCAGATGGTTTATCGCTTTTACGGATCGTGGATGGCAGAAAACAATCAGGATCAGGTATCCATTTTAAACCAGAAATTGAGTGAGTTTGCCCCATCCATGCCCCACGCTGTGGGATCGGATGTAATTAAACAAGCATAGTCAACAGGTTACAAAACCTACACCTGCATGGACATCATTTCCTGGTACGCCGCCACCAGCTTATTACGCACCTGAATCCCCATTTGCATCGAAACCGACGCTTTTTGCATATCGGTCATCACATCGTTTAGCGCCACGCCGGGTTCGCCGAGGGTGAATTTTTCTGCCTGGGTGCGGGCGGCGGTTTGCGTATCACTTATGCGATTGAGCGCGGCATGAAGTTGTCCGGCAAAACTGATGCCAGGTTGTGGTAGTGATTCCTGCGCACGGGCACTCATCGCCGTAGCCTGTAACTGGCTGATAACCCCTTCAATCCCCTGTATGGCTGACATATTCATCTCCTGGACCATTTCTGGTAGCAGAGATTAACAGTAAGTCAATAAGATAAAGGCGTTAAATAACGATAAAAAACCGGGTTAATTGGCGCATAGAAAAAAATAAAACCACAAATAATGAGGCCGTCAATTTTTCGAGTTTGCTGACCCGGGAGTGCGTCTTGTTCCACTTTGCCAATAACGCCGTCTTTCATCTGCCGCGAGGTGCGCGATGAATACGACTGCAGCCCAGACAAAATCTCTTGAGTGGCTTAATCGCCTACGCGCGAATCCGAGAATCCCTTTGATTGTTGCTGGTTCCGCTGCTGTGGCAGTGATAGTCGCGTTAGTTCTATGGGCAAAAGCCCCTGATTACCGCACGTTATTCAGCAACCTTTCCGATCAGGATGGTGGCGCGATCGTCAGCCAACTGACGCAGATGAACATCCCCTACCGCTTTAGTGAAGCCAGTGGTGCAATTGAAGTTCCGGCGGATAAGGTTCACGAATTGCGTCTGCGTCTGGCGCAGCAAGGCTTACCTAAAGGCGGGGCGGTCGGCTTTGAGCTGCTCGATCAGGAAAAGTTTGGTATCAGCCAGTTCAGCGAACAGGTGAATTATCAGCGAGCGCTGGAAGGCGAGCTTTCTCGTACCATCGAAACTATCGGCCCGGTAAAAGGGGCGCGCGTGCATCTGGCGATGCCGAAACCGTCTTTATTTGTCCGTGAACAAAAATCCCCTTCCGCATCGGTGACTGTGAATTTATTGCCAGGACGTGCGCTGGATGAAGGGCAAATTAGCGCCGTTGTGCATCTGGTTTCCAGTGCAGTAGCTGGGCTGCCACCGGGTAACGTTACGCTGGTGGATCAAGGTGGGCATCTGTTAACCCAGTCCAACACCAGCGGGCGCGATCTCAATGACGTTCAGTTGAAATATACCAGCGATGTCGAAGGCCGCATTCAGCGTCGTATTGAAGCAATTCTGTCGCCTATTGTCGGCAACGGCAATATTCATGCGCAAGTCACAGCGCAGCTGGATTTCGCCAGTAAAGAGCAAACAGAAGAGCAGTATCGCCCTAATGGCAATGAGTCACAGGCAGCACTTCGTTCCCGTCAACTGAATGAAAGCGAGCAAAGCGGTTCCGGTTATCCGGGCGGCGTGCCGGGGGCATTATCTAATCAACCCGCGCCCGCAAATAACGCGCCGATCAGTACGCCTCCGGCAAATCAAAACAATCGCCAGCAACAGACGAGCACCACCAGCAATAGTGGGCCGCGCAGCACACAGCGTAATGAAACCAGCAACTACGAAGTCGATCGCACCATTCGTCATACCAAAATGAACGTCGGCGACGTGCAACGTCTGTCTGTCGCGGTAGTGGTGAATTACAAAACGCTGCCGGATGGCAAACCGTTGCCACTGAGCGCCGAACAGATGAAACAAATTGATGATCTGACCCGCGAGGCAATGGGCTTTTCGGAAAAACGCGGTGATTCGCTCAATGTCGTCAACTCGCCGTTTACCAGTAGTGATGAAAGTGGTGGTGAGTTGCCGTTCTGGCAACAACAAGCGTTTATCGATCAGTTGCTGGCTGCCGGTCGCTGGTTGCTGGTACTGCTGGTGGCGTGGCTGCTGTGGCGTAAAGCGGTACGTCCGCAATTAATCCGCCGCGCTGAGGTGGTGAAAGCCGTTCAGCAACAGACACAAACTCGCCAGGAGACGGAAGATGCAGTGGAAGTACGCCTGAGCAAAGACGAACAACTGCAACAACGCCGCGCTAACCAACGTCTGGGGGCTGAGGTAATGAGCCAGCGCATCCGCGACATGTCTGATAACGATCCGCGCGTAGTGGCGCTGGTCATTCGCCAGTGGATAAATAACGATCATGAGTAACCTGACAGGCACCGATAAAAGCGTCATTCTGCTGATGACCATTGGCGAAGACCGGGCGGCAGAGGTATTCAAGCACCTGTCCCAACGAGAAGTGCAGACCCTGAGCGCGGCAATGGCGAACGTCTCGCAGATCTCCAACAAACAGTTAACTGAAGTACTGGCAGAGTTTGAACAAGAAGCCGAACAGTTTGCCGCACTGAATATTAACGCCAATGATTATCTGCGTTCAGTGCTGGTCAAAGCGCTGGGCGAAGAGCGTGCCGCCAGCCTGCTGGAAGATATTCTCGAAACCCGCGACACTGCCAGCGGTATTGAAACGCTCAACTTTATGGAGCCGCAGAGCGCCGCCGATCTGATTCGCGATGAACATCCGCAGATTATCGCCACCATTCTGGTGCATCTGAAACGCGCTCAAGCCGCCGATATTCTGGCGTTGTTCGATGAACGTCTGCGCCACGACGTGATGCTACGTATCGCTACCTTTGGCGGCGTACAACCTGCCGCGCTGGCTGAACTGACAGAAGTGCTGAATGGCCTGCTCGATGGCCAGAATCTCAAACGCAGCAAAATGGGCGGCGTGAGAACAGCAGCGGAAATTATCAACCTGATGAAAACTCAGCAGGAAGAAGCGGTTATTACCGCCGTGCGTGAATTTGACGGCGAACTGGCGCAGAAAATCATCGACGAGATGTTCCTGTTCGAAAATCTGGTGGATGTCGACGATCGCAGCATCCAGCGTCTGTTGCAGGAAGTGGATTCCGAATCGCTGCTGATCGCGCTGAAAGGGGCCGAGCAGCCACTGCGCGAGAAATTCCTGCGCAATATGTCGCAGCGTGCCGCCGATATTCTGCGCGACGATCTTGCCAACCGTGGTCCGGTGCGTCTGTCGCAGGTGGAAAACGAACAGAAAGCGATTCTGCTGATTGTGCGCCGCCTTGCCGAAACCGGCGAGATGGTGATTGGCAGCGGCGAGGATACCTATGTCTGATAATCTGCCGTGGAAAACCTGGACACCGGACGATCTCGCGCCACCCCTGGCGGAGTTTGTGCCACTGATGGAGCCAGAAGAAACCGTCACTGAAGAGGCCGAACCCAGCCTTGAGCAACAACTGGCGCAACTGCAAATGCAGGCCCACGAGCAAGGTTATCAGGCGGGGATTGCCGAAGGTCGCCAGCAAGGCCATGAACAAGGCTATCAGGAAGGTCTGGCTCAGGGGCTGGAACAAGGACTGGCAGAGGCGAAGTCTCAACAAGCGCCAATTCATGCCCGGATGCAGCAACTGGTCAGCGAGTTTCAGACCACCCTTGATGCGCTTGATAGTGTGATTGCTTCGCGCCTGATGCAGATGGCGCTGGAGGCAGCGCGTCAGGTGATCGGCCAGACGCCAACGGTGGACAACTCGGCACTGATCAAACAGATCCAACAGTTGTTGCAGCAAGAACCGTTATTCAGTGGCAAACCGCAGCTACGCGTGCATCCGGATGATCTGCAACGTGTTGATGAGATGCTCGGCGCAACCTTAAGTTTGCATGGCTGGCGCTTGCGCGGCGACCCGACCCTCCATCCTGGCGGTTGTAAAGTCTCCGCTGATGAAGGCGATCTCGACGCCAGTGTCGCCACCCGCTGGCAAGAACTCTGCCGTCTGGCAGCGCCAGGAGTGGTGTAATGACCACGCGGCTGACTCGCTGGCTAACCTCGCTGGATAACTTCGAAGCCAAAATGGCGCAGTTGCCTGCGGTGCGTCGCTACGGGCGATTAACCCGCGCCACCGGGCTGGTGCTGGAAGCCACCGGATTGCAACTGCCGCTCGGCGCAACCTGTGTCATTGAACGACAGAACGGCACTGAAACGCACGAAGTAGAAAGCGAAGTGGTTGGCTTTAACGGTCAACGGCTGTTTTTAATGCCGCTGGAGGAAGTGGAAGGCGTGCTGCCCGGCGCACGCGTTTACGCCAAAAATATCTCCGGCGATGGGCTGCAAAGCGGCAAGCAGCTTCCACTTGGTCCGGCGTTATTAGGTCGCGTTCTGGACGGCAGCGGTAAACCGCTCGATGGTCTGCCCTCCCCCGATACGACGGAAACTGGCGCCCTGATTACCCCGCCGTTTAACCCGTTGCAACGTACACCGATTGAGCATGTGCTGGATACGGGCGTGCGCCCGATTAATGCCCTGCTTACCGTTGGGCGCGGGCAGCGTATGGGGCTGTTTGCCGGTTCCGGCGTCGGTAAAAGTGTGCTGCTGGGAATGATGGCGCGCTACACCCGTGCCGATGTGATCGTCGTTGGTTTGATTGGTGAACGTGGGCGAGAAGTAAAAGATTTTATTGAAAATATTCTCGGTGCCGAAGGGCGTGCGCGCTCCGTGGTGATTGCCGCTCCGGCGGATGTTTCTCCGCTCCTGCGAATGCAGGGTGCCGCCTATGCCACGCGCATTGCCGAAGATTTTCGCGATCGTGGTCAGCATGTGTTGCTGATTATGGACTCCCTCACCCGCTACGCGATGGCCCAGCGTGAGATTGCGCTGGCGATTGGCGAACCACCCGCCACCAAAGGTTATCCGCCGTCGGTATTCGCCAAATTACCGGCGCTGGTCGAACGTGCCGGAAACGGAATCAGTGGCGGCGGCTCGATTACCGCGTTTTATACCGTGCTCACCGAAGGTGATGACCAGCAGGATCCGATTGCCGACTCCGCGCGGGCGATCCTCGACGGTCACATCGTGCTGTCTCGCCGTCTGGCAGAAGCCGGACACTATCCGGCGATTGATATTGAAGCCTCAATCAGCCGTGCAATGACGGCGTTGATCAGCGAGCAGCATTACGCGCGAGTGCGCACATTCAAGCAGCTGTTGTCGAGTTTTCAACGTAACCGCGATCTGGTTAGCGTCGGCGCGTATGCCAAAGGCAGCGATCCAATGCTCGATAAAGCTATCGCCTTGTGGCCGCAGCTGGAGGGCTATTTGCAACAAGGCATTTTTGAACGCGCGGACTGGGAAGACTCTCTCCAGGGGCTGGAACGTATTTTTCCGACGGTGTGATTACGCAGGAGATAGCAACAGATGGCAGAACATGGCGCCCTGGCGACCCTGAAAGATCTGGCAGAAAAAGAGGTGGATAATGCGGCCCGCCTGCTGGGTGAAATGCGTCGCGGATGTCAGCAAGCGGAAGAACAACTCAAAATGCTGATCGATTATCAAAACGAATATCGCAGCAACCTGAACAACGACATGAGTGCAGGAATGACCAGTAATCGCTGGATCAACTACCAGCAGTTCATTCAGACGCTGGAAAAGGCCATTACCCAGCACCGCCAGCAGCTTAATCAGTGGACGCAGAAAGTTGACATTGCTCTGAACAGCTGGCGAGAAAAGAAACAACGCTTGCAGGCCTGGCAGACCCTCCAGGAACGGCAATCCACGGCGGCCCTGTTAGCAGAAAACCGCCTCGTTCAGAAAAAGATGGACGAGTTCGCCCAGCGCGCCGCCATGAGGAAAACTGAATGATTCGTTTAGCGCCCTTGATTACCGCTGACGTTGACACATCCACATTGCCCGGTGCTAGCGCCACTGACACGGCACAGGATTTTCTTGCGTTGTTGAGCGGGGCATTAGCAGGAGATGCAGCACCAGGCAAAGCTTCGCCATTGCTTCAGGTTGCAGTGGATACCCCACACGCGCAAGGTAAAGAACGCGCCAACGAAATTCTGGCCGGGGTATTGCCGTCTGATTTACACATCGCTACTGACGAAACGCTGGCTGAAATAACCGCAGCACGACCCGATACAACGCCGCTGACGACGGCTCTGGTTAATACGCTGGCAGCCATGCCAGAAAAGGAAACGGTCGCCGACGATAAAACGGATGACCTTAATGAAGATGCTGTCGCCAGCCTGAGCGCCCTTTTTGCTATGCTGCCCGGTTTTGACAATCCCCCCAAAGTGACTGATGCGCCTGTAACAACGTTACCGACGCAGAAGCAAGCACTCTCAGCAAAACTGACTACCGCGCAACTCGCAACAGCTCAACCTGACGACGCCCCTGGCGCGCCAGATCAGCCATTAACACCGCTGGTCGCTGAAGCCCAGAGTAAAGCGGAGATCATCAGCACGCCTTCACCTGTTACTACTGTCACCAGTCCGCTAATTACTCCGCACCAGACGCAGCCACTGCCCACCGTCGCAGCGCCTGTTTTGAGCGCACCGCTGGGTTCCCACGAATGGCAACAATCCTTAAGCCAGCATATTTCGCTGTTTACCCGCCAGGGGCAACAAAGTGCCGAACTGCGTTTGCATCCGCAAGATTTAGGCGAAGTGCAAATCTCCCTTAAGGTGGATGACAACCAGGCGCAAATTCAGATGGTTTCACCGCATCAGCACGTGCGCGCCGCTCTGGAAGCGGCTTTGCCGGTACTGCGCACACAACTGGCAGAAAGCGGAATTCAGTTGGGGCAGAGCAATATCAGCGGAGAGAGTTTTAGCGGTCAGCAGCAGGCAGCTTCCGAGCAACAACAACGTCCACGCACATCAGGCCATGAACGCCTGACAACCGAGGATGACGATGCATTGCCAGTTCCCACAACTCTCCAGAGAGTTTCATCGGGCAATAGTGGCGTCGATATTTTCGCCTAACGCCAGAGGTAACACCTTAATCCGCGTCTTTTCCCCGCTTTGCCACACTTA
The DNA here is from genome assembly GCF_963883545.1 of Escherichia sp. E4702. Taxonomy (NCBI): domain Bacteria; kingdom Pseudomonadati; phylum Pseudomonadota; class Gammaproteobacteria; order Enterobacterales; family Enterobacteriaceae; genus Escherichia; species Escherichia sp. E4702. The sequence goes on along the minus strand of NZ_CAWORF010000014.1, from coordinate 143,326 downwards.
AGACGCAGGATAATTAGCCGATAAGCAGTAGCGACACAGGAAGACCGCAACACATGACTGATTACGCGATAAGCAAGAAAAGCAGGCGATCGCTTTGGCTCCCGATCCTGGTATTCATCACTCTCGCGGCCTGTGCCAGCGCGGGTTACAGCTACTGGCATTCGCAACAAGTGACCGCTGGCGACAAAGCACAGCAACGCGTCGTACTCTCACCTGTCTTCTATGCGCTGGACACTTTTACGGTCAATCTTGGCGATGCAGATCGCGTACTTTATATCGGCATAACGCTGCGGCTGAAAGATGAAGCCACCCGTTCGCGGCTGAGCGAGTATTTGCCGGAAGTCCGCAGTCGCTTGCTGTTACTGTTTTCGCGCCAGGATGCCGCCGTGCTGGCAACGGAAGAAGGCAAGCAAAAACTGATTGCCGCAATTAAAGCCACACTCTCCCCCCCGCTTGTTGCCGGGCAACCGAAACAGGATGTCACCGACGTGCTGTATACCGCTTTTATTCTGCGATAACGACATGGGCGATAGTATTCTTTCTCAAGCTGAAATTGATGCGCTGTTGAATGGCGACAGCGAGGTCAAAGACGAACCGACAACCAGTGTTAGCGGCGAAAGTGACATTCGTCCGTACGATCCCAACACGCAACGCCGGGTTGTTCGCGAACGGTTACAGGCGCTGGAAATCATCAATGAACGTTTTGCCCGCCATTTTCGTATGGGGCTGTTCAACCTGCTGCGCCGTAGCCCGGACATTACCGTCGGGGCCATCCGCATACAGCCGTACCATGAATTTGCCCGCAACCTGCCGGTGCCGACCAACCTGAACCTTATCCATCTGAAACCGCTGCGCGGAACAGGGCTGGTGGTGTTTTCGCCGAGTCTGGTGTTTATCGCCGTGGATAACCTGTTTGGCGGCGATGGACGCTTCCCTACCAAAGTAGAAGGTCGCGAGTTTACTCATACCGAACAGCGCGTCATTAATCGCATGTTGAAGCTGGCACTTGAAGGCTATAGCGACGCGTGGAAGGCGATTAATCCGCTGGAAGTCGAGTACGTGCGTTCCGAAATGCAGGTGAAATTTACCAATATCACCACCTCACCGAACGACATTGTGGTTAACACGCCGTTCCATGTGGAGATTGGCAACCTGACCGGCGAATTTAATATCTGCCTGCCATTCAGCATGATCGAGCCACTGAGGGAATTGTTGGTTAACCCGCCGCTGGAAAACTCGCGTAATGAAGATCAGAACTGGCGCGATAACCTGGTGCGCCAGGTGCAACATTCACAGCTGGAGCTGGTTGCCAACTTTGCCGATATTTCACTGCGCCTGTCGCAGATTTTAAAGCTGAAGCCCGGCGATGTCCTGCCGATTGAAAAACCCGATCGCATTATCGCCCATGTTGACGACGTTCCGGTACTAACCAGCCAGTACGGCACCATCAACGGTCAGTACGCGTTACGGATAGAACATTTGATTAACCCGATTTTGAATTCTCTGAACGAGGAACAGCCCAAATGAGTGACTTGAATAATCCGGCCGATGACAACAGCGGCGCAATGGACGATCTGTGGGCGGAAGCGTTGAGCGAACAAAAATCAACAAGCGGCAAAAGCGCGGCTGAAGCGGTGTTCCAGCAGCTTGGCGGCGGCGACGTCAGTGGAACATTGCAGGATATCGACCTGATTATGGATATTCCGGTTAAGCTGACCGTCGAACTGGGCCGCACACGAATGACCATCAAAGAGTTGTTGCGTCTGACGCAAGGGTCAGTAGTAGCGCTGGACGGTCTGGCGGGCGAACCACTGGATATTCTGATCAACGGTTATTTAATTGCTCAGGGCGAAGTTGTCGTAGTCGCTGATAAATATGGCGTGCGGATCACCGATATCATTACCCCGTCCGAGCGGATGCGCCGCCTGAGCCGTTAGTGATGAATAACCACGCTACTGTACAACCTTCCGCGCCGGTTTCTGCTGCTCCGCTCCTTCAGGTGAGCGGCGCGCTAATTGCCATTATTGTCCTGATCCTCGCGGCGGCCTGGCTGGTAAAAAGGCTGGGATTTGCTCCCAAACGTAATGGCACGAACGGGCTGAAAGTCAGCGCTAGTGCCTCGTTGGGGGCGCGTGAACGGGTCGTGGTGGTCGATGTGGAAGATGCGCGACTGGTGCTCGGCGTTACTGCCGGGCAAATCAATCTGCTGCATAAACTTCCCCCTTCTGCGCCAACGGAAGAGTTACCTCAAGCCGATTTTCAGTCGGTCATGAAAAATTTACTTAAGCGTGGCGGGAGAGCCTGATGCGTCGTCTCTTGTCTGCCGCACCGGCCCTTCTCTGGCTGTTTACTCCCCTCGCCTTTGCTCAACTGCCTGGCATCACCAGCCAGCCGCTGCCTGGCGGTGGACAAAGCTGGTCACTCCCGGTGCAGACGCTGGTGTTCATCACCTCGCTGACTTTTATTCCGGCAATTTTACTGATGATGACCAGCTTCACCCGCATCATCATTGTTTTTGGTTTATTGCGTAACGCTCTGGGAACGCCCTCCGCGCCGCCCAACCAGGTATTGCTGGGGCTGGCGCTGTTTTTGACCTTTTTTATTATGTCTCCAGTAATCGACAAAATTTATGTCGATGCGTATCAGCCGTTCAGCGAAGAGAAAATATCAATGCAGGAGGCGCTGGAAAAAGGGGCGCAGCCACTGCGTGAGTTTATGCTGCGTCAGACCCGCGAGGCGGATTTAGGGTTGTTTGCCAGGCTGGCGAATACCGGCCCGTTGCAGGGACCTGAAGCAGTACCGATGCGCATTTTGCTCCCGGCCTACGTGACCAGCGAGTTGAAAACCGCCTTCCAGATAGGCTTCACGATTTTCATTCCGTTTTTGATTATCGACCTGGTTATTGCAAGCGTGTTGATGGCATTGGGGATGATGATGGTTCCCCCCGCGACCATTGCTCTGCCGTTTAAACTGATGCTGTTTGTACTAGTGGATGGCTGGCAATTGCTGGTCGGTTCACTGGCGCAGAGCTTTTACAGCTAGAGAGGCCAAATGACACCCGAATCGGTCATGATGATGGGGACAGAAGCGATGAAAGTCGCGCTGGCACTGGCTGCCCCGCTGTTGCTGGTGGCGTTGGTCACCGGTCTTATCATCAGTATTTTGCAGGCCGCCACGCAGATTAACGAAATGACGCTGTCGTTTATTCCGAAAATTATCGCCGTATTTATCGCCATTATTATTGCCGGACCGTGGATGCTCAACCTGTTGCTGGATTACGTTCGTACCTTATTCACTAACCTGCCGTATATCATCGGGTAATCGATGTAATGTTGCAGGTAACAAGCGATCAATGGCTTTCCTGGTTAAGCCTGTATTTCTGGCCATTACTGCGTGTGCTGGCGCTGATCTCCACCGCGCCCATTTTGAGCGAACGCAGCGTGCCAAAACGGGTAAAACTAGGCCTCGCAATGATGATCACGTTCGCCATTGCTCCGGCAATCCCCGCCAACGATGTTGCCGTTTTTTCGTTCTATGCCCTATGGCTGGCGGTGCAGCAAATCCTGATTGGCATTGCACTTGGCTTTACCATGCAATTTGCCTTTGCCGCTGTTCGAACCGCTGGCGAAATTATCGGTCTGCAAATGGGGCTGTCATTTGCGACGTTCGTCGATCCTGGCAGCCATCTCAATATGCCCGTCTTAGCGCGCATTATGGATATGCTGGCGTTACTGCTGTTCCTGACATTTAACGGTCATTTATGGTTGATTTCACTGCTGGTCGATACGTTTCACACTCTACCCATTGGTGGCGAACCGCTGAACAGCAATGCATTTCTGGCACTCACCAAAGCAGGGAGTCTGATTTTCCTTAACGGGTTGATGCTGGCGTTACCGCTGATTACCCTGTTGCTGACCCTGAATCTGGCATTAGGTTTACTGAATCGCATGGCCCCGCAATTATCAATTTTTGTTATTGGTTTTCCATTAACGTTGACTGTCGGCATCTCATTAATGGCGGCATTAATGCCGTTAATTGCTCCTTTTTGCGAACATTTATTTAGTGAAATTTTTAATTTGCTGGCGGATATTATCAGCGAATTGCCTGTAATATGATTCCCTAATGTTTCTCTTGTTATCCTAAGGATTATCCGAAAAATAATACCAGCGAACATCTTCCAGGATACTCCTGTGGCGAAATATTTGTTTTAACCTCACTCACATATCGCAACATTTACTTTACTTTAAGACAATTCCAGGCAAATTATACAACGCTTTACGGGATAGTAAGTCCGCCTGAAAATTCGCGAGAGTGGCGCATTAGGTGACCCATGTCGTTCCGTTTAGTCATGATGAAATATTCAGGTAAGGGGAATTATCGTTACGCATTGAGTGAGGGTATGCCATGTCAACGATTATTATGGATTTATGTAGTTACACCCGGCTGGGTTTGACCGGGTATCTGTTGAGTAGAGGGGTGAAAAAAAGAGAAATCAACGACATTGAAACCGTTGATGACCTTGCCATCGCTTGTGATTCACAGCACCCTTCAGTGGTGTTTATTAATGAGGACTGTTTTATCCACGATGCTTCTAACAGTCAACGTATCAAGTACATCATTAATCAACATCCCAATACGTTATTTATCGTTTTTATGGCAATTGCCAATGTTCATTTTGATGAATATCTATTGGTCAGAAAAAATTTATTGATCAGTTCCAAATCGATTAAACCGGAATCTCTTGATGATATCCTTGGCGATATTCTGAAAAAAGAGACAACGATGGCCAGCATTTTAAATATGCCAACGCTATCATTAAGCCGGACCGAATCGAGTATGTTGCGAATGTGGATGGCTGGCCAGGGAACGATTCAAATATCCGACCAAATGAATATTAAAGCCAAGACCGTTTCATCGCATAAAGGCAATATTAAACGTAAGATCAAAACGCATAATAAACAGGTTATCTACCATGTCGTCCGACTGACGGATAATGTGACAAATGGTATTTTTGTCAACATGCGCTAGGGCATACTGACTGGTGGTATTCCACCAGTCAGGCTGACAGAAATTACTCTGCTTTCTCCACAAAGATACCATCCTGATGCCCTGCTTCATTAAAGAACCAGATGCCGAGCGGGTAGTCTTCCAGCGAAACCAGGTACATTGTGCCTTCACTAAACTCCTCAACTGCCAGTACCACGCCAGGACGACGCGGACCGCCATCCGTTTTGACTGTTACCCGATCATTCACCTTCATCGTTTTCCTCCTGTGGCTTTGTGCCAGTTTAGAACAATTTCGTTTTTCTGACAGCGCCAGGCGCGTGCGAGTGCTGATTTTCTCAACGGTCTATACTTAAGAAATGCCTGGCTGACATGACGTGTCGGCAGCAACATATAAGCAACGGTTGCGAGGATAGATGATGAAAACCGCAAAAGAGTACAGCGATACCGCAAAACGTGAGGTCAGCGTCGATGTCGATGCCCTGCTGGCGGCGATCAATGAAATTAGCGAAAGCGAAGTTCATCGCAGCCAGAACGATTCAGAACACGTCAGCGTCGATGGCCGTGAATATCATACATGGCGTGAATTAGCCGATGCCTTTGAACTTGATATTCATGACTTTAGCGTCTCTGAAGTGAATCGCTAAATGCGTGATAAAAAAATCCCGACCCTTGTTGGGGTCGGGATCAAACTTGCTTAAGCAAGAAGCACTTAAAAAATTCGTTACACCAGGAAATCTGATGCGTTCATCACCTTATCCGCAATTTTTTAGGCTGACAAGAAAATATTCTTGATATGAATGATTAACGTCACTAATGAATGGAAGTGTGATCCGCGTCACCCCCTGGAGGCTCTGGCGTTCACGTGATCGCTCCCAAAAAACGATTTTTTATAATTCGTGCTGTTTTAAGAAATATCCGGCAAAGGGAGTACTGCGCGATCATGCTTTCAATTCATCAACCGCTGCTGATTTTCACCGATCTTGATGGCACCCTGTTGGACAGTCATAGCTATGACTGGCAACCTGCCGCCTCCTGGTTAATCCGCCTGCGGGAAGCGGATATCCCCGTGATCCTGTGTAGTAGTAAAACCTCGGCTGAGATGCTGTACCTGCAAAAGATGTTAGGTCTGCAAGGATTGTCACTCATTGCAGAGAACGGCGCGGTGATCCAACTGGATCAACACTGGCAGGATTTGGACGGCTTTCCACGCATCATCTCGGGGATTGCTCATAGTGAAATCAGCCTGGTATTAAATACGCTGCGTGAGAAAGAACACTTCAAATTCACCACCTTTGATGACGTCGATGATACAACCATCGCTGAATGGACGGGATTAAGCCACAGCCAGGCCGCACTGACGCAGTTGCATGAGGCTTCTGTCACGCTTATCTGGCGCGACAGTGACGAGCGGATGGCGCAATTTACCGCTCGCCTGAATGAACTGGGCTTGCAGTTTGTGCAAGGTGCGCGTTTCTGGCATGTGCTGGATGTCTCAGCCGGGAAAGATCAGGCAGCCAACTGGATCATTGCGGCATATCAGCAATCGAGTGGAAAACGTCCGACCACGCTTGGCTTAGGCGATGGCCCAAATGACGCACCATTACTGGAAGTGATGGATTATGCGGTAATCGTAAAAGGGCTAAACCGGGAAGGCGTGCATTTGCAAAATGAGGATCCGGCCCGTGTCTTGCGGACACAGCGAGAAGGACCGGAAGGCTGGCGCGAAGGACTGGATCACTTTTTCACGGCCAGTTAAGGGCTATCGCTGGCGCAAACCTGATTGCGCCCCGCTTGTTTTGCAAGATACAACCGTCGGTCGGCCAGAGACTGTAATTGTTCAAAATCATAATCGCCGGTTTCCTCACTGCTACTCACCCCCAGCGAAGCACTGATGCGTAGGGTCGTGCTCTTGGCGATCAACATCTCTTTTTCATTCAGCTTCAGGCGAATACGTTCGGCCACTTCCGTTGCCTGCGCCAGGTTAGCGCCAGGCAGAATCACACAAAACTCCTCGCCGCCCACGCGGCCGGCAACGTCCTGTGAACGCAATGAATGACTGATTAATCCGGCAGCATGCGACAGCACACGATCGCCTGCCTGATGACCAAAGCGGTCATTAATCGCTTTAAAATGGTCAAGGTCGACCTGGATGACAGAAAACGGATGTTTGTGTATCTGACACAATTCGGCAAGCGGACGCGCTTTTTCGAACAATGCGCCACGGTTATACAAGCGCGTTAAGGTGTCATGCCACGCCTGCCACTGCAACGAGCTTTGCAGGACAAACATATTGCTGACCATCTGGCGAATCACATACCAGGAGATAAGTAACATCGTCGTAAAGAGCGCCCACAGAAGGGTTAACGCAATGCTGATGCTGCCGAAATCACCACGCACACCTTCACTGAGCGAATGAATGCGCACCAATGCGCCGTCAAAATGGTCCAGTCGCTCCCAGCTAACATAGCGACTGCTCATCCTGATGCCACCGCGCGTATCGTGTTCCATAGCCTGCGCCAGAGATGCCAGCTCTCGAGGATCAAAGAGATCCTCCGCCGAGTGTTCCGGGTTAGAGGAAGTTAATAATTTCAGTTTACTGTCGTAGAGCTGATATTCGCCATCCAGGTTTTTATCAATAGCGTTTTTTAGAAATTGCTGCATTGAGCGCACAGGGATACTCATCCCCAACACGCCATACCAGTAATTATTACTGTCGACCGGCACGCTTACGGTGACCTGCGGTTCAGTAACATTGTTATGGTCATGCTGAGAGGTAAACCAACGTACGCCACGTTGACGATTTTCTCGTTCTGATTGGCCGATAAACCAGGGTTGTGTGACAAATTCGTAGTAACGCGTAGGGATATTTCGGGTAAACAACGTCGGCTGCGTCGAAACGTAGAATCCGGCGCGTGAGACATACATTGCCTGTTCAACCATCGAAGTAGAGTTGTGCGCCAGTCGTAGTAAGTAGCCGACTTCCAGTGCGGCAGTAATTTCATTGTCGAGTAATTCATTTTCGCGAGAAAGCTGATTTCCCTCGCTCACTAACGCATCCGAGACACCGTTTACTGACAGAGTGCGTCGTCTGTTGAGTTCGATTTGCCAGGCGTGCTCGTCGCGATGTTGTTCAAACTCGACAACAGCGTTTCGCATAGAGGTGAAATCCAGCGGCGCAACAAGGGCTTCACGCATTCCATTACGCAAAAAAATCAGTTTATCGACGTTATATTGCAATTGCTTATCGAGCGTGTTGGCAACGTTTTCCAGATGATTACGCTGGCTTGAGATATAGGCGTCTTCCAGCACCACGACTTCACGCCAGGTGAGCAAAGTGGAGAAGATCAACACCACGATAAAACACAGATTAACGACATGACCTGGCCCCAGGCGGCGCGCGAGTTTTTTTAGCCAGCTCTGGTTTTCCATTTTTGTCTCGTGCTGCACCCTGACGACTCCCAACCTGCTTTTTAATGATTCTGGCATAACCTGGCGATAGCGTACCGCCAAACAACGATAATTTTATAATGTTGGCATGATACGAGGCATCAGGCCTTCGATATTGACGCTGGCAGGACTGCCGGATGCGGCGTGAACGCCTTATCCGGCCTACTTTTGATTCTATCGCCAGATATCGATTATTTGTATAACCCTGGCATGATAAGACGCGACAGCGTCGCATCAGGCACTCCATGCAGACGCTGGCACAACTGCCGGATACGGCGTGAACGCCTTATCCGGCCTGGTGTTAATTGCACACTTTCAAACTTCTTCCGACGAACAACTCCTCTCCCCCGGAACAAGCTCGGTTTCATGAAAAGCTTCCCGCTTGACCCCATAACCGTCATACCACCGGCACTCAACCATACCGCTGGAATACCCGGTGACAATCATCCGCGGGCCGCCCTCTTTTACCGTGACTTCCTCACTAACCATAAAGCTCATACTCGCCTCCTTTTTTCGAGTGAAACTTGTTCACCTTAGTCGAGGATGGCGAATTTTGCATAACAGCCAATGTGAATTTTAATGTGCCTGGCCGCGCATTTTCGCTACCACTTTCACTCCCAGCACCACGATGCCACCGATGATAAATCCAAGAATCAGATTTAAAACAGTCGGTAATATCATCGCCACCAGCGCGTTCTGCTGTTCGGCAAAATGTTCAATGGCATGATGCAGCGGCGCGATGCCATGCACCACAATGCCGCCACCCACCAGGAACATCGCCAGCGTGCCGACAACCGATAATGCTTTCATCAGCCAGGGCGCGATAATCAACAGCCCCTTACCCAATGCCTGCATCAACGTACTGGACTTTTCTGCCAGCCAGTAGCCCAGGTCATCAATCTTAACGATAATCCCCACCAGGCCATACACGCCAATCGTTACCACCAGAGCTATCCCTGAGAGCACCAGCACCTGATTAATCAGCGGCGCTTCCGCCACAATGCCCAGCGTTATGGCGACAATTTCCGCAGACAAAATAAAATCGGTGCGAATGGCCCCTTTTATTTTGTCCTTTTCAAACTTGAGCGGGTCTTGCTCCGCCAGTTTTTCCAGACGCTGCTGACTCTGCGCCGGATCCTCTTTGTGTTTACGCGCCTCCAGCATATGTAGCACTTTCTCTACCCCTTCAAAGCAGAGAAACGCACCACCAATCATCAACAGTGGCGTAATTGCCCACGGGATAAATGCACTGATGATCAGCGCCAGCGGCACCAGAATCACTTTGTTGATTAGCGATCCCTTCGCCACGCCCCAGACCACAGGAAGTTCCCGGTTGGCACGCACACCTGAAACTTGTTGCGCATTAAGCGACAAGTCATCCCCTAATACACCGGCGGTTTTCTTCGCCGCCAGCTTGCCCATCACGGAGATATCGTCCAGCAAAGTGGCGATATCATCGAGCAACGTCAATAAACTACTCCCGGCCAAAAGCATTCCCTCTCATTTTTATCGTTGACGCGCTAAGTATGAAGCAAAATCGGCTTGCCTGATACTTGCTTCACAGGTCAACATTTTTTTAACAATCAAGCTCAATTATATCTCTCGCCAGCAGAATGATTTTCACGTTTACTATGAACCACCTTTTTATTTCCACCGTGAGGGATTATGCGTTTCCGCCAGTTGTTACCGCTTTTTGGCGCGCTGTTTGCGTTGTATATCATTTGGGGCTCGACCTATTTTGTCATTCGGATTGGCGTTGAAAGCTGGCCACCGTTAATGATGGCGGGGGTGCGATTTTTGGCAGCAGGTCTTTTATTGATGGCGTTTTTACTGCTGCGTGGGCACAAATTGCCGCCGCTACGTCCCCTGCTCAACGCCGCGCTTATTGGCCTGTTACTGCTGGCTGTCGGTAACGGTATGGTGACGGTTGCCGAACATCAAAACGTCCCTTCCGGCATTGCCGCCGTGGTGGTGGCAACGGTGCCACTCTTTACTCTTTGCTTCAGCCGCCTGTTTGGCATTAAAACGCGCAAACTGGAATGGGTGGGTATCGCCATTGGGCTTGCCGGGATCATCATGCTCAATAGTGGCGGTAATTTAAGCGGTAACCCGTGGGGTGCAATGCTGATTTTAATCGGCTCAATTAGCTGGGCGTTTGGGTCGGTTTATGGCTCGCGCATTACCTTACCGGTAGGGATGATGGCAGGTGCCATTGAGATGCTGGCGGCAGGCGTAGTGTTAATGATTGCGTCGATGATTGCGGGTGAAAAACTGACAGCAGTCCCTTCGCTTTCTGGTTTCCTTGCAGTCGGCTATCTGACGCTGTTTGGCTCGATTATCGCCATCAACGCTTATATGTATTTAATCCGCAATGTCAGTCCGGCTCTGGCCACCAGCTACGCCTATGTTAATCCCGTGGTCGCGGTATTGCTGGGTACGGGTCTGGGCGGCGAAACGCTGTCGAAGATTGAATGGCTGGCGCTAGGAGTGATTGTTTTCGCCGTGGTGCTGGTCACGTTGGGGAAATATCTCTTTCCGGCTAAACCCGTTGTCGCTCCCGTCATTCAGGATGCATCAAGCGAGTAAATGAATCCCCAGAGTGTCGATCTGCGCGCTGGCGCCCTCGCCGCAGATCCACTCTTCCAGACGCTCGGTAAGTGCCGCGTCCGTTAATTTCTCCCGCCCGCGTAACGCACATTCCCAGACAATCAACACGCGCCAGCCGAGTTCCTGCAAACGACTGATATCGCGCCGATCGCGCTCGACATTTTTACCAATCTTCCCCAGCCAAAAATCTGTTCGCGTGGCGGGGACTTTAAACAGGTAGCAATGGTGATGGTGCCAGAAGCAACCGTGGGCAAATATCACACAGCGAAATTCATCAAGGACAAAATCCGGACGTCCGGGAAGATTGGCCTCCTGAACACGAAACGCCAGCCCCTGCTCAGTTAACAGGCTGGCGAGACGTTTCTCGATTGCCGTATCGTGCGTGGCAATCGCGCGCATATTTTTGCTACGCGTGGCCTTATCGTGAACATCGGCCATGTTGTGTTTCTCGCTGACGCAACGCCACCGCTTGTCTAATTTTTGGCTCGAGCAGTTTTGCCACCGCGGCAAAGACCGGTACTACCACCGAATTACCGAACTGACGATAGGCTTGCGTATCAGAAACCGGTATACGGAATTTCGCTTCTCCCGGCGCTTCAAAGCCCATCAGACGCGCGCATTCGCGAGGCGTTAATCTTCGTGGGCGATGTTGCTGATTCTGCGGATCGTCGAAGTCTTTCTCACCTGTCGCCATATCCCAGCCGCGATCGATTAAGATTTCCGCGCCGTCTTTATAATAACGGGCAGAAAGCGTGCGCGTGACACTTTGCGGATTGTTCGGATAAACCATCCCATAACCGAAGCCGTTACCGCGCGCCTGATGCTTTTTCGCATAGCGATAGAGATACTTCCATAGCACCGGCGTCAGGATATATTTCGCTTCGACCATCGGGTCCAGCAACTGCGCCAGCGTCACTCGCTGCACCGGGAAACAATCGCTAATGTCACGCAGAGTGAAATCTTCTTTCAGATTAAGGTCGCGACGGAAGCCCACCAGCACGATGCGCTCACGATGCTGTGGTAGAAAATGTTTGCCATCGATGATTTTCGGATCGTCCGGGCCGTTATCTTCTGCATCGGCAACGTCATAGCCCAGTTCGTCCAGCGTCTGCATGATGATGCGGAACGTTTTACCCTGGTCGTGGCTTTTCAGGTTCTTAACGTTTTCGAGCACAAAAATCGCCGGACGACGAGCGTCGATGATGCGCACCACATCAAAGAACAACGTCCCCTGGGTATCGCAGGCAAAACCGTGCGCCCGCCCAAGCGAGTTCTTTTTCGATACGCCAGCCAGTGAAAACGGCTGGCAAGGAAAACCGGCCAGTAAAACATCGTGTTCAGGAATGTGCTGACGGATATGTTCCGCCGCCGCGTCATCACTTACACCCTCTTTATGACTCAGGGTGATGTCACGGATATCTTCATTAAAATGATGAGTTGCCGGATCGCAATAATGGTTGGCTTTATAGGTGCGCACCGCATGTTTATTCCATTCACTGGTAAATACGCACTGACCGCCAATTGACTCAAAACCGCGACGGATACCACCAATCCCGGCAAAGAGATCGATAAAGCGAAACGCATAATGTGGATGATGTGCTGGCGGTTTGGGTAGCAACGTTTGCAGGTGGGTGAACTCATTTTCACTTAAACGGTGCCATACCGAGTCATTCGCCAGCGCACGTTTTAAAATCGCCGCGCTCCAGTGGTTCTCACCGACGTCATTAAGTTGCGCCACCAGCGTTTTAACATCATAAATTTGCAGCAGTTTCTCCAGCATTGCCTGTGCGGCATTCCCGGTGCTGTATGAATCGGTTACTGAAATATTTTCCTGCATAGATTTAACCGGCCATATGAGATGGCCGACAGGTTAACATAATTACATCGGTTTAGGGCCACGCGCGCAGTCAGCTGGCGAAAACGCATTAATCACGTTGTGATCGATACCTTCATTCTCCCCCGCCAGTTCCGCACTAAGTTTGGCCATAAACTCCACCAGAAAACGGGCGTTGTGTTGCGCCAGTTGTTTACCTTTCGCGGTTTGCATCGTTTGGGGTAGTTTTAGCAGCTTGGTCTGGAAGTGGTCCAGCGCGTAACGTTTATCATCGAGCGGGCGATGCTGCGCGAACGGATCTTCGCCATCAAACAGCGCCACACCCAACGCGCCTGAAACCGCAAACACACGCGCCAGGCCAATCGCGCCTAAGGCTTCCAGCCGGTCCGCATCCTGCACGATTTTAGCTTCCGCCGTTAAGGGCGTAATTTGCGCACTGAAACTGTGTGCGGCAATGGCATGACAAACGGGCTCTATTTTCTCCGCTGGAAATTGCGCAAACTCTTCACATAGCAGGCGACGCGTCTCTTCTGCTGCCAGCATTGAAGATTGCTGTCGTTGCGGATGATTTTTCGCCAGACTCACGATATCGTGAAAATAACAGGCGGTTAAAATCACCAGCATGTCCACGTCTTCATCTACCGCCAGTTTTTGTGCCGTCGCCCAGACGCGGCGAAAATGACACAGGTCATGGGCCGCGTCCTGATACTGATGATGGCTCTTCAACCAGTTCTCGAATTGTGCCTGCCAGTGTTGTAAGTCCATATGCGCTCCGCTGCCAAAGAGTCGCAACCTTAGCAGTTTTTACTCATAGCGTCTGTTACGTACGGGTCGAGGTCGCGTGTACCAGGCAATGCCGCCCAACAACGCACCGACCATGGCCATAAACAAAAATCCCACTAACGCACCTAACCACTTACCCGCAGTTGAACCTAAATCACTTTCAAATCCAGACACGGGGGCATCGGGGATGCGGCTCATTACCCAGATGTAACGCGCCATTACCCAGACAAAATAACCACACCAGGTATAGAAAGCCCATAAAGCCAGTTTGCCGCCAGGGCTGCGAGAGAGTCTTTCTTCCATTGCTGTCGAACCATACTCCATTTTGAGATAACCCGGAAAATTCAGACTTATACTGTTATGTGATAAAAGTCACATTTTTCCACATCGGTCGAGCCAGTCAAGTCTCACTCATTTTTTGAACAAATATATGAATCTTAACCACTGACATTATGTGCAGAAAAAACAAGTCGGAAGGCATTTGTTTTTTGTTTGGGCATAATTGATTAATTCATATTTTGAATATATTGGCATTGAATACAATTATACCTTTTTTGTTTTCTGTGTCATGATGACTACGTTATTAGCCTTTTATCGTCTTGTTTATATTTTTTTGGGCCGGCATGATGCCGGCTTTTTTTTATGCGTTCATTAATGTGCAGTAGATCACACTCAGTCTTTAGTTCAACAATCATTGATGTAATCCATCCTTCCAAAAGAACAATAACCAATTGATATACAAATATAAATATGATGAATGCTTATGTCTGAAATTCATAATTATGAATTATATTAAATAGAATAGAAACATTTTGAAATCTTTTAAATACATTTGTTACATGTAATCTTTAAAATAAAATGAACTTCATAGAATAGTATCCAAATGTGCTTTTTTTTGGATAACGGCACTTATTGATATATTCATGAAGATTATAATCACAAGGGAATACATAATGAAAAGAAAAGTTCTGGCAATGCTGGTCCCGGCGTTATTAGTTGCTGGCGCAGCAAATGCGGCTGAAGTCTATAATAAAGATGGTAATAAACTGGATTTATACGGAAAAGTAGCGGGTCTGCACTACTTCTCTGATGACTCTGGCAGTGATGGCGACATGTCATATGCCCGTATCGGTTTCAAAGGTGAAACCCAGATCGCTGACCAGTTCACTGGCTATGGTCAGTGGGAATTTAACATTGGTGCAAACGGCCCGGAAAGTGACAAGGGTAATACCGCAACGCGTCTGGCATTTGCAGGCTTTGGTTTCGGTCAGAACGGCACTTTCGACTATGGTCGTAACTACGGTGTCGTATATGACGTAGAAGCATGGACCGATATGCTGCCAGAATTTGGTGGAGATACCTATGCTGGCGCCGACAACTTCATGAACGGTCGTGCTAACAGCGTTGCAACCTACCGTAACAATGGCTTCTTTGGCCAGGTTGATGGTCTGAACTTTGCTCTGCAATACCAGGGTAATAACGAAAAAAGCGGATTATTTGATCAAGAAGGTTCCGGTAACGGTAATGGCCGTAAATTGGCCAAAGAGAACGGCGACGGTTACGGTATGTCAACTTCCTATGACTTTGACTTCGGTTTAAGTCTGGGTGCTGCATATTCTAACTCTGACCGTACCGATAACCAGGTTCACAAAGGTACTCATAACACTCGTTATGGAGATCGCTTCGATGCAACTGCTGGCGGTCAAACAGCAGAAGCATGGACCGTTGGCGCTAAATACGACGCTAATAACGTTTACTTAGCAGCCATGTATGCTGAAACCCGTAACATGACTGGTTACGGTGATGCTGATGCTATCGCTAACAAAACCCAAAACTTCGAAGTTGTTGCTCAGTATCAGTTCGACTTCGGTCTGCGTCCGTCCATCGCTTACCTGCAATCAAAAGGTAAGGATTTAGGCGGTGTAAATAGTGATAACTTTGACAGCCAGGGTAATCATCATTACACCAACAAAGACCTGGTTAAATATGTTGATATCGGTATGACCTACTATTTCAACAAAAACATGTCCACCTATGTTGATTATAAAATCAACCTGCTGGACAACGGCGACGACTTCTACAAAGAAAACGGCATCGCGACCGACGATATCGTTGCTGTGGGCTTAGTCTACCAGTTCTAATCAGCCAACGCGCCGCGGCACGTAACTGTAAAACATAATATCGGCCTGAGTTCGTCCCTCATCGAATTCAGGCTTTTTTATATCCCACATCAAATCACCAACAGCGGCACGCTAAACTGCCGTAGCATGTCGATAAACCCTAATTCCTGCGTAGCTCCCAGCACAATAACATCAGCCAGTTGTTGTTCAGCAAGTTCCTTTATACCTTCCGGAAGAGTGCCGAAATGAACATATGTATGAATAAATCCTTCAGGCAAAACCAGTTGTTCTGCTATATGAGCTAAACGGCACACAGCCTGCCCACGTAGAGCTTCTTTAAAACGATGCATATCAGAAATATACCCACGCTCGAGAACTCTTAAATATTCCGGTATAAAGCCAAGTAAGTGAACATGCCCAGAAGAAACATTGGCGAAAAATTGCGCATGAAAAAACGCTTGCTCTCTATCATCCCGAGAAAAAACATTCACCGGAATAACAATATTTCGGTACATAGGTATTCCCTGAAAAAATTCAATATTAATCAACTGCGCTTGAATGATTAGTGCATATTTTTAATGCTATATTTATGTCATTATCTTTAGAAAAGTTATCGTTGCTGCCCCACTTTAGTCTCCAGCCCATCCCCTCTGGCAAATTGCGCAAAGAGTACATCTGATGACAAGTAATTAATCATATCTGTCATCAGTTAAACCTTAATCTGGATCATCATTCTTTCGCGATAATCTTTCGTGCCAGACAGTTTTACGATTATTTTTTTGCTAATAATCTCATTTTCTTAACTTACACTCTCATCGCATGTTCCGGGGAGATTCTTTGCTCCAGCATTTACCTATCTTAAGCAGGCCTCAGGCAAATCACTCGGTTGTCAGCCCCCCCCCGTGCCGCTCTAAGCATCACGTGAGCACAAAAAATCTCCACAATTAAAAATTGTGCTACCAGTGAGTCAATATCCTGATTTCTGAAAAATAGACTAAAATAAATTAACACCAATTCTAACCACTTTACGCAATAAGGAGAAAATTGGCATGACTAATATCCTACACAAGTGCAGCATAGTCATCGCACACTCCCCCTTGCATACCGCTTTCGATATATTGACTCCAATTTCCTATCTGGTTAAAAATAGCAACCAGCTCAGTCGCGAATATAGTGACTAACCTACATAAGTAACAACAAGGAATACACTATGACTGTTCAACAAAGTAAGAATCCGCAAATCGATATGGCTGAAGATAATGCTTTCTTCCCGTCAGAATATTCGTTAGGCCAATATACCAGCCCGATTTCTGATCTTGATGGGGTAGACTATCCAAAACCGTATAGCGGAAAGCAAAAAATCCTGGTAATCGCCGCCGATGAACGCTATTTGCCAACCGATAATGGTAAGCTCTTCTCAACAGGAAACCATCCGATTGAAACGTTGCTGCCGTTATATCATCTGCATGCTGCTGGTTTCGAGTTCGAGGTTGCGACGCTTTCTGGCCTGATGACAAAATTTGAATATTGGGCTATGCCGCGGAAAGATGAAAAAATTATGCCATTCTTTGAGCAGCACAAATCTCTGTTCCGCAATCCGAAAAAATTGGCAGATGTTGTTGCCAGCCTCAACGCAGACAGCGAATACGCAGCAATCTTTGTTCCTGGCGGTCACGGTGCACTCATTGGTTTACCAGAAAGCAAAGACGTGGCTGCTGCTCTGCGGTGGGCAATTGAAAATGACCGTTTTGTTATCTCCCTTTGCCACGGTCCGGCAGCCTTTCTGGCGCTTCGCCACGGCGATAACCCATTAAATGGTTATTCAATTTGCGCATTCCCTGACGCTGCAGACAAACAAACGCCAGAGATTGGCTACATGCCGGGTCATCTGACCTGGTACTTTGGTGAAGAACTGAAGAAAATGGGCATGAACATCGTCAATGATGATATTACCGGCCGGGTACACAAAGATCGTAAACTTTTAACCGGTGACAGTCCTTTCGCAGCAAATGCGTTAGGCAAACTGGCAGCACAGGAGATGCTGGCCGCATACGTAGGTTAATCGGCTGACACTTACTGTGGAATAAAAGTGGGGGTCACTCTCCCCCACTTAACAAACATGAAAACGACCACCTCCAATTGCTGACGTTTTAACGCTTCCCTTCACTTTACGCCCCTCAGACTGAAGAATGCGACACAAGCTGTTTTTAAACAGAATGATAATTCTCGAAAATGATTAACACATAAACAATAAATATATAGTATATTCCACGTTATTATTTATCGATTTTAGAAACCAATCATTTCTGATAAACTTCACCACGTTTTAACCAGAATGGAAGCGAGGTTGGAAATGTCATTTGTATCATTTTTCAGACGTATTGCATTTGCGTATTATGATTATCGCTGCAAAGATACTGATATTGCAAAAAGTGAATTCGTAGTTATTCACATTCCCGATCAAATTGGGGATGCAATGGCTATTTATCCAATAATCCGATCGCTTGAAATGCATAAAATAAAACACTTATTGATTGTCACATCAACAATTAATAAATCTGTTTTTGATGCACTTCATCTGGAACAAACAAAATTAACATTGGTCAGTATGACAATGCAGGATAATGCCAGTATTAAAGAAATAAAAAAATTAGCAAAAAACATCAATGAACAATATGGAACTCCTGATCTTTGTATTGAAGCAATGCGCAAGAAAAACCTGAAGACGATGCTATTTATTAGTCACTTACGAGCCAATGCAAATTTACAGGTTGTGGGTTTAACGATGAAATGTTATTCACCGAT
Organism: Escherichia sp. E4702; assembly: GCF_963883545.1. Classification (NCBI taxonomy): domain Bacteria; kingdom Pseudomonadati; phylum Pseudomonadota; class Gammaproteobacteria; order Enterobacterales; family Enterobacteriaceae; genus Escherichia; species Escherichia sp. E4702. The sequence continues at coordinate 124,723 of NZ_CAWORF010000014.1, read as the reverse complement.
ATGTAAGTCAGCGTCGAAAATGGATCAGTCACTACGCGCCCCAGTACCGCTGACCTGGGCCTTCATGATGCGAGAAGTAGGATTTCCGGCGCCCCCGCCCATATTTGAATTGCCCCTCAGCGAAATAGTGCTAAAAGAAGTACGTTGTGAGATGCATTCATTAGGTTCATATATTGCTCTTAATTTAGAAGGTAGCGTGCAAGAGAGAACATTTTCACTAACAATGGCACAAAAAATCATCGAGATGATTAAAATACAATCAGACATACCAATTGTCATTGTTCATGGTCCGAAAGGTTCGGAATCAGCCCTGGAACTAACCCGGCATTTTGATAACGTTTATCATTTGTCGTTATCACCATCAATAATGCGGTCTGCCGCAATCATTAGAGACGCCTTCCTCGCGATAACGCCAGACACATCTATTTTACACATGACAAGTGCTTATAATGTTCCTGTCATCGCCGTGTATGCTGATTATAAGACTCGCTGGCCTGCCATGGCAGATATTTCAGAGACGATTGTGGTAGGAAAGGCTATTGATCATCTAAATGTGGATGAATTCAGCAATACGCTGAAAAGGATTATCGCGAAAATTTCAATCACAGCGTAATGAAAGCCCTAACAAAAATTCAAACAATAAAGCACGTTTGCAGAAAAGCAAAAAGCCCGCTCGAAAGCAGGCTTTTTTGAATTTGGCTCCTCTGACTGGACTCGAACCAGTGACATACGGATTAACAGTCCGCCGTTCTACCGACTGAACTACAGAGGAATCGTGAGAACGAGGCGAATATTACTTAGCAGCGCAGCGAGTGTCAACACTAAAATTCGCAAGCCATTTCAATCGGTTAATTAAGCAACAAAATTTATATTTAATGAACATTTGGTACTGAACAGGAGTCTGGCCCATTGGCATTTCGTAACCGTTGTAATGGTTCCTGTTTATAAAATTGGCAGAAACGTTGCCACAGCGAAGGGAAGCGTGGCGCAAAAAGCTCGGGGGCACTAAAAAAGTATTCGGAAAGCACGGCAAAACATTCCGCAGGGTCACTGGCAGCATAAGCATCGATGCTGGAGGCATTTTCGCCCACTAACTCAATTTCTTCCTGAATGTTATCCATCGCAGCATGAAGATCGTGTTCCCATCCAGCGACCTCACGTAAAGAAATAAAGGGAACCCCACTGGCGCGATCGCCATTTCGCGTATCCAGTTTATGTGCAACTTCGTGGATAATCAGATTAAAGCCCGAGGCATCGAAAGAATCTTGTATATCGAGCCAGTTCAGCACGATTGGGCCTTGCTGCCAGCTTTGTCCTGATTGAACGATACGTTGATTATGTACCAGTCCTATATCGTCTTCCCATTCATCGTCCACCACAAATGGCGCAGGGTAAATTAGCACTTCATGAAAACCATCCAGCCATTCCAGTCCAAGCTCCAGAACAGGCAAGCAGAAAAGTAAGGCGATGCGACTACTTTTCAATGCATCAAGTTCAAATCCTTGTAGCGGGACCAGTCTTTTTTGCTGTAAAAAACGTTCGGCAAGAGTGACTAGTTTGCTTTGCTCCTGCTCTGTCAGACATGTCAAAAGAGGTATCGCCAGAGCTTCCTTCCATGGCAGCGTATCTTCATGATCTGTTTCTTGTACTTTCCAGGGCCACTTAATCATCGTTTTGCTCGCAAACTCGTCACTTGAACAAAATTGCACGGACAGGGACTGTTAAAATGCCAAATTTCCTGGCATCATGGCAACCATCTGAACGGAGAGATGCCGGAGCGGCTGAACGGACCGGTCTCGAAAACCGGAGTAGGGGCAACTCTACCGGGGGTTCAAATCCCCCTCTCTCCGCCAATCATTCAAGCAATTAGCTTGCCTGGTGTCAGTGACACAAATCCCATTAGGAAAATTCAAAAAACCCCATCAGAGAAAAATAGCATCAGCCGAGCATGCGTTGCGGCTTTAGCATTCACATTTTTCTGTTCAACGCGGTTGTGACATGTAACTGCCCCTCCCGGCCCTTCATCCTCAGTTCCTGGCATAAAAACATTTGCAGATGCTTTCTGTCGCGGTAGTCTCATAAGGTTCGTTTATAGATCGACGGCAATGTGAGTTACCTTTCCATACTAATTATAAAAAGACAGTACAAACAGGATCACTATGGACTCCACGCTCATCTCCACGCGTCCCGATGAAGGAACGCTTTCGTTAAGTCGCGCCCGACGCGCTGCGTTAGGCAGTTTCGCGGGTGCCGTCGTCGACTGGTATGATTTTTTACTCTATGGCATTACTGCCGCATTGGTGTTTAATCGCGAGTTTTTCCCGCAGGTAAGCCCGGCAATGGGAACGCTCGCTGCATTTGCTACCTTTGGTGTCGGTTTCCTTTTTCGTCCGCTCGGTGGCGTCATTTTCGGCCATTTCGGCGACCGACTGGGGCGTAAGCGCATGTTGATGCTTACCGTCTGGATGATGGGCATCGCCACAGCATTGATCGGCATTCTCCCTTCGTTCTCAACTATTGGCTGGTGGGCACCAATTTTACTGGTGATGCTGCGAGCTATTCAGGGATTTGCTGTTGGCGGCGAATGGGGAGGCGCTGCGTTGCTGTCCGTTGAGAGCGCGCCCAAAAACAAAAAAGCCTTTTACAGTAGCGGCGTACAAGTTGGTTACGGTGTAGGGTTACTCCTTTCAACCGGACTGGTGTCACTGATCAGTATGATGACAACTGACGAGCAATTTTTGAGCTGGGGTTGGCGCATTCCTTTCCTGTTTAGCATCGTATTGGTGCTGGGTGCATTGTGGGTGCGCAATGGCATGGAGGAGTCCGCTGAATTTGAACAACAGCAGCATAATCAAGCGGTAGTGCAAAAACGCATCCCGGTTATCGAAGCTCTGTTACGACATCCCGGTGCTTTCCTTAAGATTATTGCGCTGCGACTGTGCGAGTTGCTAACAATGTATATCGTTACCGCCTTTGCACTTAACTATTCGACCCAGAATATGGGGCTGCCGCGCGAATTGTTCCTCAATATTGGTTTGCTGGTGGGTGGATTAAGCTGCCTGACAATTCCCTGTTTTGCCTGGCTTGCCGATCGTTTTGGTCGCCGTAGGGTTTATATCACCGGCGCAATAATCGGTACGTTAAGCGCATTTCCTTTTTTTATAGCGCTTGAGGCACAGTCCATTTTCTGGATCGTTTTCTTCTCCATTATGCTGGCGAACATTGCGCATGACATGGTGGTTTGCGTGCAACAGCCGATGTTCACCGAGATGTTTGGTGCCAGTTATCGCTACAGCGGCGCTGGCGTCGGATATCAGGTTGCCAGCGTGGTAGGCGGTGGATTTACACCTTTTATTGCTGCTGCTCTGATTACTTATTTTGCTGGAGACTGGCATAGCGTCGCCATTTATTTGCTGGCAGGCTGCCTGATTTCCGCAATAACTGCGTTGTTAATGAAAGACAATCAACGCGCCTGAGGTTGTGGTGAAGATCGTCCGATCTTCGCCTTACACTTTTGTTTCACATTCCTGTGACATACTATCGGAAATGCGGTAATTGCATGGAACAGGAGACACACATGAATAATAAGGGCTCCGGTCTGACCCCAGCTCAGGCACTGGATAAACTTGACGCGCTGTATGAAAAATCTGTAGTCGCTTTACGCAACGCCATTGGCAAATATATTAAAAGTGGCGAACTGCCTGATGAAAACGCCCGAAAACACGGTCTTTTTGTCTATCCATCGCTGACCGTGACCTGGGACGGTAGCGCAACAAACCCTCCCAAAACACGCGCGTTTGGTCGTTTTACTCACGCTGGCAGCTACACGACCACCATCACCCGCCCTGCTCTCTTTCGTTCATATCTTAATGAACAATTAACTCTGCTGTACCAGGATTATGGTGCACATATTTCCGTGCAACCGTCAGAGCATGAAATTCCTTATCCCTATGTCATCGACGGCTCAGAGCTGACGCTTGATCGCTCAATGAGCGCCGGATTAACTCGTTATTTCCCGACAACCGAACTGGCACAAATTGGCGATGAAACGGCAGACGGCATTTATCATCCAACGGAATTCTCCCCGCTATCGCATTTTGATGCACGCCGGGTAGATTTTTCCCTAGCACGGTTACGCCATTATACGGGTACGCCAGTCGAACATTTTCAGCCGTTCGTCTTGTTTACCAACTACACACGTTATGTGGATGAATTCGTACGTTGGGGGTGCAGCCAGATCCTTGATCCTCATAGCCCCTACATTGCCCTTTCTTGTGCTGGCGGGAACTGGATCACCGCTGAAACCGAAGCACCGGAAGAAGCAATTTCCGACCTCGCATGGAAAAAACACCAGATGCCCGCATGGCATTTAATCACTACCGATGGTCAGGGTATTACTCTGGTTAATATTGGCGTGGGGCCGTCAAATGCCAAAACTATCTGCGATCATCTGGCGGTGCTGCGCCCGGATGTCTGGTTGATGATTGGTCACTGCGGAGGATTACGTGAAAGCCAGGCTATTGGAGATTACGTACTTGCGCATGCTTATTTACGCGATGACCATGTTCTTGATGCGGTCCTGCCTCCCGATATTCCTATTCCGAGCATTGCTGAAGTACAACGTGCACTTTATGACGCCACCAAACTCGTCAGCGGCAGGCCGGGTGAGGAAGTTAAACAGCGGCTACGCACTGGAACTGTAGTAACCACTGATGACAGGAACTGGGAGCTACGCTACTCGGCTTCTGCACTTCGTTTTAATTTAAGTCGGGCCGTGGCGATTGATATGGAAAGTGCCACCATTGCAGCACAAGGATATCGTTTCCGCGTACCATACGGGACGCTACTGTGTGTTTCAGATAAACCGTTGCATGGTGAGATTAAACTTCCCGGTCAGGCTAACCGTTTTTATGAAGGCGCAATTTCCGAGCACCTGCAAATTGGCATTCGGGCGATAGACTTGCTGCGCGCAGAAGGCGACCGACTGCATTCGCGTAAACTGCGGACCTTTAATGAACCACCGTTCCGATAATGAGTTCAGATCCTTTGCGTCAGGAAAAGATGTGAAGGATTTGATTAAGTAACAAAGCAAAAAGCCCGCTATAAAAGCGGGCTTTTCAGAAATCTGGCTCCTCTGACTGGACTCGAACCAGTGACATACGGATTAACAGTCCGCCGTTCTACCGACTGAACTACAGAGGAATCGCGAGAACGGGGCGAATATTAACGATGCCCATCCACAATGTCAAAGCCTGTTTTTTAATTTTGAATTCGTTTGCTGAAATAATCTGCGCTTTGTCGTTTATTCCGACACACCTGGCTTTTTTTCATACTATTTATGCTCAGAACGAGGGTATTTCCATAGCCATCGCCCTGTCACCATTCGCCAGTAAAACAGCACAGCCCGCACGGCCCAGTCGGCAAACATCCCCATCCAGACGCCAACCACACCCCAGCCAAGCATGATTCCCAACATATAACCGACTACTACCCGGCATCCCCACATGCTCAGCATAGAAACCCACATGGCGTAGCGTGCATCTCGGGCACCTTTAAAACCAGCAGGTAGTACCCAGGAGGCAGACCAAATCGGCATAAATAAAGCATTCAACCAAATCAGAATCACAACGACATGTTTAACCTGCTGATCCTGGGTATAAAACGACGCCATAATCCCGGCAAAGGGGGCTGTTAACCAGGCTATTGCCGTTAACCCAATAGTGGACAACCAGAACACATGCCTCAATTGAATTTCTGCTTGCGCTCTTTGCCCTACCCCCAACCTTCGACCCGTAATGATTGTAGAAGCTGAACCAAGTGCACTTCCTGGTAAATTGATAAGAGCCGCAATCGAAAAAGCGATAAAATTCCCGGCGATAACACTCGTCCCCATCCCGGCAACGAACATTTGTGTTAATAACCGGCCACTGGTAAATAATACGGATTCCACACTTGCCGGAATACCAATCCCCATTACTTCCCAGATAATGCTGAAATTCAATGGTTTAAAATAGCTCTTTAACGAGATCCGTAACGCAGGATTAAAACCAATCGCCAGAACCCACAAAATGGCGACTGCGCCAATATAACGGGAAATAGTTAATCCCAGCCCTGCCCCGACAAACCCTAATCCCTGCCAGGAGAAAAGACCGTAAATCAATATGCCGCTAATGATGATATTAAGGATATTCAAACTACCATTTATAAGAAGCGGTATTTTCGTATTCCCTGCGCCGCGAAGTGCTCCGCTGCCAATCAAGGTGATTGCCGCCGCAGGATAACTGATGACAGTCAGTTCCAGATAAGTCAGCGCCAGTGCTTTTACCTCCGGCGTGGCCTCACCTGCAACAAAATCGATAATTTGTTCACCAAAATGATGAATAAGCGCTGCCAACAGTACGGCAAACAATGTCATGATCACTAATGACTGCCGTGTCGCTACCCTCGCTCGCCGTCGATCACGCTTACCGAGACTAAATGCCACAACGACTGTAGTACCAAGGTCGATAGCTGCAAAAAAAGCCATAATGACCATATTGAAACTGTCCGCCAGCCCAACGCCTGCCATTGCATCTTTTCCCAGCCAACTGACCAGAAACGTGCTCAGTACGCCCATCAACAGGACACAGGCATTCTCCATAAAGATAGGAACAGCAAGCGGGGTTATCTCACGCCAGAACAACACCTTGTAGCTCTTACGTTTTGCGTGCCAGCGAGTGCCATGAACAATCTGGCGTAAAGCTGAGGAGATATTCAAAACTGACCTTAATTGCAGAAAGTGAAACCACATTTCAAATAATGAGGGAGAATCAGCAAAGCTGCAAAGATTTTCGCCAGCAAATTGTCTGCAAATGCAACAAACTGTTGATAGAAACGGCAAACGGTTGAGAAATTTAAAAATCAGGTTTGACAAAAGATTTTTCGCCGTTAAGATGTGCCTCAACAGCGATTCCTCTGTAGTTCAGTCGGTAGAACGGCGGACTGTTAATCCGTATGTCACTGGTTCGAGTCCAGTCAGAGGAGCCAAATTTCTGAAAAGCCCGCTTTATAGCGGGCTTTTTGCTATATCTGATAATCAATTTCCTCTTCACTATTTTCCATCACCTGTCGCTTAATATCCTCAACCGACAGTCCTGCATTGCACAGTTCCAGAAAACGCCAGACATAGTTACGCTGTAATTGTCCTCGTTTTAGTCCCAACCAGACGGTATTAGCATCGAAAAGATGGCGCGTTTCCAGACGAATTAAATTCTCTTCCTCTTGTTCGCCACTGGATTGTTCTGCTACTAATCCAATCCCCAGGCCAAGGGCTACGTAGGTTTTGATAACATCAGAATCCTGTGCACTCAATACAATATCTGCCAACAAACCTTTGCGGGCAAATGCGTCATCAATCCGCGAGCGACCAGTAATCCCCTGTCGGTAAGTGATCAACGGCCACTTCGCTATTGATTCCAGCGTCAATGGCGTAATTTTTGTTAAGGGATGATTATCTGGAACGAGCAAACTATGATGCCAACGAAACCATGGGAAGGCGACGAGTTGCGGATCATTGCTCAGACGCTCACTGGCGATGCCAATATCGGCCCCGCCATTTTGCAGCAACGTCGCAATTTCCTGTGGTGTTCCCTGGATAAGCTCAAGCCGCACTTCCGGGAAAAGTTCGCGAAAGGCTTTAATGACCTTTGGCAAGCTGTAGCGTGCCTGAGTATGCGTCGTTGCGATAGTGAGAACGCCAGATGTATCGTTGGTAAAGAGATCGGCAAGTCGACGAACATTACTGGCTTCATTCAGAATGCGTTCTGCAATTACCAGCAATGCTTTGCCCGGTTCAGTCATACCAAGCAGTCGTTTGCCCCGACGAACGAATATTTCTATACCAAGCTCATCCTCCAGCTCTCGAATATGACGGCTTACACCTGACTGTGAGGTAAAAAGCATATTCGCAACCTCTGTCAGGTTGTAATCCTGACGTGCAGCCTCGCGGATTATCTTTAGTTGTTGGAAATTCACGGTAAACTCCGGGCAGATCAGACATTCCGCTATTGTTAAAGTCTAACGCCCGGCATAACAAATAATAAAAACCCGCATCTTATTCCATCCAGATATAACGTTTAGCTAACCAATTGCCATTGTCTTTTTTCCATGACTGGAGGACTGATCACTGACAATAACAGCTCTTTCACTGCTTGTGCCTGTGGCGACAGTTTTGCTCTGGCAGGTAAATTTAATGACAAGGAGAGACTCATTGACGGTGTGGTAATACGTGACATCCATCCGTTAACTGCGTCACATAACGAGCGCGCGGCTGATTCGGGTAACACTGCAACCCCCATGCCGCTGGCAATCGCTGCGGTAAGCGTGGCGATAGACTCAATTTCACCGATGACTTTTGCCGTGAGTCGCCGTAAAGAAAAAGCCTCATCAACGCGGAGTCTTACGGCACTGTAATCACTGGGAAGAAAGAGATTCATTTGTGCTATAGCATTAACATCAACGCTTTGCCCTGGAAAATCCTGAGTTCCGACAAGAAAAAGATCTTCTTTAAACAAAGCCTGGCTGGATACGCCTGCCACAGGGGAATGCTCGTAAATTACCGCCATATCAAGCTGGCTATTTATAAGTTTATCGTTAAGAACAGCGCCGCTGTTTTCATGTAGATAGATAATCACTTCCGGAAATTCGGCACGTACCGCCTGTAATAAGGGCATGGTGATAGACGACGCGGCGGTTCCTGGCGCAAAGCCAATTGAGACTTGACCCGATAATGTCTGACCTACGTTATGAACTGCCAGTTGGGCCTGTTCACACTGACGTAAAATTGCCCGCGCATGGGCATAGAGTATTTTTCCGGCATCTGTTGGGGTAACGCCACGTTTAGTGCGAATCAAAAGTTGTTGGTCCAGCTCGCCTTCCAGTGTGGCGACCTGCTGACTGAGCGCAGGCTGCGCGATATGCAACACTTCAGCAGCCTGGGTCAGGCTACCAATATCTACAATTTTTACGAAGTATTTCAGGCGTCTGAAGTTCATGTTGCCTCCGGTTTTTAAGAATCGGCCCAAGTGCCGCCATTACTTACAACCAGATTGCAAAATGCTTGCCAGTTTTATTTTGTCGTTGATGCGCAAGCTAACCGCCTGTCAAATAAGAGATTATGATAGTTTCGTCATTTGCTCTTGTTATCAGAAAAAGCGTTCCCTGCCCCATGACAGAAGGGTATGCACCACGATGGTTCATTACCCAAAAGATTGAAAGCTCACCACTTTGTTGAAATTGGCAGCAAACAAACTAAAAAATGCATTTCCCCCTTTGACATCACCATGCACTGCCATTAATATGCGCCCCGTTCACACGATTCCTCTGTAGTTCAGTCGGTAGAACGGCGGACTGTTAATCCGTATGTCACTGGTTCGAGTCCAGTCAGAGGAGCCAGATTCAAAAAAGCCTGCTTTCGAGCAGGCTTTTTGCTTTCTACGTAACAACTATTTTAAAACATCTGCCTGGAACCAGAATTAACTTGCACAGGCATTCCCGATCGACGTTGCAACGCAGCATTTGCCCGATTTACATCAACCTCTTGTCCATTGATAAATGCCTGCAATGAAGGCGTTACCGGCAATGGCACTTTTCTGTCAGACTCATATTCCGCCCGATTGCGCGATAACGGTTCATGAACTTCCAGCCACTTTGAGCCATCCATTTCCGTTGTGTATTTCACCGGCTGATCGATAATTTGCACGCGCGTCCCGACTGGAACATTATCGAACAAATACTTTATGTCATCATTGCGCAGACGAATACAGCCCTGACTCACCCGTAAGCCAATGCCAAAATTGGCATTAGTTCCGTGGATGGCATAAAGCCGACCAATATAGATGGCATAAAGCCCCATAGGATTATCGGGACCCGCAGGGACAAATGCGGGCAAACTCTCCCCTCGTTTCGCATATTCGCGCCGAGTGTTCGGCGTTGGTGTCCAGGTTGGTGCTTCTTGTTTACGTTCAACGGCAGTCACCCAATTGCGCGGCGTTTCACGCCCGGCCTGACCAATGCCGATAGGAAACACTTCCACAGTATTACTGTCCGGCGGGTAGTAATAAAGACGCATCTCAGCGACGTTAACCACAATCCCTTTACGAACAGTGGCGGGCAAAATCAGTTGCTGCGGAATGGTGAGTTGCGAGCCAGACTTCGGCAAGAAAACATCAGCACCCGGATTCGCTTCCAGCATATTACTCAGACCTTGCCCGTACTGTGCAGCAAAGGTTTCCAGCGGCTGGGTATTGTGATCAGGAACCGTTATTGTCAGTGGTTGCCCGACTAAACGGCTACCCTCCGGAGGGAGTGGGTAAGTTACCGCCAGACTATTATGGCTGGCAAAAAGCAGAACAAATGAACAAAGAATATTTACACGACGCATCATGTCCCTTTCCTAAGTCGCGAAAGCTATCCGATAAGTATAGCTTTTATCTGACTTTTCGTTTTTAACTGTTCAATTCAGAAGTCGTCTTTCCCGGTAGAACAATATTACTGGCGGCAAGCTCACCCATGTTGCTGTATATCGCGCAGGCGGCTTCGATGATGGGCATCGCCAGCGCTGCGCCACTCCCCTCACCTAAACGCATTTCCATATTGAGATAAGGCTCCAGCCCCAAATGTGACAGCGCTATACGCGCCCCTTTTTCTGCCGACAGGTGAGAAGGAATGAGATACGGTTTGATTGCAGGACACATCTGGCAGGCGGCAAGTGCAGCGGCGTAAGAAAGAAATCCATCCAGCAACACGGGTAAACCGCAGGAAGCGGCACCTAACATTACGCCAGCCATTCCGACCAAATCAAACCCACCGACTTTGGCCAGCACATCAATACCATCCAGTGGATTCGGTTGATTCAATGTTATTGCCCGACGAACAACATCAACTTTATGAGCCAGTTTATCTGTCGGCAGGTTTGCGCCAATACCGACCACTTCTTCAGGATCGCGTCCAGTAATCGCACTGACTATCGCCGCTGCCGGTGTGGTATTTGCCATCCCCAGTTCACCCACACCAAACAGCGTGACGCCATTTCTCGCTAACTCGCGCGTATATTGTATGACGTCCAAAAGCAACTCTTCAGCCTGACAGGGGCTCATTGCCGGACCCGAGGCAATATTACCGCTACCTCGTGCGACACGCATGTTAATAAGCCCAGGGATAGGCTCAACGGTATCAATCCCAACATCAATCACGTGAACTTTAGCGCCCGCTTGTGCTGCCAGCACACACACACCAGTTGTTCCACGTGTCATATTTTCAGCCTGGATGGCTGTCACTGCTTTCGGAGAAATAGCGACACCTTCATCCCAGACGCCGTGATCGGCACACATAACCAGCACTGCTTTTTGGCCCACATGAGGCACACCATTCAGTCCCGGCATTCCTGCCAGTTGTACGGCAAGCGCCTCCAGTCTTCCCAGACTACCGACAGGTTTGAGTAACCCATCAATATACCGTTGGGTACGCGACATAGCGGCAGGATCGATGGCAGGGATCGTATTCAATAATTCGGCGAGTGTTTGCATGTAGCGTCTCTTCGGTAATCAGTCTTATAGCAGTGCCAGCAGGAAGACCAGTTCACCAAGTTCTATGGTTGCTCCTAGCGTATCGCCGGTTTGCCCGCCCAGAGTCCGTTTGAGAAGCTGGCCGAGGATGAAAATCGCCACCATCGTCACCACCATAGCAGCCACACCATGCATACCCGGCAATAATACGGCAGCAAAAATAGCGGCTAAACCGAGTGTGACGCAGGTTTGTCGCCCGTCAATTTTGCCAATGAACACATTACCAAGCCCTTCTTCCCGGGCATAACAATGACGATACATCAACAATGCGGCAGTCCCACGGCTAACCGCACATGCTGCCGCCAGCGATGCAAGGATCGGTTCGCCACGCAGTGCCAACTCGCTTAGCACCAGAATCTTTGCCAGAACCACAAAAATCAGCGCCAGACCACCGTGAGTACCCAAACGGCTATCACGCATGATTTCCAACATGCGATCGCGGCTACGTGCAGAAAATACGCCATCACAGGTATCTGCGAGGCCGTCCAGGTGGAATCCCCCTGTCATCAGCGCCAGCACCAGCACGCTAAACAGTGCCGCCAGTGGTATACCACACCATGCCTGCAACGCCATGAAGACCAGTCCACTAATGGCGCCAAGCAATAAACCAATTAAGGGAAAAGTAATGATACCGCGAGAATAATGCTCGAAATCCAGCCCCTGGGACCAACGACGCGGTACAGGCAGACGCGTAATAAAAGAGAGCATCGCCCAAAATAATTTACTCATTTGATTTTTACTCCAATACCCGAAACCACCAGCCATACTTCATCTGCCGCAGCGGCCAGCTGCTGATTTACCCGCCCGGCAATATCACGAAAATGTCGCGCCAGACGATTCTCCGGCACAATCCCCATGCCCACTTCATTGGTCACTAATACGACCTTTGCAGTACAACGTTGACAGGCGGCAATCAACGACTGAATCTCACCATTAATCGCCTGCTCCATCGCGTCATAATCCCATTTTTCAGGATCTTTATTGCCGCCATATTCAAACAAAAGATTAGTCACCATTGTTGTAATGCATTCCAGCAACACGGCAGCCTGCGGATTAATGTCTGCGTTAATTAACTCATCAAGATTGTGCCAGCGTTCCACCGTGTGCCAGTGCGCCGGGCGGCCTTGCCGATGGTGTTCAATCCGTGCGGCCATCTCATCATCAAAAATTTGCGAAGTAGCGATATACAGGACCTGTGGAGTGTCCCCAATAAGCGCCTCGGCGTGCCGGCTCTTCCCGCTCCGTGCGCCCCCCGTCACCAAAATCATCATACGGACTCCCGGTTCAATTGTATGATGGTATTCATTGACCAGAGCAATGGATGTTCCACTGTTACTGACCGTAATAACATTTCTTCGATTAATACTGCGCGTATTAAAAATAAAAATCCAGCATTCTCAATCCATTACGAATGAGGGAGGCATTGTGAAATAGCCCGATTTCCCTGCGTTAACGACCGACGAAATGTGTCATTAGCAACGGTTTCTCTGAATTGACACATTTCATTCAGATAATGGATTAACGCTACAGCCCCACCAGCCGTGCCATTCAGCAAACGAGCATTGTGCTCTGCTATTAAGATTACCGTCACGCCATCAGGCAGAGGGAGCCTTTCTGGTATGAGTGTCCCGCTTTCAGCAATCAATAACAGCACTGAATAATCACTATACGCATCTGATAATGATTGTTCTGGCCCACCGTTAAAAGGCAGGAAACCTTGCTGCCAATCCTCACCGACAAAACAGGTAATAGGCAACATTTCAGCCAGATATTTAGCGAGTTCAATATCGCCAGATGAGAGGCAAAAAAGAGCTATCGATTCAGGTTTTATCGTTTTCATGACCACCACCCTCCGCTTAGTTTCCTGTAATAACGGTCAGGTTGATATGCCACAAAAAAAGATTGCCACACCATAAGTGCAGCCCTGGTGCCTGTCGACACGACGATGAATGAAATAAATGCTGCCGCCATCCCCTGATCCTTTCAGGGTGGTAGGGGTATAAAGACGCGCCAGTGCTCAACCGGGCGCTTCCAGACAACCCACTTCCCACCGAAGTTGTTGGTATTAACTGACAGGCTGGTCTTCTGGCTTAGCGTCATCCTCCCCCGACCTTCCCGATCTCACGATCAGTGGCATTTTCGGGGTTGTCAGCATTACAGCAGCGGGGGCTGCGAGGGATTTCCACCCTCTTCCCAGGCACAAATGTGCCAAACATGTCAGCGTATGTTATGAGCCGATTTCAATTTTCCCATAACACGTAAATGAATTATTACTGCCAGAGTATATTTAACCATCCCTCATTTTTTACATTGAATTTATGCCGTTTCCGCAGCCGTATTTTCGCTAATTTGCTGACGGTAAACCTGCGGCGTTACCTGATAGGTCTGTCGAAAAACTTTGCAAAAATAACTGGTTTGAGAGAAGCCTAAATTACGCGCAATGCTGGCGATGCTCCAGTCACTATGGCACAGCAACTCTCGGGCGCTGGCCATGCGTTGTTGGTTTACCCATGCATTAAAACCAATTCCATGATATTTCTTAAACAATTTACTGAAATAATAAGGGCTTAGATAAACATGCGAGGCAACATCTTCCAGGCGTAAATCGTCTGATAAATGCGCATCAATATAGCGCAATGCTTTTTTCATTTTATTATCGTGGGGATTAGACGCACGGGTCTGACGAACTGAATCCGAATGAGGTTTATTCTCTTTAATAACGACAAAATTGAGTTGCTTTTTGAGGCAATTTTCCACAATCAATTTCAACAAATCAGCAGAGGCCATAACTCGCGAGTAATCCATCTCCGGGACTTTGCGAAATTCATTAAGTAATTCGGGATCTGCTTGCCAACGATCATCGACATTCAGAATATCGATCAAGTCGACATCACCATTACGCAGGCGGACTTGTCCACACAACACAAAGCCGACTAAATGCCCGGCAATCACCAAAGGAATAGAGAAATCAGTTAATCCTGCATGGCAACGGTAAATACAAGGTTGATCGGATTTAGAAGCTTCCAGGCCTCCACAACGATCGCTCATGCGGCAGCGAGTGCTAAGCTGTGGATGTTGCCGCATCATCTGACAAAACGGGGTGAAGTTAAAAAGTTCGGAAATTTCATCACCGTGGATATTGACCACGACAACCGCAAGGCTGGTCGCCTGCGCAAAATCCTGCGCGATTTTATTAATGAGTTCTGAATTAAGTGTCGCCGCAGAAATCATGATAAAACCTCCCAGTTAATTTATTGTTATTGTAAAAACAATTGTTTTACATTTAATCTTCACATCATCCCTGATGATTTACTGACGAGAAGCACAAAGGACAATAACAAAAGCCTCCATGAAGCGGGAGACTTTTTAATAAGTTCGGAAAGCAGATCACAAACAGTAAAAAAATAAACGTTTATAACCGCCAGGTTATTTCGCTATTCGCGGATATCTTTAGGCGTAACACTATTGACAGGTAAATTTTGTGCAATGAGAAAGCGATAAATCGCCGCGCCAACGCAGGCACCAATGACCGGGGCAATAATGGGTACAATGAAATAAGGAATATTGCGTCCGCCAGTCATCGCTATTTCTCCCCAACCCGCAAGCCAGGTGAACATTTTTGGCCCAAAATCACGCGCTGGATTCATGGCAAAACCGGTTAATGGTCCAGTAGAAGCACCAATAACAGCAACCAGAATACCAATCAGTAAAGGTGCAAGAGGCCCCTTCGGTACACCGTTGCCGTCATCGGTCAACGCCATAATCAATCCCATCAACATAGACGTGATGACTATTTCAACCAGCGCCGCCTGCCATACATTTATTGCCGCTGCCGGGTAAGTACTGAAGATACTGGCGAGTTGTAAACTTTCTGCACTTCCACGAACCATATTGTGGGCAGATTCAAAATCGGTAAACAAATTGCTATATAAAAAATACGCCAGAACCGCACCACCAAAGGCACCCGCTAATTGTGCCATACAAAATGGCAGCACTTTACGGCCAGGAAAAGCGGCGAACAACCATAGAGCAATCGTAACCGCTGGGTTGAGATGAGCGCCGGAAATTCCTGCCGTAAGATAAACAGCAAGTGAAATACCTAACCCCCAAATAATACAAATTTCCCACAGCCCCAGACTTGCCCCAGCAAGTTTGAGGGCACACAAACAACCAATGCCAAAAAAGAGGAACAGTCCGGTGCCCAAAAACTCGGCAACGCATTGCGCCTTGAGTGAATCATTCATAGTGACACCTTCTTTGCGGAGTTTGTTTCTTCATCAGCCAACAGAATTGCTGATTGTTGTGTATATCGAGGGCAACTATAAAAATTGCTCTGCAAAAAATATTGCCAACATTCATGACAGACTCGTGGAAAAATCGTGCTGACATAGCAAATTATTGTCATTGCAGAAGCATCCAACACAGCGTTAATCAGTGTTGAAAGTAATAATTACTGCCAAACTTTCACAATAAAAAATTGTCATCATGATATAATAAAATTTAAACAAATATCACAATTCCCTTCCGCGAACCAAACCCAACGAAATTTTATCCGCAATTACCCCCCTCAGCCAACGCAATTAATTCACATTGAAACATCCACAAAACAACCAATAAATTAATAACATATAGTTTATAAAAGCAATTTTATAATATTTGCCCTCTATTTATTTTTCTCATTGGCCGATTAAGTCAGCCATTCTTTTTCCTCGCTTTTTTTTATAGTCATATCGTCAAAAAATCCAGGCGAGGTCTTTATGCAACAAGAAGCGTTAGGAATGGTAGAAACCAAAGGCTTAACTGCCGCCATAGAGGCCGCAGACGCATGGTGAAGTCGGCAAATGTATTGCTGGTTGGCTACGAAAAAATAGGTTCCGGGCTGGTGACCGTCATCGTTCGTGGTGATGTCGGGGCTGTAAAAGCGGCAACAGACGCAGGTGCCGCCGCCGCGCGTAACGTCGGTGAAGTAAAAGCCGTACACGTTATTCCCCGCCCACATACCGATGTCGAAAAAATCTTACCAAAGGGAATTAACCCATGAGCAGCAATGAACTGGTCGAACAGATCATGGCGCAGGTCATCGCTCGCGTAGCGACGCCAGAGCATGAGGTTCTCCCGGAAACCACTCATCAAACACGAGAGACGGCTATGGCAGAAAAAAGCTGCACGTTAACGGAATTTGTTGGCACCGCTATTGGCGACACTGTAGGTCTGGTCATTGCGAACGTTGATAGCGCCCTGTTGGACGCGATGAAACTTGAAAAACGCTATCGCTCCATTGGCATTCTGGGTGCACGTATTGGCGCAGGTCCACACATTATGGCCGCTGATGAAGCGGTAAAAGCTACGAACACTGAAGTTATTAGCATTGAACTTCCTCGCGATACCAAAGGCGGTGCAGGACACGGCTCATTAATCCTCTTAGGTGGCAACGATGTTTCCGACGTGAAACGCGGTATTGAAGTTGCCCTGAAAGAACTCGATCGGACCTTTGGTGATGTCTATGCCAACGAAGCCGGACATCTTGAACTGCAATACACCGCCCGCGCCAGCTATGCACTGGAAAAAGCGTTTGGCGCACCTCTGGGTCGCGCTTGCGGCGTTATTGTCGGCGCTCCGGCCGCTGTGGGTGTTCTGATGGCCGATACCGCGCTGAAGTCCGCCAATGTGGACGTGGTGGCATACAGCTCGCCTGCTCATGGCACCAGCTACAGCAATGAAGTCATTCTGATTATCTCAGGTGACTCCGGCGCAGTCCGTCAGGCGGTCATCTCCGCACGCGAAATCGGTAAAACCGTACTTTCGACTCTCGGCGATACACCGAAAAACGATCGCCCTTCCTACATCTGAATTCCCTGAGGCAGATTCATGAGATCGAAAAGATTTGAAGCACTGGCAAAACGCCCGGTCAACCAGGACGGTTTCGTTAAAGAGTGGATTGAAGAAGGCTTCATTGCGATGGAAAGCCCGAACGATCCAAAACCGTCAATCAAAATTGTTAACGGCGTTGTCACCGAGCTGGATGGAAAACCCGCCAGCCAGTTTGACCTGATCGACCACTTTATCGCCCGTTACGGCATCAATCTCGCGCGCGCCGAAGAAGTCATCGCGATGGATTCGGTCAAACTTGCCAATATGCTGTGCGATCCGAATGTCAAACGTAGCGATATCGTTCCCCTTACCACAGCAATGACGCCCGCCAAAATCGTCGAAGTGGTTTCGCAGATGAACGTGGTAGAGATGATGATGGCGATGCAGAAAATGCGCGCCCGTCGAACACCATCACAACAGGCTCACGTCACCAACGTCAAAGATAACCCGGTACAAATTGCCGCCGACGCAGCTGAAGGCGCATGGCGCGGATTTGATGAACAGGAAACCACCGTTGCCGTTGCTCGCTATGCGCCGTTCAACGCCATCGCTCTGCTGGTAGGTTCACAGGTAGGGCGCCCGGGCGTTTTGACCCAGTGTTCACTGGAAGAAGCCACCGAACTGAAACTCGGTATGTTAGGCCACACCTGTTACGCCGAAACAATTTCTGTCTATGGTACAGAACCTGTTTTCACCGATGGCGATGACACCCCGTGGTCAAAAGGATTTCTCGCGTCATCTTATGCTTCTCGCGGCTTAAAAATGCGCTTTACTTCCGGCTCCGGCTCTGAAGTACAGATGGGTTACGCGGAAGGCAAATCAATGCTTTATCTCGAGGCTCGTTGCATTTACATCACCAAAGCCGCAGGCGTACAGGGGCTGCAGAATGGTTCCGTAAGCTGCATCGGTGTTCCATCAGCTGTGCCGTCAGGCATCCGCGCAGTGCTGGCGGAAAACTTAATTTGCTCATCGCTGGATCTGGAATGTGCCTCCAGTAATGACCAGACCTTTACCCACTCAGATATGCGCCGTACCGCGCGTTTCCTGATGCAGTTTCTGCCGGGTACTGACTTTATCTCTTCCGGTTTTTCCGCTGTGCCTAACTACGACAATATGTTTGCCGGTTCAAACGAAGACGCCGAAGACTTCGATGATTACAACGTCATTCAGCGTGACCTGAAGGTTGATGGCGGTCTGCGACCAGTGCGCGAAGAAGATGTTGTCGCCATCCGCAATAAAGCCGCACGCGCTTTACAGGCTGTCTTTGCCGGTATGGGATTACCCCTTATTACCGATGAAGAGGTCGAAGCGGCGACCTATGCCCACGGTTCGAAAGATATGCCAGAGCGCAACATCGTAGAAGACATTAAGTTCGCCCAGGAAATTATCAATAAAAACCGTAACAGCCTGGAAGTGGTGAAAGCCCTGGCGCAAGGCGGTTTTACCGATGTCGCTCAGGACATGCTCAACATGCAAAAAGCGAAACTGACCGGCGATTATCTCCATACCTCAGCCATTATCGTCGATAACGGACAAGTGCTGTCTGCGGTCAATGATGTCAATGATTACGCCGGACCGGCTACAGGTTACCGCCTGCAAGGGGAACGCTGGGAAGAGATCAAAAATATTCCCGGTGCACTTGATCCCAACGAAATTGACTAAGGGTGAGAAATGGAAATTAACGAAAAATTACTGCGTCAGATTATCGAAGACGTGCTGGCAGAAATGCAAACCAGCGACAAGTCCGTTTCATTTCGCGCGCCTGTCGCCTCCACTGCCCCTTCCGCACCGGATGCAGGGAGTTTTTTGACCGAAATTGGCGAAGCCCAACAAGGCACTCAGCAAGATGAAGTCATTATTGCTGTAGGCCCGGCATTTGGCCTGGCGCAGACCGTCAATATTATTGGCATTCCGCATAAAAACATCTTGCGCGAAGTAATCGCCGGTATCGAAGAAGAAGGTATTAAAGCCCGTGTGATTCGCTGCTTTAAATCGTCTGATGTCGCATTCGTGGCGGTCGAAGGCGATCGCCTTAGTGGTTCCGGCATTGCTATTGGTATTCAGTCAAAAGGCACCACGGTTATCCACCAGCAGGGGCTTCCCCCTTTGTCTAACCTGGAACTTTTCCCGCAAGCGCCTTTGTTGACGCTGGAAACTTATCGCCAGATTGGTAAAAACGCCGCGCGTTATGCGAAGCGTGAGTCTCCACAACCAGTTCCGACCCTCAACGATCAAATGGCGCGGCCTAAATACCAGGCCAAATCAGCCATTTTACATATCAAAGAGACGAAGTACGTGGTCACAGGCAAAAAACCGCAAGAACTGCGCGTGACGTTTTAACAAAGGAAACCTTCATGAATACCGATGCAATTGAGTCGATGGTCAGGGACGTGTTGAACCGCATGAACAGTCTACAGGATGCAGCTCCTGTTTCTGCGGCACCCAACGCGTCAATACAGAGCGCCAAAGTGACGGATTATCCACTGGCAAATAAACATCCAGAATGGGTTAAAACGGCGACCAATAAAACGCTCGACGATTTCACTCTGGAGAATGTCCTCAGCGATAAAGTCACCGCCCAGGATATGCGTATAACCCCTGAAACATTGCGTATTCAGGCCGCGATTGCCAGAGATGCGGGTCGTGATCGCCTGGCGATGAATTTTGAACGCGCTGCCGAGCTTACCTCAGTGCCGGACGATCGCATCCTCGAAATCTACAATGCGTTACGCCCTTATCGTTCGACAAAGCAAGAACTCATTGCCATTGCTGACGATCTTGAACGTCGTTATCAGGCCAAAATTTGCGCTGCATTTGTCCGCGAAGCTGCAGAACTCTATGTCGAGCGTAAAAAACTGAAAGGCGACGATTAAGGACGAACTATGCGATATATAGCAGGCATTGATATCGGCAATTCATCCACAGAAGTTGCACTGGCGACGCTCAGTACGTCTGGAGAATTGTCGTTCGTGAGCAGCGCCCTTGCGGAAACCACCGGAATCAAAGGTACGTTGCGTAACGTCCATGGTATTCAGGAGGCGCTCGCACAGGCAACGAAAAAAGTCGGCATCAATGTCAGCGATATTTCGCTTATTCGTATCAACGAAGCAACTCCTGTCATTGGCGATGTGGCGATGGAAACCATTACGGAAACCATCATCACCGAATCAACCATGATTGGTCACAACCCAAAAACTCCGGGCGGAGTGGGACTGGGCGTGGGGCTCACCATCACGCCACAAGAGTTGTTAACACGTCCGGCGGATACACCGTACATTCTGGTCGTGTCATCGGCATTTGATTTTGCCGATATCGCGACCATGATAAACGCCTCCGTGCGTGCCGGATATCAACTGACTGGCGTTATTCTGCAACGTGATGATGGCGTGCTGGTCAGTAACCGCCTGGAAATCCCTTTACCCATTGTTGATGAAGTCCTCTACATCGATCGTATTCCGCTCGGCATGCTAGCCGCGATTGAAGTCGCCGTTCCCGGGAAGGTTATCGAAACCCTGTCTAATCCGTATGGGATTGCCACTGTTTTCGCCCTCAATGCTGAGGAGACTAAAAATATCGTTCCTGTTGCACGAGCACTCATAGGCAACCGTTCTGCAGTAGTGGTGAAAACACCTTCTGGCGACGTTAAAGCCCGTTCGATACCCGCCGGAAACATCGAGCTGCTTTCTGCCGGACGTACAATACGAGTTGATGTTGCTGCTGGTGCCGATGCCATTATGAAAGCGGTCGGCGAGTGCTCAAAACTGGAAAACGTAACGGGAGAACCGGGCACCAACATCGGCGGTATGCTGGAACATGTTCGCCAGACTATGGCGGAACTGACCAATAAACCCAGCCACGAAATTTTTATTCAGGATTTACTGGCGATAGATACCTCTGTTCCCGTCAGCGTAACCGGTGGGCTGGCTGGTGAATTTTCACTGGAACAGGCTGTGGGTATCGCTTCAATGGTGAAATCCGACCGACTGCAAATGGCGATGATCGCCAGTGAAATTAAGCAAAAACTGCATGTTGATGTTCAGGTCGGAGGCGCTGAAGCAGAAGCTGCAATTCAGGGAGCCTTGACTACCCCTGGAACCACACGCCCTCTGGCAATTCTGGACTTAGGCGCAGGTTCTACCGATGCCTCCATCATCAATCAGAAAGGGGAAATGATAGCTACTCACCTTGCGGGAGCGGGCGACATGGTGACGATGATTATTGCCAGGGAACTGGGCTTAAATGATCGTTATCTGGCAGAAGAAATCAAAAAATACCCGTTGGCAAAAGTAGAAAGTCTGTTCCATTTACGCCATGAAGACGGCAGCGTTCAGTTCTTCCCTACTCCGCTGTCCCCTCATGTATTTGCCCGCGTTTGTGTGGTGAAACCTGACGAACTGGTGCCTATTCCCGGCGATTTAACACTGGAAAAAGTACGTGCTGTTCGCCGCAGTGCGAAAGAGCGCGTCTTCGTAACCAATGCCCTGCGCGCGCTACGTCAGGTAAGTCCAGGCGGAAATATTCGCGATATTCCGTTCGTCGTTCTGGTGGGCGGTTCTTCCCTGGATTTCGAAGTACCGCAGTTAGTCACCGATGCATTGGCGCATTATCGATTGGTCGCCGGACGGGGGAATATCCGTGGTAGTGAAGGCCCGCGCAATGCGGTAGCTACCGGGCTACTGATTTCCTGGCACAGGGAGTTGGCTCATGGAAAGTAAAGAACATACGCCCGCTATTGTCGTTACGGAAATAGGTGACTGTATCAGTACATGGAATGAGGTGCTTCTTGGCATTGAAGAGGAAGGTATCCCCTTTCGCATTCAACATATCCCGTCAGGTGAAGTCATCGATAGCGCCTGGCAGGCTGCTCGTCAGTCCCCCCTGTTGGTTGGCATAGCCTGCGACCGGGAAAAGCTGATTGTGCATTACAAAAACTTACCGGCATCAGCGCCACTGTTTACGCTGATGTATCAACAAGATAACCATGCCCGGCGCAGCATCGGCAATAACGCTGCCCGCCTGGTAAAAGGCATTCCCTTCAGGGAATGCCACTCATAATCCACAGGAGAAACGCTGTATGAACAACGCACTAGGACTGGTTGAAACAAAAGGGTTAGTTGGCGCAATTGAAGCCGCAGATGCCATGGTTAAATCCGCCAACGTGCAACTGGTTGGCTATGAAAAGATTGGTTCGGGTCTGATTACGGTGATGGTCCGTGGCGATGTTGGCGCAGTAAAAGCCGCCGTTGATGCAGGAAGCACCGCCGCAAGCGCCGTTGGCGAAGTGAAATCCTGCCATGTCATCCCGCGGCCACACAGCGATGTTGAGGCCATTTTACCTAAATCTGCATAACCCCATTCGCTAAGGAGCACAGCGTGAAGCAATCACTGGGATTACTTGAAATCAGTGGTCTGGCACTCGCCATCAGTTGCGCAGATGCTATGGCAAAAGCCGCGTCCATCACGCTGGTTGGCCTTGAGAAGACCAATGGCTCAGGCTGGACGCTCATTAAAATCACCGGTGACGTCGCCTCGGTTAATGCGGCGATCGCGACGGGTGCCAGTTTCGCCGAACAGCGAAATGGCCTCGTCGCACACAAAGTGATTGCCCGCCCGGGTGAGGGAATACTGCCCCGCCCAACAGAAGCAATGAATATGACGGTGGCAGTAAGCGAAACGCCAGCAACAGTCGCCCCCCCAGAGATTATCAGCTGTAATTTGTGTCTTGATCCCGCGTGTCAACGGCAAAAAGGTGAGCCACGTTCACTTTGTCTGCACTCTGATAAGCGAGGGGAGTAGCAATGGATAAACAAACCTTGCAGGAAACTGTCAGCCAGGTTCTGGATGAAATGCGCGAGCGCCCTATCCCACTGGGCGTTTCCAGTCGCCATATTCATCTTTCAACGGCGGATTATGTGCGCCTTTTTCCTGAACAACCGATCAGCGAGAAAAAGTCATTACTGCAACCTGGTCAATTCGCTGCTGAACAGGTTGTTACGCTGGTGGGACCAAAAGGCAAATTACACAACGTTCGCTTGTTAGGGCCACTACGTAACTCAAGCCAGGTGGAGATTTCCCGGACTGACGCCAGAACATTAGGGATCACCGCCCCGCTACGTATGTCTGGCGATCTCAGCGGCACACCGGGGATTCGTCTGATAAGCCCGTTTGCAGAGCTGGAAATCGCTTCTGGCGTTATTGTCGCACAACGGCACATTCATATGTCTTCGCTTGATGCCCTGATTTATGGCGTTACACATGGCGATAAAGTGGCGGTCGCCATTGAAGGTGATGAACGACGACTGATATTCGATAACGTTGCTGTTCGCGTCTCACCAGATATGCGCCTTGAAATGCATATTGATACCGACGAGGCCAACGCCGCAGGCGCTGATAATCCTGACGTTTTTGCCACGCTGGTGTCGGTGCCATGAATAACAAACTGATGCAACACATTGTTGAAGAAGTGATTTTTCGCCTGAAACAACGTGCGGGGAAAACACTCGCGCTGACGGTTTCGCAACTGCGAGAAGCCAGCGTTCACGAGATAGTTCATCAGTATGCTTCGTTACAAATTCGATTCGTCGATTTACCGTTGCTGCGACAACTTGCGGAGAACGAAACGTCAGATCGAGCGGTAATCCACATTCACGAGGCGTTAGCTGGGGAATACACATTCAATTGTCGTTGCAGAGTCATTTCCTGAACGCCATCAAATTGAAGCATCTCGCCCATCTACCGCTAACCTGGTGCGACGAACAAGGACAACCAATCCACCTTCATCGTGGTCAACTTTTAAGTTATGCCGACGTAGTGCAGTTATGCGCAGGGATAGTGGTGTTGCAACGGAAATGCTGTGTGACCGCACTTGCGCGTGAAGCGGCAATGACCCGAAACATTCAGTTAATCAGGCAGGAGTAACCCATGCATCTGGCTCGAGTCACTGGCGCGGTGGTATCCACGCAAAAATCACCTACCCTGGTCGGGAAAAAACTGCTGCTGGTTCGCCGGGTCAGTGCTGACGGCGAATTGCCTCTCACGCCATTAACTGGCGACGAAGTTGCTGTTGATTCAGTTGGCGCTGGCGTCGGTGAGCTGGTACTCCTCAGCAGTGGATCCAGCGCCAGACATGTTTTTAGCGGCCCCAACGAAGCCATCGACCTGGCAGTGGTCGGCATTGTAGATACGATTTCGCGCTAAGGAGTTGAAAGATGGCGATTTATACCCGCACAGGTGATTCAGGAAGTACGTCTCTATTTACCGGACAACGCGTGAGTAAAACTCATCTACGCGTCGAAGCCTACGGCACACTGGATGAACTGAACGCGACACTCAGTCTGTGTTATTGCGCCACCGCCATCGAAAGCCATCGCATATTACTGGAAGCCATTCAGCAACAGATATTTTGGTTTAGCGCCGAACTCGCCAGTGAAAGCGAGCAGCCATCAGCGCAGCAGCGTTACATCAGTACGGAAGAAATTGCCGCACTTGAAAAAGCGATCGATAGCGCAATGAGCGCTGTTCCTCCAGTTCACTGCTTCATTCTGCCTGGACGTTGTGAAGCCGCGAGCCGCATGCATTTCGCGCGCACGGTAGCCCGGCGGGCTGAAAGACGCCTGGTTGAACTGACAACGGAATCCAGCGTCCGCCATGTTTTATTGCACTATATCAACCGACTTTCCGATTGCCTGTATGCCCTCGCCCGCGTGGAAGACAACGTTGCTCATCAGAACCTGATGATTCAGGAAATCACAAAACGTTATCACGAAGCCAACCACACTTCAGCATTGAAGGAACGCACGATGTCGCTCACTTTTCAGGATCTTCATCAGCTCATTCGTAGCGCGGCAATGCGTGCGGATGAACTGCATATTCCCGTTGTTATCAGCATTGTCGATGCCAACGGAACAGAAAGTGTTACCTGGCGGATGCCTGATGCACTGCTGGTTAGCAGTGAACTGGCACCGAAAAAAGCCTGGACCGCCGTGGCGATGAAAACGGCAACACACAAGCTTACGGATACCGTGCAACCGGGGGCGCCACTTTACGGGCTAGAAAGCCATATGCAAGGCAAAGTCGTCACTTTTGGTGGCGGCTTCCCCCTCTGGCGTGACGGAATATTGCTTGGAGGGCTTGGGATTAGTGGTGGTAGCGTTGAACAAGACATGGATATTGCCCAAAGCGCAATGACGGCAATTAACGTGGGAGAAAACCAATGAATAACTCTGAATTAGAAACACTGATCCGCAATATTCTGCGCGAGCAGCTAGTCCCCACGACATCACAAACGCAAAAAAACGGTATTTTCCAGACTGTCGATGAAGCTATCGGCGCTGCACACCAGGCCTTTTTGCGTTTTCAACAGTGTCCTCTTAAGACTCGCAGCGCCATTATCAGCGCCATTCGCGAAGAATTAACGCCCCGTCTTACAGAACTGGCGGAAGAGAGCGCTAACGAAACGGGAATGGGAAATAAAGAAGATAAGTACTTAAAAAACAAAGCGGCACTCGATAACACACCAGGAATTGAAGATTTAACCACCACCGCACTGACCGGTGATGGTGGCATGGTTTTGTTTGAATACTCCCCGTTTGGAGTTATTGGCTCGGTCACGCCAAGTACCAATCCCACGGAAACCATCATTAACAACAGCATCAGCATGCTGGCAGCTGGTAATAGCGTCTACTTCAGTCCACACCCGGGAGCCCAAAACGTCTCGCTGAAATTGATCGCCATAATCGAAGACATCGCGTTTCGCTGTAGTGGCATTCATAACCTGATCGTTACTGTATCTGAACCGACCTTTGCCGCAACCGAACAGATGATGGTGCACCCTAAAATCAGCGTTCTGGCGATTACCGGCGGTCCGGGTATCGTCGCCATGGGAATGAAAAGTGGCAAGAAAGTGATTGGTGCCGGTGCGGGTAATCCCCCCTGCATCGTCGATGAAACGGCAGATATTGTGAAAGCTGCCGAAGACATCATTAACGGAGCCTCGTTTGATTACAACCTGCCGTGTATCGCTGAAAAAAGCCTAATCGTCGTGACCTCAGTGGCAGATTATTTGATTCAGCAGATGCAAAGTTTTGGCGCCCTTCTTCTTAACCATGAACAAACTGAAAAATTGCGTGCTGTTTGCCTGCCAGACGGCGTGGCCAACAAAAAACTGGTCGGCAAAAGTCCATCAGCCTTGCTGGAAGCCGCAGGCCTCCCTTTGCCAGCAAAAGCGCCCCGCTTGCTGATTGCCGTTGTTGACGCCGATGATAGCTGGGTTACCAGCGAACAACTCATGCCAATGCTACCCATTGTGAAGGTCAACGATTTTGATAGCGCCCTCACACTTGCGCTGAATGTAGAAGACAGTTTGCATCACACCGCAATCATGCACTCGCAGAACATCTCACGGCTCAACCTTGCCGCGCGCGTTATGCAAACTTCAATCTTTGTCAAAAACGGTCCTTCCTGGGCGGGTATTGGCGTCGGCGGCGAAGGCTTTACGACCTTCACCATTGCTACACCGACCGGAGAAGGGACAACGTCAGCCCGGACTTTTGCCCGCTCACGACGCTGTGTGTTAACCAGCGGCTTTTCCATTCGCTAGAGAAACGGAAATGAATACTTTTTCACTGCAGACGCGTTTATACAGCGGACCGGGAAGTCTCAAAGTACTTAACCGTTTCACGAATAAGCACATCTGGATTATTTGCGACACCTTTCTGGCGCGATCGCCGTTGATTGATACCTTGCGCCTGGCGCTACCCGACAGCAATCGCCTCAGTATTTTTAGCGAAATAACGCCCGATCCAACTATCCAGACAGTGGTAAAAGGCATCACTCAGATGCAAACTTTACGCCCGGATGTGGTTATCGGTTTTGGCGGCGGCTCTGCACTGGATGCCGCAAAAGCGATTGTCTGGTTTAGTCGCCAGTGTGCTATCGAAATTGAAACCTGCGTAGCCATCCCCACCACCAGCGGCACTGGTTCAGAAGTGACCAGCGCCTGTGTCATCAGCGATCCTGAGAAGGGAATTAAATATCCCCTTTTCGATGATGCACTTTATCCGGATATCGCAGTCCTCGACCCCTCGCTGGTCGTCAGTGTGCCACCCGCGATAACGGCCAATACCGGAATGGATGTTTTAACCCATGCGCTTGAAGCCTATGTTTCTCCCCGCGCCAGTGACTTCACAGATGCAATGGTCGAAAAATCCATGCAAATTGTTTTTCGTTACCTGCCCACTGCAGTGAAGAAAGGCGATTGTCTTGCCACCCGCGGTAAAATGCATAATGCCTCTACACTTGCAGGAATTGCCTTTAGTCAGGCCGGACTGGGATTAAATCATGCGATTGCCCATCAACTCGGTGGGCAGTTTCATTTGCCCCACGGTCTGGCGAATGCGCTCCTGCTGACGTCAGTTATTCGTTTTAATGCTGGCGATCCTCGCGCCGTCAAACGCTACGCCCGGCTGGCTAAAACGTGTCATTTATGCCCGGGCAATGCCAATGACACCGCAAGCCTGAATGCACTCATTCAACATATTGAACAGCTCAAAAAAGCGTGTTCAATACCGACTCTCGCCAATGCTCTGAAAGAAAAAAGAGCAGAATGGTCATCACGTATTCCCGATATGGTTCAGGCGGCGCTGGCGGATGCAACATTGCGTACCAATCCACGTGTGGCTGATGCCAATGCTATTGCAGAACTGCTTGAGGAGTTGTTATGAACGTCGAGTTAACCTCCTGCGACGGTCAGACGATCCGCGAGCGAGTACAAGCAGCAGGCGTCGTAGGTGCTGGTGGGGCTGGCTTTCCGACACATATCAAGCTACAAGCACGTGTTGATACGTTCCTGGTGAATGCGGCGGAATGCGAACCGATGCTGAAAGTGGACCAGCAGTTAATGGCGCAGCAAGCCAGTCGCCTGCTTCGCGGCGTTCACTACGCGATGAAAGCCACCGGGGCCAGTAGCGGAATCATCGCGCTGAAAGAAAAGTATCAACTGGCAATAAACGCCCTCACACCATTACTACCGCCTGATATCCGCCTGCATATTTTGCCCGACGTTTACCCCGCAGGAGACGAAGTGCTGACCATCTGGATGGCAACAGGTCGCCGCGTTCCACCAGCCGCGTTGCCCGTTAGCGTCGGCGTAGTCGTCAATAACGTCCAGACTGTGCTGAATATTGCCAGAGCTGTTGAGCAGCAGTATCCGGTAACGCGCCGCACGCTAACCGTTAATGGTGCAGTTGCTAAACCCGTAACGGTGACCGTTCCCATCGGGATCTCTTTACGCGAGGTACTGGCGCTGGCGGGAGGCGCAACGGTAGATAATCCTGGTTTTATCAATGGCGGTCCGATGATGGGGAGTTTGATCACATCGCTCGATACGCCAGTCAGCAAAACCACTGGCGGCCTGCTGGTTTTACCCAACTCTCATTCACTGCTCCAACGTCGAATGCAGGATGACCGCAGCGTACTTGCCGTCGCGAAAACCGTTTGTGAACAATGCCGCTTATGCACCGATCTCTGCCCACGTCATTTAATCGGTCACGAACTGTCACCGCATTTGTTAGTACGTGCGGTTAACTACCAACAGCTCGCTACGCCGCAACTGTTACTGACAGCGCTCACCTGTTCGGAGTGCAACGTCTGCGCCAGCGTTGCCTGCCCGGTAGGTATTTCACCCATGCGCATAAACCGCCTGCTTAAGCAGGAATTACGCGCCAAAAATCTCCGCTACGAAGGTGCCTTAAATCCTGAGGATGCCATGGCAAATTATCGGCTGATTCCAGTAAAACGGCTGGTAACCAGATTGGGCTTAACCCCGTGGTATCAGGACGCGCCATTGTCTGAACAGGTGCCACAACCCGAAAAAGTGACGTTATTGTTACGCCAGCACATCGGTGCCAGCGCAATTGCGTGTGTACAAAAAGGCGATCGCGTCGTTCATGGGCAATGTGTAGGTCAAATTCCACACGGCGCATTAGGCGCCCCTGTTCATGCCAGTATTGATGGCATGGTCAGCGATGTGACAGAAAACGCGATTACGCTTGTGAGAGGTTAACCATGTCAAAAGCGGTAGGTATTTTAGAACTTAGTAGTATCGCGAAAGGGATGGAAACCGGCGATGCCATGCTGAAAAGCGCCAACGTTGAATTACTGGTCAGCAAAACGCTTTGCCCCGGTAAATTTCTGCTGATGCTCGGCGGCGATGTCGGTGCAGTACAGCAGGCCATCAACAGCGGCGCTTCCCTTGCAGGTGAAATGCTGGTCGACAGTCTGGTCCTTCCTAATATTCATCCCACTATCCTGCCCGCAATCAGCGGTCTGAACCATGTTGACCAGCGACGGGCTGTCGGTGTAGTCGAAACCTGGAGTGTAGCGGCCTGCATTGACGCTGCCGATTGTGCAGTGAAAGCGGCAAACGTCACGCTCGTACGGGTACATATGGCCTTTGGTATTGGCGGTAAATGCTACATGGTAGTGGCAGGCGATATTTCTGATGTTAATAACGCGGTATCTGTCGCCAGCGAGCGAGCGGGGGAAAAAGGTTTGTTGGTCTATCGCTCAGTAATTGCCCGTCCGCATGAAGCCATGTGGCGTCAGATGGTGGAGGGATAATGTCACCTCAGCACACGACTGAACGAATGATTCAGGAATATGTCCCCGGTAAACAGGTCACGCTGGCACATGTTATTGCAAATCCTGGAAAGGATCTGTTTAAAAAATTAGGCTTACCGGACACCGTTTCCGCTATTGGCATTCTGACGATTACCCCCAGCGAAGCATCTATCATCGCGTGCGATATCGCCACAAAGTCAGGCGCTGTAGAGATTGGTTTTCTTGATCGTTTTACCGGCGCGGTAGTTCTGACTGGCGATGTTTCTGCTATCGAATATGCACTTAGCCAGGTTACCCGAACGCTGGGCGAAATGATGCGCTTTACCGCCTGCCCCATTACCCGGACCTGACTCGATGCAACGTATGATGCTCATCGGACCCAGCCAGTGCGGAAAAACGTCACTCACGCAATGCCTGCGCGGGGAAGACATTCAGTATCAGAAAACGCAGGCTATCGTCTGGTCACCGGCCACCATTGACACTCCCGGGGAATACCTCGAAAACCGCAGTCTTTACAGTGCGCTGCTGGTCAGCGCCTGTGAAGCAGACATTATAGCGCTGGTGCTTAATGCGGACGCACCGTGGTCACCTTTTTCGCCAGGCTTTACCACGTCAATGAATCGCCCGGTCATTGGGGTAGTCACCAAAGTGGATTTAGCCAGTGAAGAACAGATATCTTTGGTGAAATGCTGGCTACGGGAAGCTGGAGCACGAAAGGTGTTAGTGACCAGTGCGGTAAATAACATCGGGGTTGCAGAACTTCTTGCCTTGTTGCATACAGAAGAAGGCAGTCGTTAAGCCAGAAATTTCAATATGTTATGAGATGGGAATGATGACTTACGACACGGAGAAAAGAATCAATGAACAATGAGGATTGCCCGGCAATCCTCATTGAATAAAGTAGAAATTACTTCGCTTCGCCGTTTTTCATTTCGCCCATAGCTTTCAGCTTTTTGGAGATATCGCGGCGTTCTTTGGAGAGCTCAGCATTTTTGATGATGTAATCATCAACACGATCTTCATAGTCGCCTTTCATGCTGGCGATGATGCCCTGAATTGCTTCAACGCTCATACCAGGTTTGATGTAGTCGCTCAGGTTGTCGAGCAGCAGGACACGTTTCTGGTTGTCACGGATCTTTTTCTCAACGTCCTGGATTTCACGTTGCAGTTTGTTCTTACGGCGGAACAGACGAACAAATTCCAGCACGTCCTGGAATGAAGGCTTGGTAGTTTCCATTTTTATACCCCTGATAATGTGAGAGTCGGATTCGTTTAAGCAACCGCTATTCGTTAGGGCCAACATTACTCATAGCTGCCGCAGATGACAATGCTTTTATCCCTATTCACTATCATACCCTTTATCCTTGCTGAATCGAAGCAGCAACAATTTGATTCTGAAGGTCGGAATTTATTTGCGCAAAGCCCGACAAATCAGATTTGACAGCAACTCCAGTTGATGCGCCGTTTCCATGTTTAGCCATACATAGCCATAAATCGGCGTCTCAACGACTTTCAGATCATGATGATTAGCGAGCAACTGGCGCAACTCTTCCACAGCATCGTTCAGTTTTTCTGTATTAGCAAAAACCGGCTGTGGATTACCTTCGTACAGGGCATGAACAAGAGTCAGCACTATTTGCTGCATCATTTGCTGTGTGTCGCGCAGTTTTTGCGCATTCAGTAGCACGAAATGACTAGGCCTCGTGGCCCAGTAAGCATTGATTTGCAGCTCCAGCATACAAACCAGATTACGGTTAATCGTCTGGATACCTTCATATATCGATTTTGGAATACGGGTTTCTTTGCTGGCGGGTGCAATCAGCCCACGCATTTTCACGGCATCAGCCAGGAGTTTTTGCAGATGGCTTTCCAGATGCGGACGTTCCAGTAGGTTCGGTGAAAATGCTGATTGGTAGACACGGTTATATTCGGTAAGGCTTTTCGCCAGTTGAATACGCCAGTGGATGAAAGCTCGCTGCGGCCAGATGCCAGTAAAAACCATTGCCAGTAGGGAGCCGAGGATCACATCGCCGCTTCGCCATAATGCCGTATCAATTTCACCTGTCGGGGAACCAACAACAATCGCCAGCGTCACACCAATCAATAAGCCTTGATAAGGTTTCTTGCCCAGCGCCAACCAACCGCAAAGGAACATCGCCGCCGCGCACCAGACCAACATCAGAGGTAACGAAATTAACTCCAGTTGCAGGGCTATAAGACCTAAAATCGAGCCGAACACCGTACCGCCAATACGTTCGAATGCTCGAGGGACGACGTTACCCCAAAACGAGATAGGCCCCATGATCACCACCATAGTGACCAGTGGCCATGTGCTTTCCGGGATAGTAAACAGGCGAATAATGAGAAAAGTCAGCAGGAATGCTAGCGCGACGCGAGTACCATGCACGATACGGTAATGACGGTACACACGAATTTCAAACGGACTAAGGCACTTATCAGCTCGCACGCTGGAACTCCGTTAAATAAGGATGAAGTTAACTCAGAACGATTACCGCGGCCAGACACTAAACCAGGTGTCCAGCCGACTTACAAAAAGTAATCAGGAACATTCCCGAAGGGATTATCAGAAGTCTGAAGGTCAATTTTACCCTTTTACATGACGAAAAACAGCGAAGCAATCAGGTTAACACCCTGTTGTTACACCAGCATTAACCCATTTTCGGCTGCACTGCGACATACATTTCAATATCCCAATAGCCGTCTTCCGCTCCGTTATTAAGATAAACTTCGAAACAGGGCTTAGGTGACATCTGATAAGCACTGTCTTGCAAGAGAGTATTAAAAAACTGATACCATGGCGTAGAAAAATCATCGCCTTCTACGCGAGCAACGGCGACCGCATATTGCCCACCGGAGATTTCCGTCAGGATCACGCCTTCACTGTTTTCCGGTAGAGTGAAGTTGTTCTCCAGGGAAACCACCGTGTCACAACGTAACTTTTCGGCAGGTGTTTCATCTGGGTTATCGTAATAGACGGCGATCCATTCCTTAGGCACAACTTTTTTGTTGTCTACCCACATCATCAACTGCTCAAAACCTTTCTTCACCGTTTGTTCCCACGGGCCAACGAGATGGAAACCTGCAACGGTACGTTTATCTTCCTGCTTAATCTCGTAGTTCATGACGCCTCCACATGCACTGTTTTTTTGTACAGTGTATTTGCAATGTAAATACCACAAGGAATGAGTGTTGATTATGCGAGCAGACTCGCACTCCTGCCAGTCGGCGCTAAATAAAGGTCAGGATTTATGGTGGAAATAATCGCTCAATCTGGAAAACATACCGCCTTCACCGACAGACTCCAGGGTAACCAATGGCCAATGCGCAACCAATTTATCGCGGTCGTACAGCTCAATTTCCCCTACCCGCTTGTGAGCAGCAACTGGCGCAGTTAGTTCTTTACCATCAAGGGTATAATTTGCTTTGATATTAGAGATTTCCGCTTTCGGCAGCACCATCCAGAACTCTTGTTCCGTTCCCAGTGCGATGTTTTCTTTATCACCATACCAGATGCGTTCCGTACCGACCTTTTTCCCACGGTGCAAAATTTGCACCGTAGTAAAGTTTTGCTGCCCCCAACGCAGTAATTTTCTAGCCTCTTCTTCGCGAGCTTTTGCGCTGTCGGCCCCCATTACCACTGCAATGAGACGGCGTTGCCCATCCACCGCCGAAGCAATGAGATTAAACCCGGCCCCGGATGTATGCCCGGTTTTCAGGCCGTCAACGTTCATGGTTTTATCCCACAATAGCCCGTTTCGGTTTTGCTGGGTGATGCCGTTCCAGGTAAGGCTTTTTTCGCTGTACATATGGTAAAACTCAGGTTCGCCGTGGATGATGGCGCGAGAAAGCACGGCTAAATCATAGGCTGAGCTATGCTGGCCCAGCGCATCCAGACCGTGAACCGTTTCAAAATGGGTATCCTGTAAATGCAACTTTTCAGCGTAATTGTTCATCATTGTGACGAACTGCCGTTGCCCCCCGGCAATATAATCTGCAAGCGCCACACAGGCGTCATTGCCGGAATCCACAATTAATCCACGGCTTAAATCACGTACCGATACACGATCGCCCTCTTTCAAAAACATCAGTGAAGAGCCGACAAAAACAGGATTATCTTTCGCCCACGCATCGCGTCCCACAGTGACAATATCGTCTGGTGTTATGCGATGGCTATCGATAGCGCGATCGACGACATAGCCCGTCATTAGCTTAGTCAGGCTGGCAGGATTACGTTGTTGGTGCTCATTACCCGCCGTGAGGATCTGTCCGGTTGTGTAATCCATCAAAACCCATGATCCCGCATGAATCTCCGGTGGTTGGGGTGAAAAGGGAATATTTTCCGCCGCAAAACCAGACGATAAATTAAAAACGAACAAAGAAGCAGCAATAATAAGACGGCGTTTCAACAGTAAATCCTCAGGTGTTTCCAATAGCTGTTCTTTTTACGGAAATCCTGATGAACTGGCTGGAATAAAGTGCAAGAAAATGTGACAGTTATCTCATTTTAATCCGACATTATCTGTTTCCACACGCAGCCAAAATATCGCTCTAAAGCTGATTAGCACGGTGATATTTGATACTCTGGCATACAACAGAAATAACGGATTTAACCTAACGATGAATGACGGTAAGCAACAATCTACCTTTTTGTTTCATGATTACGAAACCTTTGGCACGCACCCCGCGTTAGATCGCCCTGCGCAGTTTGCCGCCATTCGCACTGATAGCGAATTCAATATTATCGGCGAACCTGAAGTCTTTTACTGTAAGCCTGCGGACGATTATTTACCCCAGCCAGGGGCGGTGTTAATCACCGGAATCACGCCACAGGAAGCGCGTGCAAAAGGGGAAAACGAAGCTGCCTTTGCCGCCCGTATTCACTCGCTTTTTACCGTACCGAAGACCTGTATTCTTGGTTACAACAATGTGCGTTTTGACGACGAAGTTACGCGCAATATCTTTTATCGTAATTTTTACGATCCCTATGCCTGGAGTTGGCAGCATGATAACTCTCGCTGGGATCTGCTCGACGTGATGCGTGCCTGTTATGCCCTGCGCCCGGAGGGGATTAACTGGCCTGAAAATGAAGATGGTTTACCGAGCTTTCGACTTGAACATTTAACCAAAGCTAATGGTATTGAACATAGCAACGCCCACGATGCGATGGCCGATGTGTACGCCACTATTGCGATGGCGAAGTTGGTAAAAACACGTCAACCACGCCTGTTTGATTATCTCTTTACCCATCGTAATAAGCACAAACTGACGGCGTTGATTGATGTGCCTCAGATGAAACCGCTGGTACATGTTTCCGGTATGTTTGGCGCATGGCGCGGCAATACCAGCTGGGTGGCACCACTGGCGTGGCATCCTGAAAATCGCAATGCCGTGATTATGGTGGATTTAGCTGGAGATATTTCACCATTACTGGAGCTGGACAGCGACACGCTGCGCGAGCGTCTGTACACAGCAAAGGCCGATCTGGGCGATAACGCCGCAGTCCCGGTTAAGCTGGTGCATATCAATAAATGCCCGGTGCTGGCACAGGCGAATACGCTACGCCCGGAAGATGCCGACCGACTGGGAATTAATCGTCAGCATTGTCTCGATAACCTGAAAATTCTGCGTGAAAACCCGCAAGTCCGCGAAAAAGTGGTTGCGATATTTGCTGAAGCCGAACCATTTACACCTTCAGATAACGTCGATGCACAGCTCTATAATGGCTTTTTCAGTGACGCCGATCGCGCAGCAATGAAAATTGTCCTGGAAACCGAGCCGCGTAATTTACCGGCACTGGATATCACCTTTGTCGATAAACGTATTGAGAAACTGTTGTTCAATTATCGGGCGCGTAACTTCCCGGGGACGCTGGATTACGCCGAGCAGCAACGCTGGCTGGAGCACCGCCGTCAGGTCTTCACAGCAGAATTTTTGCAAGGTTATGCTGATGAATTGCAGATGCTGGCACAACAATATGCCGATGACAAAGAGAAAGTAGCGCTGTTAAAAGCGCTTTGGCAGTACGCGGAAGAGATCGTCTGAAACAAAAAAGCCGGAGTTTATATCTCTCCGGCTTTTTTAGATTTACCGGATGATTATGTCATCCGGCTTGTAAGATTATGCAACGTCTTCGTACTGCGGAACCGGGTTGCGGAAGCTCTTAGTCACGCAAGCCAGGTAAATCAGACCGATAGCCGCCCAGATCAGCCCCAGAACCATTGAGCTTTCTTCCAGGTTAACCCACAGCGCACCTACAGTCAGCGCACCACACATCGGCAGGAACAGATACTGGAAGTGATCTTTCAGCGTCTTGTTACGCTTCTCACGGATCCAGAACTGCGAGATAACCGACAGGTTAACGAAGGTGAACGCCACCAGCGCACCAAAGTTAATCAGCGCCGTTGCCATTACCAGGTCAAAGTTGATTGCCAGCAGAGCAATCGCGCCAACCAGGATAATATTCATCGCCGGAGTACGCCATTTCGGGTGTACATAACCGAAGAAGCTTTTCGGGAACACGCCGTCACGACCCATTACGTACATCAGACGCGCTACGCCTGCGTGCGCCGCCATACCGGACGCCAGTACGGTAATGGTGGAGAAGATCAGCGCGCCAACCTGGAACGCTTTGCCCGCAACGTACAGCATGATTTCAGGCTGTGACGCATCCGGATCTTTAAAGCGAGAGATATCCGGGAAGTACAGTTGCAGGAAGTAAGTTGCAAAGATGAAGATCATGCCGCCAATCAGCGCGGTCAGGAAAATCGCACGCGGGATCACGCGCTCTGCATCTTTGGTTTCTTCCGACAAGTTGCTGATGCCGTCAAAGCCGGTAAAGGAGAAGCACAGGATTGTCGCACCGGTAATCATCGGGATGACATGCGCATCACCGGACCAGAACGGACGCGTGCTCGCCAGCGTACCAGCGCCTTCACCTTCAAATACGCCATAAACAACCATGCCCAGAATCACCGCGATCAGCACTACCTGCAACACCACGATTACGGTGTTGAAGTTCGCTACGGATTTCAGACTACGCAGGTTAAAGGCGGTCATAAAGGCCACCAGCGCCACCACAAACATCCACGATGGGATAGAAGGCACCAGAGCTTCAAAATAGATTTTCGCCAGCAGAATGTTGATCATCGGCGCGAACAGATAGTCGAGCAGAGAAGACCAACCCACCATAAATCCAACCGTCGGGCTAATGGATTTCTGGGCGTAAGTGTATGCAGAGCCAGCAGAAGGATAGCGGCGAACCAGCTTCCCGTAGCTCAGAGCCGTAAACAGGATCGCAATCAATGCGAATGCATAGGCTGTCGGCACATGACCATCCGTGAGGCCTGAAACGATACCAAATGTATCAAACAGCGTCATCGGCTGCATATAGGCAAGACCCATCATTACAACCGGAACTAACGTAAGCGTTTTACGCAATTCCACGCGAGAGGTGTTTGGAGTAACGTTATGCGACATGGTCATTCTCCTTTACGGTGATAACCGTCGCGTAAGCAAAAAATTGCCCCATTTTTTTGGATTCCTCAGCGACAACAACTGTCGATTTTTAGTAAATATCTATCCGGTACGAAGCCCGGCCTCTTGGTATGAATGATTGGTTTGAAGCAAAAAATAACCGACGCGGATGAAACGTCGGTTTTTAGTCATTTTTTGACAGCGGCGCATTGTGCCTAAATGGGGGGTAAATGACAAGAGAATGAGAGGCTTGTCATATAATTTTTTATTTAAATGGCTGATT
This sequence comes from Escherichia sp. E4702, assembly GCF_963883545.1. NCBI lineage: Bacteria > Pseudomonadati > Pseudomonadota > Gammaproteobacteria > Enterobacterales > Enterobacteriaceae > Escherichia > Escherichia sp. E4702. Next base: position 86,854 of record NZ_CAWORF010000014.1, on the reverse strand, counting down.
TTCCGTCATCATATTTTGCATAAACACCAGCAATAGCACTATTTGCTAAAATCTCATCACGCCACCACGCACTGGCAAGCCCTGCGGTTTGTTCATTCCATCCAATCCATACGGGTTCAAAGAGGGATTGCGCAACCACTTTCTTCTCAATTAACGCACCACTATCGAGAAAACGTTGCGCCAGATAGCGCGGTAAATAACCGCAACCAAGACCGCTGATTTGTAATTCCAGTTTGGTTTTAAAATCAAATACGGTAATGGCCTCTTGTTCGTCGAGAAGTTGTGATGCCGTAGATGCACCTGCCTGCGCAGTATCACCCACGATAATCGCCCGATAGCGTTTAATGATACGGCGATTTAACGGTTCCTCTTCAAGAGCTAACGGATGATGAGGCGCAATCGCGAAAACTTGCTCCAGATCGCCCAACCGCGAGAAACCATATTCGCTGGAAGAGGGTGGTTCATGCATCGCGCCAACAATAATATCGGCCCTGCCCTGGGTCAGGGCCTCCCAGGAACCGCCGAGAACGCCATTGATAAACTTCAGACGCGTGACGTTGTGATGTTGATAAAAGGCTTCAATAAGTGGCGCAAGCAGTGAAAAGGGAAAGGTATCATCAACACCAATCACCAGTTCATTTTCCCAGCCTTCATGGAGTTTGATCGCTTGTTTTTCCAGCTCATGGACAGTGTGGAGAACTTCTCGCCCTTTCTCTAATAACATTTTTCCGGTGCGGGTGAATTTAGCGCGGTGACCGCTACGATCAAGCAATTGAATATTAAGGTCGCTTTCCAGCTTGTGAACGGTGTAACTCAGAGCGGACGGCGTCTTATAGAGTTTGGCCGACGCCGCCGCAAAACTGCCCTCTTTTTCTAAGGCATCGAGGATCATCAACACATCCAGCAGTGGTTTCATACACGCCCCCTTGCAGTGTATGCGGCGTCCTGCTGGCGTGATGGTTTACTCCAGCGGCATTACCAGCGGATCGGGATACTGGTATTCAAATCCCAGTTCATTACAGATCCGACTCCCATCAATAATTTTACCTTTGCCGCTGTCCAGGCTATTTCTGAACTGCGGAGGCTCCAGCCCCAGTAAACGGGCCATCTGCGGATAGAAAACATTGCGCGCAGGGTGAGCTGGCGCACATATATTATAGATGTGTCCGCCTTTAGGTGCCTGTAACAACAGAGTGATAGCGCCAATAACATCTTCTAAATGGACTAAATTCACACCATGTTCACCGTCCGGCGCGGTTTTTCCAGCAAAGAAGCGTCCTGGATGACGCCCTGGCCCGACCAGCCCCGCAAGACGCAAAATATCAACCGAAGTACCGGGTAAATTGTGCAGCCAATCTTCCAGCTCTTTTAACACTCGTCCACTATGGGTCAGTGGATTACGCGGAGTGTTTTCTTTCACCGTGCCTTGTGCGTCGCCATAGACAGACGTTGAGCTGGTAAAAATAATGCGGGGAATACGATGAGCCAGCGCGCTATCCACCAGCTCCTGCACTGCTTGTAAATAGAACTCATCGCCGGGGCCGCTGCGGCGTGCCGGAAGCGTAATCACCAGCGCATCGGCATCCATCAGGGCATCCAGATCGTCAGAGTCGCAAACTAAATCGGGCTCCATGCGAAGCAGATAGCTATCAATGCCACTCATTTGGGCCGCTTCTACACCATCTTGTGTAGTTTTACTCCCGGTGACTTGCCAGCCTCTCGCTGAAAGTGACATCGCCAGCGGCATGCCTAACCACCCTAACCCGACAATTGCGACCTTTTTCATCCGTTTTCTCCTGATACACCTTAGATCTATAAGGCTACGCCAGCGTATCAAAACTGACAATTCATTCTATGAATGAATCGAAACTGTTAGCAAATATAGAATTATACAATTGTCTGATGCGCTCCGCTTATCAGGCCTACAAAAACATCAATATATTGAATTTACGCAACATTTGTTGGCCGGATAAGGCGTTCACGCCGCATCCGGCATGAACAAAGCCCGCTTTAGTTACAGAACACAATGTTCTTGAGGGTTTTAAAGACATGTTTTCACGATTACTTTTTTAAAGTACTCACTCTTAGCCCTCCTCCTTTCCCCGCTCATTCATTAAACAAATCCCTCGCCACAAAATATATAAAAAAGCCCTTGCTTTCTAACGTGAAAGTGGTTTAGGTTAAAAGACATCAGTTGAATAAACATTCACAGAGACTTTTATGACACGCGTTCAATTTAAACACCACCATCATCACCATCACCCTGACTAGTCTTTCAGGCGATGTGTGCTGGAAGACATTCAGATCTTCCAGTGGTGCATGAACGCATGAGAAAGCCCCCGGAAGATCACCTTCCGGGGGCTTTTTTATTGCGCGGTTGATAACGGTTCAGACAGGTTTAAAGAGGAATAACAAAATGACAGACAACACTCGTTTACGCATAGCTATGCAGAAATCCGGCCGTTTAAGCGATGACTCACGCGAATTACTGGCGCGCTGTGGCATTAAAATTAATCTTCACACCCAGCGCCTGATCGCGATGGCAGAAAACATGCCGATTGATATTCTGCGCGTGCGTGACGACGACATTCCCGGTCTGGTAATGGACGGCGTGGTAGATCTTGGGATTATCGGCGAAAACGTGCTGGAAGAAGAACTGCTTAACCGCCGCGCCCAGGGTGAAGATCCGCGCTACTTTACCCTGCGTCGACTGGATTTCGGCGGCTGCCGCCTTTCGCTGGCAACGCCGGTTGATGAAGCCTGGGATGGCCCGCTCTCCTTAAACGGTAAACGTATCGCCACCTCTTATCCTCACCTGCTCAAGCGTTATCTCGACCAGAAAGGCATCTCTTTTAAATCCTGCTTACTGAACGGTTCTGTTGAAGTCGCCCCGCGTGCCGGACTGGCGGATGCGATTTGCGATCTGGTTTCCACCGGTGCCACGCTGGAAGCTAACGGCCTGCGCGAAGTCGAAGTTATCTATCGCTCGAAAGCCTGCCTGATCCAGCGCGATGGCGAAATGGAAGAATCCAAACAGCAACTGATCGACAAACTGCTGACCCGTATTCAGGGAGTGATCCAGGCGCGCGAATCAAAATACATCATGATGCACGCACCGACCGAACGTCTGGATGACGTCATCGCCCTGCTGCCAGGTGCCGAACGCCCAACTATTCTACCGCTGGCGGGTGATCAACAGCGCGTAGCGATGCACATGGTCAGCAGCGAAACCCTGTTCTGGGAAACGATGGAAAAACTGAAAGCGCTGGGTGCCAGTTCAATCCTGGTCCTGCCGATTGAGAAGATGATGGAGTGATCGCCATGAGCTTTAACACAATCATTGACTGGAATAGCTGTACTGCGGAGCAACAACGCCAGCTGTTAATGCGCCCGGCGATCTCCGCTTCTGAAAGCATTACCCGCACTGTTAACGATATTCTCGATAACGTGAAAGCACGCGGCGATGAGGCCCTGCGGGAATACAGCGCGAAGTTTGATAAAACCACGGTTACCGCGCTGAAGGTGTCTGCTGAGGCGATCGCCGCCGCCAGCGAACGCCTGAGCGACGAGCTAAAACAGGCGATGGCGGTGGCAGTAAAGAACATTGAAACCTTCCACACTGCGCAAAAACTGCCGCCGGTAGATGTAGAAACGCAGCCAGGCGTGCGTTGCCAGCAGGTCACGCGCCCGGTGGCTTCGGTTGGTTTGTATATTCCTGGCGGCTCCGCCCCGCTCTTCTCAACGGTATTAATGCTGGCGACTCCGGCGCGTATTGCGGGCTGTAAAAAAGTGGTGCTGTGCTCACCGCCGCCGATTGCCGATGAGATCCTTTACGCGGCGCAGCTGTGCGGTGTACAGGACGTGTTTAACGTCGGCGGCGCACAGGCCATTGCCGCACTGGCGTTTGGTACGGAATCTGTGCCGAAAGTGGACAAAATCTTCGGGCCGGGTAACGCCTTTGTCACCGAGGCAAAACGCCAGGTAAGCCAGCGTCTGGACGGTGCGGCGATCGATATGCCCGCAGGCCCGTCGGAAGTGCTGGTGATTGCTGACAGCGGCGCTACGCCGGATTTCGTGGCTTCTGATTTGCTTTCTCAGGCTGAACACGGCCCGGACTCTCAGGTGATTTTACTGACGCCCGATGCTGATATGGCGCGTCGCGTTGCCGAGGCTGTCGAACGCCAATTGGCAGAACTGCCGCGTGCCGAAACCGCCCGTCAGGCACTGAGCGCCAGCCGCCTGATCGTGACCAACGATTTAGCACAGTGCGTAGAGATCTCCAACCAGTACGGCCCGGAGCACCTGATCATTCAGACCCGCAACGCCCGCGAACTGGTCGATAGCATCACCAGCGCCGGTTCGGTATTTCTTGGTGACTGGTCACCGGAATCGGCAGGCGACTATGCCTCCGGCACTAACCACGTTCTGCCGACTTACGGTTACACCGCCACCTGTTCCAGCCTCGGACTGGCAGATTTCCAGAAGCGCATGACCGTGCAGGAACTCTCGAAAGAAGGTTTCTCCGCTCTGGCGTCGACCATTGAAACACTGGCCGCCGCCGAGCGCCTGACCGCCCACAAAAATGCCGTTACTTTGCGTGTTAACGCCCTTAAGGAGCAAGCATGAGCACCGTGACTATTACCGATTTAGCGCGTGAAAACGTCCGCAACCTGACGCCGTATCAGTCAGCGCGTCGTCTGGGCGGTAACGGCGATGTCTGGCTGAACGCCAACGAATATCCCACAGCCGTGGAGTTTCAGCTCACTCAGCAAACGCTCAACCGCTATCCGGAATGTCAGCCGAAAGCGGTGATTGAAAATTACGCGCAATATGCAGGCGTAAAGCCGGAGCAGGTGCTGGTCAGCCGTGGCGCGGACGAAGGTATTGAACTACTGATTCGCGCTTTTTGCGAACCAGGTAGAGACGCCATCCTCTACTGCCCGCCAACGTACGGCATGTACAGCGTCAGCGCCGAAACCATTGGCGTCGAGTGCCGCACAGTGCCAACGCTGGACAACTGGCAACTGGACTTGCAGGGCATTTCCGACAAGCTAGACGGCGTAAAAGTGGTTTATGTTTGCAGCCCCAACAACCCGACCGGGCAACTGATCAATCCGCAGGATTTTCGCACCCTGCTGGAGCTAACGCGCGGTAAAGCCATTGTGGTTGCCGATGAAGCCTATATCGAGTTTTGCCCGCAGGCATCGCTTTCTGGCTGGCTGGCGGAATATCCGCACCTGGCTATTTTGCGCACACTGTCGAAAGCTTTTGCTCTAGCGGGGCTTCGTTGCGGATTTACGCTGGCAAACGAAGAAGTCATCAACCTGCTGATGAAAGTGATCGCCCCCTACCCGCTCTCGACGCCGGTTGCCGACATTGCCACACAGGCGTTAAGCCCGCAGGGAATCGTCGCCATGCGCGAACGGGTGGCGCAAATTATTGCAGAACGCGAATATCTGATTGCCGCACTGAAAGAGATCCCCTGCGTGGAGCAGGTTTTCGACTCTGAAACCAACTACATTCTGGCGCGCTTTAAAGCCTCCAGTGCAGTATTTAAATCTTTGTGGGATCAGGGCATTATCTTACGTGATCAGAATAAACAACCCTCTTTAAGCGGCTGCCTGCGAATTACCGTCGGAACCCGTGAAGAAAGCCAGCGCGTCATTGACGCCTTACGTGCGGAGCAAGTTTGATGAGTCAGAAGTATCTTTTTATCGATCGCGATGGAACCCTGATTAGCGAACCGCCGAGTGATTTTCAGGTGGACCGTTTTGACAAACTCGCCTTTGAACCGGGCGTGATCCCGGAGCTGCTGAAGCTGCAAAAAGCGGGCTATAAGCTGGTGATGATCACCAATCAGGATGGTCTTGGAACACAAAGTTTCCCGCAGGCGGATTTCGATGGCCCGCACAATTTAATGATGCAGATCTTCACCTCGCAAGGCGTGCAGTTTGATGAAGTGCTGATTTGCCCGCACCTGCCCGCAGATGAGTGCGACTGCCGTAAGCCGAAAGTAAAACTGGTGGAGCGTTATCTGGCTGAGCAAGCGATGGATCGCGCTAACAGTTATGTGATTGGTGATCGCGCGACCGATATTCAACTGGCGGAAAACATGGGCATTAATGGTTTACGCTACGACCGCGAAACCCTGAACTGGCCGATGATTGGCGAGCAGCTCACTAAACGCGACCGTTACGCTCACGTAGTACGTAACACCAAAGAGACGCAGATTGACGTTCAGGTGTGGCTGGATCGCGAAGGTGGCAGCAAGATTAACACCGGCGTTGGCTTCTTTGATCACATGCTGGACCAGATTGCCACCCACGGCGGTTTCCGCATGGAAATCAACGTCAAAGGCGATCTCTATATCGACGATCACCACACCGTCGAAGATACCGGTCTGGCGCTGGGCGAAGCGTTAAAAATTGCTCTTGGCGACAAACGCGGTATTTGCCGCTTTGGTTTTGTGCTGCCGATGGACGAATGCCTTGCCCGCTGCGCGCTGGATATCTCTGGTCGCCCGCACCTGGAATATAAAGCTGAATTTACCTACCAGCGCGTGGGCGATCTCAGCACCGAAATGATCGAACACTTCTTCCGTTCGCTCTCATACACGATGGGCGTGACCCTGCACCTGAAAACCAAAGGTAAAAACGATCACCACCGTGTAGAGAGCCTGTTCAAAGCCTTTGGTCGCACCCTGCGCCAGGCCATCCGCGTGGAAGGCGACACCCTGCCCTCGTCGAAAGGAGTGCTGTAATGAACGTGGTGATCCTGGATACCGGCTGCGCCAACCTGAACTCGGTGAAGTCGGCCATTGCACGTCACGGTTATGAACCAAAAGTCAGCCGTGACCCGGACGTGGTGTTGCTGGCCGATAAACTGTTTTTGCCCGGCGTTGGCACTGCGCAAGCAGCGATGGATCAGGTGCGTGAACGCGAGCTGTTTGACCTCATCAAAGCCTGTACCCAACCGGTGCTGGGCATCTGCTTAGGGATGCAACTGCTGGGGCGGCGCAGCGAAGAGAGCAACGGCGTCGACTTGCTGGGCATCATCGACGAAGACGTGCCGAAAATGACCGACTTTGGTCTGCCACTGCCGCATATGGGCTGGAACCGCGTTTACCCGCAGGCAGGCAACCGCCTGTTTCAGGGGATTGAAGACGGCGCGTACTTTTACTTTGTTCACAGTTACGCAATGCCGGTCAATCCGTGGACCATTGCCCAGTGTAATTACGGCGAACCATTCACCGCGGCGGTACAAAAAGATAACTTCTACGGCGTGCAGTTCCACCCGGAGCGTTCTGGTGCCGCTGGCGCTAAGCTGCTGAAAAACTTCCTGGAGATGTGATGATTATTCCGGCATTAGATTTAATCGACGGCACCGTGGTGCGTCTCCATCAGGGCGATTACGGCAAACAGCGCGATTACGGTAACGACCCGCTGCCGCGTTTACAGGATTACGCTGCACAAGGTGCCGAAGTGCTGCATCTGGTGGATCTGACTGGGGCAAAAGATCCGGCTAAACGACAAATTTCTCTGATTAAAACGCTGGTCGCAGGCGTTAACGTCCCTGTGCAGGTTGGTGGCGGCGTGCGTAGCAAAGAAGATGTGGCGACGTTACTGGAAGCAGGCGTTGCGCGCGTGGTGGTCGGCTCCACCGCAGTGAAATCACCAGAAATGGTGAAAGGCTGGTTTGAACGCTTCGGTGCGGATGCGTTAGTGCTGGCGCTGGATGTACGCATTGACGAGCAAGGCAACAAGCAGGTGGCGGTTAGCGGCTGGCAAGAGAACTCGGGCGTTTCGCTGGAACAACTGGTGGAAACCTATCTGCCCGTCGGCCTGAAACATGTGCTGTGTACCGATATCTCGCGCGACGGCACGCTGGCAGGTTCTAACGTCTCTTTATATGAGGAAGTCTGCGCCAGATATCCGCAGGTGGCATTTCAATCCTCCGGCGGCATTGGCGACATTGATGATGTCGCTGCCCTGCGTGGTACTGGCGTACGCGGCGTAATAGTTGGTCGGGCATTACTGGAAGGTAAATTCACCGTGAAGGAGGCCATCGCATGCTGGCAAAACGCATAATCCCATGTCTCGACGTTCGTGATGGTCAGGTGGTGAAAGGCGTACAGTTTCGTAACCATGAAATCATTGGCGATATCGTGCCGCTGGCAAAACGCTACGCCGAAGAAGGTGCAGACGAACTGGTGTTCTACGATATCACCGCTTCCAGCGATGGCCGTGTAGTAGATAAAAGCTGGGTATCTCGCGTGGCGGAAGTAATCGACATTCCGTTCTGCGTGGCGGGTGGGATTAAGTCTCTGGAAGATGCCGCGAAAATTCTTTCCTTTGGCGCGGATAAAATTTCCATCAACTCCCCTGCGCTGGCAGACCCAACATTAATTACTCGCCTGGCGGATCGCTTTGGCGTGCAGTGTATTGTGGTCGGCATTGATACCTGGTACGACGCCGAAACCGGTAAATATCATGTGAATCAATATACCGGCGATGAAAGCCGCACCCGCGTCACTCAGTGGGAAACACTCGACTGGGTAGAGGAAGTGCAAAAACGCGGTGCCGGAGAAATCGTCCTCAACATGATGAATCAGGACGGCGTGCGTAACGGTTACGACCTCGAACAACTGAGAAAAGTGCGTGAAGTCTGCCACGTTCCGCTGATTGCCTCCGGCGGCGCGGGCACTATGGAGCACTTCCTTGAAGCCTTCCGCGATGCCGACGTTGACGGCGCGCTGGCAGCTTCGGTATTCCACAAACAAATAATCAATATTGGTGAATTAAAAGCGTACCTGGCAACACAGGGCGTGGAGATCAGGATATGTTAACAGAACAACAACGCCGCGAACTGGACTGGGAAAAAACCGACGGACTGATGCCGGTGATTGTGCAACACGCGGTATCCGGCGAAGTGTTAATGCTGGGCTACATGAACCCGGAAGCCTTAGACAAAACCATCGAAAGCGGCAAAGTCACCTTCTTCTCGCGCACTAAACAGCGACTGTGGACCAAAGGCGAAACGTCGGGCAATGTTCTCAATGTGGTGAGTATTGCCCCGGACTGCGACAACGACACGTTACTGGTGCTGGCGAATCCCATCGGCCCGACCTGCCACAAAGGCACCAGCAGCTGCTTCGGCGACACCGCTCACCAGTGGCTGTTCCTTTATCAACTGGAACAACTGCTCGCCGAACGCAAATCTGCCGACCCGGAAACCTCCTATACCGCCAAACTGTATGCCAGCGGCACCAAACGAATTGCGCAAAAAGTGGGCGAGGAAGGCGTGGAAACTGCACTGGCAGCAACGGTACATGATCGCTTTGAGCTGACCAACGAGGCGTCTGACTTGATGTATCACCTGCTGGTGTTGTTGCAGGATCAGGAGCTGGACTTAACGACGGTAATTGAGAACCTGCGTAAACGGCATCAGTGAGTTGCAGGCTGACCGGATGTGATGTTGTTGTCGCATCCGGCAAAAAACGGGCAAGGTGTCACCACCCTGCCCATTTTCTTTAAAACCGAAAAGATTACTTCGCGTTGTAATTACGCAGAGCATTACGCCCCAGCACAATTCCCGCGCCAACCATGCCGCCCAGCAGTACAGCCAGAATCAGTGTGATGGCCTTTTTCGGGCTATCGCGACGAATTGGCAGTGTGGGTTTCATAACGTAACGGTAAGCATGAATATCAAGATCATCTACCTTTAAGCTTTCGATATCCAGCAGGTTTTGACGAGTCTGATAATAGTTTGGCGAGAACACAAGCGGACGAGTCGCTTCGTGCTTAATCATCGACTCCAGTGCTTCGCTACCTAACAAAAGCAACGTATCCTGAGTAATATTTTCACCAGTCTGCTGAATCTGCGGCTTTGTTACCTGCGCCTGATTCGCATACTGCAACGCTTCCTGAATCTGGCGGATACGCAGCGTTTTTTGCTCTTGAGCCACCACTTCCTGAGTTTTCAGGGAGTCCTGCAAGGTTTTCATACCCAAAGCGATATTATCCTTCAGGTCTTTCTCCAGCTCTTCATTCACTCGGTCATCAACTTGTTGAATGTATTCAGCCAGCTTTTTCTGTGCATCCTCCGCAGTGTGCCCGACATAAGAAACAGCTAACGGTAACGGCTGGTTTTTAACAGCAGGCTCGATAGTCAGTTTTTCGCGTTCTTCCTGATTATCCAGCGTTTCCGCTAATGCAGAAAAAGCAGAACTGAAGCGCCCAATCAACGCCTCCTGTAAATCAGCTACTTTTGGCGCAGCCTGGCCATAAATTACATTCATGGCGTTGTTATAGCCGGCAATTTGCCCCACATCAGGCTGAGTGACAATGGCTGTTGATGTCCATTGCTCTTTCGCTACTGCCAGGTATCCAATAGCCAACACGATAGCCACAATGACTGTGGCGATAATGGTCATCTTCCCGCGCCACAGTTGTACCAGTAAATCAATTAAATCAATCTGTTCCGGGTCATTGTTGTGCCCAGAAATATTATTATTTTCAACTTTCATCATTACCCTAACAGACGGAAAATTTCAGGTCGCCATAGTTTAGCGATAATCCGTATGAATGCCATAGGATAAACAATAAATATAATGAATTGTTACATGAACATAGATACCAACTACCGCCAAAAATCATCTGATTACAGATAGTTAGTCGCTACCGAAAAGATCGCGGGTGTAGACCTTGTCTGCTGCATCTTTAAGCTCTTCTGACATTCGATTAGAGATAATGACATCAGCCTGTTGCTTAAAAGTCGCGAGATCACGTTCCAGACGTGAATTGAAAAACATTTCTTCCTTCATTACCGGTTCATAGATAATCACTTCTACCCCCTTAGCTTTGATACGCTTCATGATCCCCTGAATGGAAGACGCACGAAAGTTATCTGAACCGCTCTTCATAATTAGGCGATATATCCCTACGACTTTTGGTTTACGCGACAAGATAGCATCGGCAATAAAGTCTTTGCGGGTACGGTTAGCTTCAACGATGGCAGAAATGATGTTATTTGGCACAGACTGGTAATTTGCCAGAAGCTGCTTGGTATCTTTCGGCAAACAGTAACCACCGTAACCAAATGATGGATTGTTGTAATGATTGCCGATACGAGGATCAAGACAAACACCTTCAATGATTTGACGGGTGTTCAATCCCAGGCTTTCTGCATAACTGTCCAGCTCGTTAAAGTACGCCACGCGCATTGCAAGGTAAGTATTGGCAAAAAGTTTAATAGCCTCTGCTTCTGTTGAATCAGTAAACAGAGTCGGGATATTTTGTTTAACTGCCCCTTGCTGTAATAACGCGGCAAAACGCTGTGCACGTTCAGAACGTTCGCCTATCACAATACGGGAAGGATGAAGGTTATCGTAAAGGGCTTTGCCTTCTCGGAGGAATTCAGGGGAGAAGATGATGTTCTCTGTCTTGAACTTTTTTTGCATCGCGGCCGTAAAACCTACCGGAACCGTGGACTTAATAATCATTACTGCATGAGGGTTTATTTCTGTAACATCTTTAATTACTGATTCTACACTGGATGTATTGAAATAATTGGTTTTAGGATCATAGTCGGTCGGGGTTGCGATGATTACATAATCAGCATTCCGGTAGGCTTCTTTTTTATCTAACGTGGCATTAAAACGTATTTTGTCTGATTGCAAAAATTGCTGAATTTCTTTATCAACAATAGGAGATATCCGATCATTTAGCATTGCAACGCGAGATGGTAAAATATCTAATGCTACAACGTTATGATTTTGTGCGATTAATAGCCCATTAGACAGGCCAACATAACCGGTTCCGGAAATGGTGATTTTCATTTCATGCTCTCAGAATTAACTTAACTATGAATCATGATGTTTTAGCACCCTGATAAGAGTTAAAAGTTTTAACGCCACGATGATGTCTGGTCAACGAAACGAAAAACATTTCAGATTTTCTTTATAAGAATAGCTGCTATTTATTAAGTTAGTATTAAGCAATGAATTTAAATCAATAAGATTGATAGCAAAAAAAAGCCCGGCGATAAATGCCGGGCCTTAGTTTAATACTGATTAAATCAGATTAATCCAGCCATTCCGTGTGGAATACACCTTCTTTATCAATGCGCTTATAGGTATGCGCACCGAAATAGTCACGCTGTGCCTGGATCAAGTTTGCAGGCAGTACTGCGGCACGATAGCTGTCATAATAAGCAACCGCTGCAGAGAAGGTAGGTACTGGAATACCGTTCTGCACCGCATAAGCAACAACATCACGCAGAGCTTGCTGGTAATCGTCGGCAATTTTCTTAAAGTACGGGGCTAACAGCAGGTTAGCAATCTTCGGATTTTCGGCGTAAGCATCCGTGATTTTCTGCAGGAACTGAGCGCGAATGATACAACCGGCACGGAAGATCTTCGCAATTTCACCATAATTCAGATCCCAGTTGTACTCTTCAGACGCCGCACGTAACTGCGAGAAGCCCTGCGCGTAAGAAACAATCTTACCCAGATAAAGCGCACGGCGAACTTTTTCGATGAACTCTGCTTTGTCGCCTGCTGGCTGCGCTTGTGGACCCGACAGTACTTTAGACGCGGCTACGCGCTGATCTTTCAGGGAAGAGATATAACGAGCAAACACAGACTCAGTAATCAACGACAGTGGTTCGCCTAGATCCAGCGCGCTCTGACTGGTCCATTTACCCGTACCTTTGTTTGCTGCTTCATCCAGGATCACATCAACCAGGTAATTACCGTCTTCATCTTTCTTGGTGAAGATGTCTTTAGTGATGTCGATCAGGTAGCTGCTCAGTTCACCGTTATTCCACTCGGTAAAGGTTTGTGCCAGTTCTTCGTTAGAGAGATTCAGACCACCTTTCAGCAGAGAATAGGCTTCAGCAATCAGTTGCATATCACCGTATTCAATACCGTTGTGAACCATCTTCACATAGTGACCTGCGCCATCGGCACCAATATAGGTAACGCACGGTTCACCATCTTCAGCCACGGCGGCGATTTTGGTCAGGATAGGTGCAACCAGTTCATAGGCTTCTTTCTGCCCACCAGGCATGATAGAAGGTCCTTTCAGCGCGCCCTCTTCACCACCGGAAACCCCCGTACCGATGAAGTTAAAGCCTTCTGCAGAAAGCTCGCGGTTACGACGAATGGTGTCCTGGAAGAAGGTATTACCACCATCAATGATGATATCGCCTTTATCGAGATATGGTTTCAGGGAATCAATAGCAGCATCCGTGCCTGCACCTGCTTTCACCATTAACAGGATGCGACGAGGCGTTTCAAGAGATTCAACGAACTCTTTCACCGTATAGTAAGGAACCAGTTTCTTGCCTGGATTTTCGGCAATAACTTCTTCCGTCTTTTCACGGGAGCGGTTGAAAATAGAGACGGTATAACCACGGCTTTCGATGTTGAGCGCGAGGTTGCGTCCCATCACTGCCATACCGACGACGCCGATCTGTTGCTTTGACATTGTTTACTCCTGTCAGGGGTGGTCACCGCGGGGTTGCGGCTTATTTAAGATAAAGAATAGCTTAATTTATATCTTATTTTACACTCATATTTTTCATAATTAGGGGATCGATTACTTCTTACCCAATCATCTACTTATCCACTGATATTATAAAAACGTTCAGCAAGTTTTATTAATTCACTATCACTATTATTTGGTATTAGTTCAACATGATTTTCTTTGCTTGTAATGAAATAGTCACTACCAATAGCAGAAAGATGTGAAAATGGCGATGTGCATTCCTTATCAAAAAGAGAACATCCCAAAAAATAGTTCATTGAATACTGAATCCCTAACATGTGCAATATTGTTGGCGCAAAGCTTAATGAATTTTTACCGTCTGCATCCAAAGTTTCAGGAGTGATATCTCCTCCAATAACCAGAAATGGTATTTCGCCTACAAAGTAACGAGAATCGCTATTAAATGCTTTTTTATATTCTGTCGAAGGAAATGTTGAATGATCTGACGTTATTATTAACAATGTATTATTATAAAATGAACTACGCCTAAAGAAGTCAACAAATTTCCCTAACTGAAAATCATAGTTATAGAATTTATTGTAGAGCGGGTTCTTACCATCAAAATATTTTTCATTTGGACTATCTTGACCATGATGAGTACCAGATGGATAGACACCAATAAAGAAGTGTTCTTTTTTATTTTCCTGAGAACGTAAAAAATATTGCAGTGCATTAAATGTTTGCTTATCCGTCATTCTGTCTCGTTGATAACCAATAAAATCCCCCATACCAAGAACTTTATCAAAATTAAGTGTTTTCAACATTGTGTTGAGTGGGTTGTTTTTTTCGGTGGATGCTATAAAATAACTTTTATAACCATACTCTTTCAATATATCCGGTAATGAGGTTTGACGGTGAAGATAAATATTATTAATTTCTGAGTTAGATAATTGTCCAATACCAGTACCAGTATCAGTAAAACCATCCCGAAATTGATAGCCAGAAGTTAACTGACCTCTTAACCCGCGAAAGGTTGCAGCTGTATGGTTATAATAGTTTTTAAAGCTTAGTGCTTCAGTAGATAACTTATTTAAATTAGGCGTAACTGAAAATGCTCCAGGTTTTGAGCTGCCCATAATTTCAGATGAAACCCCCTCAGTAAATATTACAATAACATTACGACCTTTGAAATTGTAGTTATTTCCTATAGGGTTAATAAAAACACTTCTTTTTAAAAAAGATTTCCCTGCATCTCCGATCTTCTTACTAGGCTCAAAAGTTTGCTGTAAATAGAACAATTTTGCCGTTTCATAAAAAGCATATACTGGCCCCGCACTTATGAAAGAACACACAAGCAATAATACTATACAGAGAAGATTAAATTTATAATATTTAATACGCTCGATTAGAGCACCTGAAGGCATCGTAAGGAATGAAACTATAACAAATAAAATAAAAACAAAAAAAACTTTAATTACCTCACCAATACCTAGGGATTCAATTTCTGCAGCATTCGACAAAGCAAGAGGCATCAAATATTGTCCTGAACTAAATAGCGACGCTGCCTGCACACCTAAAATGGAGAGATAAATCCCCCACAAAGCATTGCTTACAAACTTTCTCTTTATTAGAAAGATTGCCACACTTGTAAGTGTGTATTCAATAGTAAATAAAAAAACACAATCCGCCCTTCCAGAGTAAAGTAAAATACTCAAAAAGATACAGAAAGGTAAAATTATTCTAATAATACTCATAAAGTTCATATTGGGTTAAACCATTTTATTTGAAATTTTTAATGTTATTTATTCAGCATTGTATCACCAGAGCAAGATTACGAACTCCGGCTCCCCGCAAGGACTGACGCGAGATAGTTTCTGTCCATGGCTGCTTTTCGCATCTTACGTCTTAACCCTGCCTTGAATACCTTATCATTCGTCAAAATATTAATAGCAATGTGCCGTATCCCTGAAAATAATTCTGCTGCATTTCCTCTTCTTATTTTGCAGTCGTCTTCATTCATTACCACGTCCAGACGCCAGTGCAGCTTATTCTCCACGTGCCAGTGATTTCGGATCGCTGTGGCGAACTTCTCAGCGGTTAAATCAGCAGAACTGATATAATATCTGACCGTCATTTCTGGCTCTTTCTTTTGTTCTGCTATTATGGACCGAAAGGAGACTGCCACGCATAATTTCTTCAGCCCTTTCCATTCAAACGTGAAATCAATAAGTTCATCAGGGACATCGCAAACAATATGAAGACGGATCTCTTCTCTGCCGTGACTCTTTTCACTAATTGCGTAACTGTCATGCTCTGGATTATTTAATTCTTTCAGTGGAAATTTTTCCTCAAAGGCTTTATTTAGCCGCCCCTGGTTTCCTTTTACAGCGAATAAATAATCACCTCCCTGTTTTTGTATCTTCTCTGCAATATCTTTCTGGCAACCCATCGCATCAGTTGTGATAATTTTTCCTTTAATATCCAACATGTTAAGAAGTTCAGGGATAGCTGTGATCTCATTAGATTTCTCATCTGTCTTGATCTGTCCGATGACCAGACTGTGCATTGTTGAGAACACACTAATGACATGAATCGCTCCCTTGCGGCGACTCTTATCATAAGAATGCCGGAGCGTTTTTCCATCAATTGCAATGACGTCTTTATCATTTGATGAATGGCAGTCACGCATCCAGTTAATAAAGCACTCGTGAAATTTTGCAGGACTGATACAGGATACAACTCTGGCAATGGTATCGTGAACAGGAATACCATTTTCAAAATCACCATATTGCTTCAAAAAATCGAGGTGAGTCTCACCGAAATCCGCCATATCTTCCCATCCTTCAGCCACGGAAATGACGGCGAAAATAGTCAGCACCAGGATACCTGATAATTCATGTTCTACTTTACAGACTTGTCTATAATCAAGAATAATAGAAATATGTTCCATTTTATTCTCCTTATTTATATAAGGAGTACTTGATCATATATAAGCTATGAAAAATAGTTTTTGCTACTGAGCAATATCACAATTACTGAACATAAAATGCTAATTGCCTAGTGCAAAAAAATTTACTTCTGATTATCTTCCCTGTATATAAATGCAGTTGGGATATGTATTTTGAAATGCATTTAAAAATTTAGATATTGCCTCCTGCTCATTATAACAAGGAATAATTACAATAATATTAAAAGAGTGATAAAAAATCCCCTTATATAAACTATTTAGCTCCAGAAGGGAGGCTGTTACTAATTTTGACATTTTCTATAGAAAATATCCATAAAACTACAACTCCTATAATAAAAATCCCCATGGGTGTAAAAAGAAATGGATTAGTTATAGAAACGGTAATACTGAAAAAAAGTATTAACGACATCATTAAGGATGTTTTTGTTGTATTTAAAAAATAACCTTTCACAAAGATAAGCAACATAGGAATTATTGATGTAAATACACCAATAACACCTGTTTTCTGAAGAATCTCAAGAGGTACTATTTCTATCCTTAATCGATCTAATATAAATGAACCGAATCCTCCTCCAAACAAGAACGTCGCTAAATCAACATTTTTATAATAAAAATATAAATCATTAAATCTAACAGAGTCAGAATCTTCACTGCGTGATCCGACCATGTAAAGCATTATTATAAATAGAACACAGCCCAATATTATTATAATCGTATTTAAATATAGTTTATGTAATTTAAAACTGGCCAATAGCAGTGATAATGTCGTAAAAAGTAATACACCTCTTGATTCCGTCAATAATATCGCCAGCACTATTATGAAACATTTTAAATATTTTTTGTCGACAAAACTGATAATCGCACCGACACCAAAAAAGTAGAAGGATTTGGAAAAAAAAAGCCCCATCTGGACGAAAAAAGAACTCGCTAGTCAATGATAAGTGTTTATAAATTAAATTGAAATTTAACAAGCCCAAATTCAGCAAAATTATGTATGAAATGTATAACAGTGATCCATATAATGCAAATACATTAACTGTTTTAATGAAAGTTTTACATAAAAACACTTTTAAAGTATATCTTAGTGTAAATAAATATATAAGTGACAACATAAAAAGGTATGGTTGCACGTCAAACAGTATATCATTTACTTTATTACCAGTTAATAAGCCAACAAAGAAGCCATATAGTGGGAATAAAAGCAACCATATAAAAAGACTAACACATTTTTGGGAAATTGAAAAATTCAATGTAACTAAATTTAAAGTTAAGAGTATAAAACTACATACAAATAATAAATATCGCAAAGGGAATATCCCCAATGGATCCAGTAATCTTCCACCACCACCAACAATTAGTTCAATACATAAAAAATGTTATAAAAATTTTATTTATATTATTCATATTCGCAAGGTGATATTATTTAAAAAATATTTAAAATCAACATTAATAAAATATAAATTTTATCAGCCTTTTTCCGCCTTAACTTCCAAAAACTTAAAGCCAAGATCAAATTGCCTATATAACCTTTATCCAATTGATTTTTCACAAAGCTATTATCAGCTAATATATTAGCTATTTTAGTTACTTCTTTTCGATACCACTTGTTTCTTACCAAACCAAGCCGCTTGTATTTTGCTTTAAAATTAGTATTTGCTCCAACTTGGTTGTTTTCATGCTGTCTGTATAACATTGTTGGTTTTCTATCAATATGCCACGAATAATTTCTCGTCCGCGCAAATGAATATAAAAACCAATCATGCAGACAGATATCTTGTGCAGCATTTTTTATTATTTATGATGAACTTCTTAAATTCAATAAGCGTTTCTTTTTTTATAACATATGTACACCCTGGACCTGCTGCTTCAAAAAAATAATCGAATTGAGTTTGCGACTGAGCTTTATCAACTAAATTTTTTTCCCCTGATGGATAGTATGCAATTACATTGCTAGAATAACAATCCGCATTATTTAATGCCAAGCAGTCAATTGCATTTTTTATTTTGTCTTTATACCAAATATCATCCTGATCACTAAAACAGATATAATCATAATTTTCAAAATCGACATCTTTAATTAATCTATAAAAATTCTTACCTGCCCCCCCAAACTTATCGGCGCTAGGAAGTATATTTATAATTGACGGATATGATGCTTTAAATTCTTCACAAATGTTTAATGTATTATCAGTTGATAAATCATCTGATATAAATATTGAGAGGTCTACACCCTTTTGTCCTATAATACTTTTTAATTGTTCCTCAATCCAGCATTCGCCATTATACGTAGCCATGAGTACAGCAACTCTTTTTTGATCATAACTATGCATTGTAACGACCGCCTCCAGTAATTCCTTTTATTCCATCCAGCGTAGCCAGAATATGTTTTTTGAAATATTCAATTTTATTTTTTTGAGTTGCAATAATTAAAGTCGTATGAATTAAAGAAAAAACAACTTCCCTAATAGAGAGTAAAAGAGGCACATGATTTTTTCTAAGCAAAAGAAATGCATTTCTTACTCGATAATAACGACGTACTGGCGAGTGAATTGGTATGTTAATCCCACCGATTTTTACTGACTTATCCCCAATAGCATGAACCATTTCTATATCAGGAATGATATGAACTAATATGCCATAGTTTAAGCATCTAAGACACCATTCTGTATCGACATAATCAATAAAAAGTTCCTCATCCATCATTCCAACAATCTCAAAAACTTCTTTTGAAACCATGGTTCCGGATGAGATTGTTACTGAACTTTTAAACGGTGTCTGTCCTTCAGTGACATGAATTTTCTCTCGAAGACCATTTTTTTTGATATTACAAATAGGATAATAATGTGACTTATCTCTATCAATAAAAACTGGGCCAGCTATTTTTGCATTTTCATTATCCATATAGCAGGAAAGTTTTTTGATAAACTCATTGCGAATACGGCTATCTTGATCAAAAAAAATTATCTTCTCTGCCCCTTTTTCAAGAGAATGTCGAATCCCAATGTTTTGTGCTTTTGCTATACCTTCATTCCTACCAAGACAAATTAAATGAACTTTTTCGATGTCTGCTAATTTATCTTTCAAGGTGAAATTAGTACTATTATCGACTACTACAACGTAACAATTTTGCTCCTTTAGCTCAGTGATCAATGCATTTAGATTTTTAAGTTCGGGATTATATGTCACAATGACAGCGTAAATATTACTATTCATTATCCAAGTGACTCAGTAATTGGTTAATTTTAGTCTTCATATACAGAACACATCCTAGTATAAAGCCATTGTAATAACAGAGCATCTAAAATTACACGTATGCTCCAAGATATTGCGGCACCCAGTAACCCATATTTTTCGACCATAAAATACAAAAGGACTAAATAAGGAACCAATTCAGCACAATGAATCAAAGCAGTAATTTTAGATTTTCCTAATGCCTGGATTGCAGAGAATGGTATCATTGCCAACGCATTGAAGAAAAAACCGATCAATAACACATTTAATATATTAAAGGAATTAATTTGGTAATTCTCACCAAACCATATTTTCAATATAAGCCCTGAATACAACAAGCCGATGATTATCACCGGCAAACAGATTATAAACATTAACAGCAATGATTTATTTACATTACGTTTAAATTCTTTAAAGTCTTTGATGTTACTTAACCTTGGAAACACTGCTCTTCCGATTGCTGCAGGTATTATTCCTAATTTCAGAATAACCTCCGCTGGTGCAGAATAAAATGCAACTTTATCTGCCCCCATAATATTTGACACTATAAATCGGTCAAAATACACCATGACCGGACTTATGATATTACTTACTGTCATCCAACCGCCAAAGAAAAAAAGTCGTTTAAAGGTTTTATAACAAAAATGAACCCCCGAAATTTTAATGTCATTCCTGACATAATAGGCAGAGACTAAAATCGAAATAACTCTTGCAAATATTAAACCAGTAACCGCAGCTGACAATGTAGCACTATAAAAAACAAATATGGCCGGAATTCCCGCGATGCAGGAGCTTGATATAGATTTTTGAATATTTACAATGCCAAATTTTTCATCCCCCTCAAGAATGGCTGACCATAATTGATTTAGAATAAATAATGGAATGCAAATAGCCAACAGTTTAAATGCTAGTTGTATATCATTATGTTCAACACCAGAAATTTTTAGATAATTAACTATTCCATCAGAGAAAATCAATAATAAAAAAGCACCAAAGCACGAAAATAGCACCAAAAAAGATGTACTTGTTGAAATTACCTTGGTTCTTTCATGATGATTATCACGATGAATTGCAATTTCTCTAATAACAGAGCGGGTCAGGCCTACATCAAAAATTCCAGCATACCCAACAAGTGCAATTGCAATTGTATAAACACCGAAACCTTCAGGCCCCAAACCTCGAGCGAGAAACCCTAGCGAGGGGATAGCAATTAAAGTTGGTATTGCATAGCCAAAAAGGTTCCAGACACTATTTTTTATTATACTCATTATTACATTTCTTTATCATATAAAATAATCAGCATCTACAAATTTTTGACCATTAATATCTTTATCAGAAAGCAATGGATTTTGTACCGGCCATTCTATATTTATAGTTTTGTCGTTCCATATAATCCCACGTTCTTGCATTTTTGAATAGAAATTATTTGTTTTGTAGACAAATTCTGCTTCATCACTAAGAACGCAAAACCCATGAGCAAATCCTTCCGGTATCCATAACTGGCGCTTATTCTCCGCCGACAAATTTACACCAACCCACTTGCCAAATGTTGGTGATGATTTCCGAATATCAACCGCAACATCAAAAACTTCACCGACAACACAGCGTACCAATTTTCCTTGTGCATAGGGTTCTAACTGGTAATGAAGCCCACGTAATACGCCTTTGCTGGATTTCGAATGGTTATCCTGAACAAACTCAACCTTACGCCCCACTGCCTCTTCGAATACTTTCTGATTAAAGCTTTCCATAAAGAAGCCACGTTCATCCCCAAAGACTTTTGGTTCAAAAATCAGCACATCAGGAATTTCAGTTTTAATTACATTCATTTTATTAATACCCTTTAATCATTTTGAGCAGATACTGACCATAAGCATTTTTCTTCAACGGTTCGGCTAATACTTTCACCTGCTCAGCATCAATAAATCCTTTACGATAAGCAATCTCTTCCGGGCAAGATACTTTTAATCCCTGACGCTCTTCAATTGTTGCAATGAAGTTACTTGCTTCAATAAGGCTTTGATGCGTCCCTGTATCCAGCCATGCATAGCCACGCCCCATCATAGCGACAGACAAACGTCCTTGTTCCATATAAATACGGTTAATATCGGTAATTTCCAGTTCGCCACGGGCAGAAGGCTTAAGGTTTTTCGCCATTTCCACGACGTCATTGTCATAGAAATAAAGCCCAGTAACCGCATAGTTACTTTTTGGTTCCAGCGGTTTTTCTTCCAGGCTAATTGCCGTACCGTTATTATCAAACTCCACGACACCATAGCGTTCAGGATCATTAACGTGATAAGCAAATACCGTTGCACCGCTTTCTTTGTTAACCGCAGCGTCCATTAATTTTGGTAAGTCGTGTCCATAGAAGATATTATCGCCAAGCACGAGTGCACAATCATCGCCACCAATAAAGTCTTCACCAATGATAAACGCTTGCGCCAGGCCATCCGGACTCGGTTGTACTTTATACTGTAGATTTAGCCCCCACTGGCTCCCGTCCCCCAACAATTGTTGGAAACGCGGTGTATCCTGTGGCGTACTGATAATAAGAATATCGCGAATACCCGCTAACATAAGCGTTGAAAGCGGATAATAAATCATCGGTTTATCATAAATCGGCAGCAGTTGTTTACTTACTGCCATCGTCACAGGATAAAGACGAGTGCCGGAACCACCAGCCAGAATAATACCTTTACGCGTTTTCATTTCACCATTCCTTTTAATTCATCCCGCTCTGGCATCATGAGCGAGATGCAAAAATTTGTTAAATTGCCGTAGTCGTAAATAATTCGTTGAGCATTCGTTTCACGCCCACCTGCCAGTCAGGCAAGACAAGCGCAAAGTTCTGCTGAAACTTTTCTGTATTGAGGCGAGAGTTATGGGGTCGACGGGCTGGTGTGGGATAGGCCGTTGTTGGCACGGCGTTAAGTTTGTTAAGAGCAAGGTTAATCCCTGCTTTGCGCGCTTCTTCAAATACCAGAGCGGCATAATCGTGCCAGGTTGTTGTGCCGCCAGCAACCAGATGGTACAAACCAGCAACTTCTGGTTTGTCTACTGCTACGCGAATGGCATGAGCGGTGCAATCAGCCAGCAATTCGGCACCTGTTGGTGCGCCAAACTGATCGTTTATCACAGCCAGTTCTTCGCGCTCTTTTGCCAGACGCAACATTGTTTTGGCGAAGTTATTTCCTTTACCTGCATATACCCAGCTGGTACGGAAAATAATATGCTTCGCGCAATATTTCTGTAACGCTTTTTCTCCGGCTAGTTTAGTTTCACCATAAACATTCAATGGTGCTGTTGCATCTGTCTCCTGCCACGGTATTTCACCGGTCCCCGGAAATACGTAGTCAGTAGAGTAGTGAATAACCCAGGCGCCGACTTCATTGGCTGCTTTTGCAATCGCTTCGACGCTTGTCGCGTTAAGTAATTGTGCAAATTCCGGTTCTGATTCCGCTTTGTCTACTGCGGTGTGAGCGGCTGCGTTGACTATAACATCAGGCCGAATGCTTCTTACGGTTTCAGCTACACCTTCGGGATTACTAAAATCACCACAATAATCAGTGGAGTGAACATCAAGAGCAATCAGATTACCCAGCGGTGCCAGAGCACGCTGTAGTTCCCAACCTACCTGCCCTGTTTTGCCAAATAGGAGGATATTCATTACTGGCGGCCCTCATAGTTCTGTTCAATCCACGATTGATAGGCGCCACTTTTCACATTATCAACCCATTTTGTATTGGACAGGTACCATTCCACTGTCTTCCGAATCCCGCTCTCAAACGTTTCTTGCGGTTTCCAGCCCAATTCACGGCTAATTTTATCGGCATCGATTGCATAACGGCGATCATGCCCTGGGCGATCAGCAACATAAGTAATTTGCTCACGATAAGATTTCTCTTTCGGGACTATCTCATCCAACAAATCACAAATAGTCAGCACAACATCGATGTTTTTCTTTTCGTTGTGTCCGCCAATGTTATAGGTTTCACCCGCTTGACCTTCAGTAACTACGGTATACAACGCTCGAGCATGATCCTCTACATACAACCAGTCGCGAATTTGATCCCCTTTGCCATAAATAGGTAATGCCTTACCTTCCAGTGCATTAAGAATAACCAATGGAATAAGCTTTTCCGGGAAATGATAAGGACCATAGTTGTTCGAGCAATTAGTCACAATTGTCGGTAAACCATAAGTACGTTTCCATGCGCGAACCAAATGATCGCTTGACGCTTTAGAAGCAGAATATGGGCTACTTGGCGCATATGCTGTCGTTTCCGTAAATAACGGCAACGTTTCATTGCTATTTACTTCATCCGGATGGGGTAAGTCACCATACACTTCATCAGTAGAAATATGATGAAAGCGGAAGTTTTTTTTTCTTTTCATCATCCAGGCCAGACCAATAATTGCGCGCTGCTTCTAAAAGTACGTAAGTACCGACAATATTAGTTTCAATGAATGCCGCCGGGCCAGTTATTGAGCGGTCAACGTGGCTCTCAGCCGCCAGGTGCATCACCGCATCTGGCTGGTGTTGTGAAAAAATACGAGCCATCACTGCGGCATCACAGATATCTGCATGCTCAAATGAATAACGTTCAGAATCAGAAATTTCAGCGAGCGATTCCAGATTTCCGGCGTAGGTTAATTTATCGACATTAACAACACTATCTTGCGTATTATTTATTATGTGACGAACAACAGCAGAACCAATAAATCCTGCGCCACCAGTAACAAGTATCTTCACTTTTTTATTCCATATAGCCAGAGAGCATGCTGTGAAATAGACTGCTCCAGATTTGATTAATAGATGCATTAATGCACGCTACCGCCCCTGGCTTAACAGCTACCAGAGCACTGCGTACATTTCCACGATGTGACGAGCGTAACCCACTCGTGCCAAATCCGAAAAATTCAAACGCTAATTGTCTTACCAAACAGCTGTAGAAACAAGGAAAATCCTGGAAAAATTTGAACTATAATTGCAAGCTAACATGCTGTTTTTATTATATTTATAAAAACGACAACGGCAGTGAGATTCAATGAGCAAAACTTATGCTATGAATCTTCACTGCCGTTTTTAATTTCTTACTGACCGACACTTCCAGTCAGGAATTTGTTACTCGCTTAACAACTTCTCAATGCCTTTGCGGAACTTAGCGCCTTCCTTCAGGTTACGCAGTCCATACTTCACAAACGCTTGCATATAACCCATTTTCTTACCACAGTCGTAACTGTCCCCAGTCATCAGCATTGCGTCAACTGCTTGTTTTTTTGCCAACTCAGCAATGGCATCAGTCAACTGAATACGTCCCCATGCTCCAGGTTGAGTACGCTCCAGTTCAGGCCAAATATCGGCAGAAAGCACATAGCGACCAACGGCCATGATGTCTGAGTCCAGGGTCTGCGGCTGATCCGGTTTTTCGATAAATTCAACAATGCGGCTGACTTTGCCTTCGCGATCAAGCGGATCTTTGGTCTGGATGACGGAGTATTCAGAGAGATCGCCCGGCATGCGTTTTGCCAGAACCTGGCTGCGGCCAGTTTCATTGAAGCGCGCAATCATTGCGGCCAGATTGTAACGCAGCGGATCGGCACTGGCGTCGTCGATAACAACATCCGGCAGCACCACGACAAACGGGTTATCGCCAATGGCTGGTCGAGCACACAAAATCGAGTGGCCCAGACCTAAAGGTTCCCCCTGACGCACGTTCATAATGGTCACACCTGGCGGGCAGATAGATTGTACTTCCGCCAGAAGCTGGCGCTTCACGCGCAGTTCAAGGAGAGATTCTAATTCATAAGAGGTATCGAAGTGATTTTCGACTGCGTTCTTGGACGCATGA
This sequence comes from Escherichia sp. E4702, assembly GCF_963883545.1. Classification (NCBI taxonomy): domain Bacteria; kingdom Pseudomonadati; phylum Pseudomonadota; class Gammaproteobacteria; order Enterobacterales; family Enterobacteriaceae; genus Escherichia; species Escherichia sp. E4702. The sequence goes on along the minus strand of NZ_CAWORF010000014.1, from coordinate 61,313 downwards.
GTTACCAGGAGGATTTCTTTGATCCCTGCAGCCACAATCTCGTCAACAATGTACTGAATCATTGGCTTGTCGACGATCGGTAGCATCTCTTTAGGAATCGCCTTAGTTGCAGGCAACATATGCATCCCAAGACCCGCTACAGGAATAACTGCTTTTAAATTCGTCATTATTTCATCCACCTGTAAAATGGTTGCTGAATTATAGCTTGTTCGATTTTTTTCGCCAGCATCAATTCCCCTGAATTGATTACTGATTTACTTCCGATGTTACGCCGCTTCGCTCAAGATTGCAGTAGCGTTATTCCTAAGTATGGCTCTATTTTTCCAGGAATGGTCGCAAATCTACCTGCCCCGTTCCGGCAGCTTAAAGTTAATATTTTCCACATTAACGACATGGTGATTAATCCTGTCGATATCGACTGAACTTTGTCCTTTTTCATTCACCGCATGAACATTTACCAGCGACAGTAGCGTCTCGTTCTTTGCCATAAAGACACCACGAACGTCCTTTCGCAGGTCGAAATTCATGGTCAATGCCGGCCCCTCAGTGGATTCTTGCATTACGTTGATATTACGCATAAAAATGTGTTGCGGCTTGTTGTGAAGCTCCAGCGAAGCACGCTTCATTTTAATGTTGGTCAACGCCACGAATGAAACGGCATTCCCTGCGGAAATTTGGATTCCGCGCAATTTCCAGGCAAGGTTAGTGTTATCAAGATGAATATTATTCAATCTGAAGTTTTGTGGTATTGAGAGATACTTACCTTTAATGACTCCGTAACCGATTAACATTCCGGCACTATTGGTCATTTCTATATTGTCAATAACAAAGTTATCACATCCATATATCGCTACCGTGGCGTTATCAATACCCGCTTTCTTGCTGAAAGCTGGCGTAATATTATGAGCCTTGATATTACGAATGATGAAGTGTTTGCCGTTCTCAACATGAATCAGTTGCCGACAATCCGATCCCGTGATATTCGCCACGACAAAGTTTTTAACCGACTGGTCTTCCGGGTAGTTATTATCGTAAGTACTTCCTGCCAGTCCTATGCCAATACCCCAGTTGATTTTGCCATTAGTACAGTTGATGCGCTCGATGACATGGTCGGATATCAAAATATCACTGTCGTTAATCGCCACGTTCCATTCGATGGCGTCGCCCTGTAAGTCGCTGAACTTACAATTGGTGATGTTGGCACCGATAATCTGGTTATGAAATCCCTGGCGTAAGATGGCGTAATTAGCGTGGCTAACAGTCAGGTTATCGATAGTCAGGTTGCGCATGACACGTTTATTTTTGCCGCCGATATAAATCTGCGTTACCGGGCCAAAGCCGCTCATCGCCAACCCTTTGATGATGCAGTCAGAACCGCGCACATCCAGGGTGATGTTATGTATACTGCCACCCTCCTCCCCTGTCACCTGGCTGCCGTCCTGTAAGACAAATCGCCCTCTGCCATTGCCGCGCAGGCTTCCAAGGATGCGTAACGTTTTACCGGGAGGGATGAAGATGCCGGTGTTGATATTGTCACAAACCAATCCGGCAGGGACGACGACCGTTTGCCCTTCGCTGAAGGCTTGTTTAAATGAGGCGATCCAGTCGTGTGGGTTGTAGTCGTTAATGTTAACGCTTTGTCGGGCGGGAAGTGCGCGGGCGAAGGGGGTATGGAGGAAGGCAAGCGCCGAGCTTGCCGTCAGGAAGGTGCGTCGGGAGAGTTTTTTAAATGACATGCGTTCTCCTCTATAAAGCTTGCAGCAAGCTGGCGAGTTCTCGGTTAATCACCTGCTGGTTAAAATCGTGTTCGACTTTTTCGCGCGCACGTTTGACGACCGGAGCCAGTTCGTCTGTATCCAGTTGCTAAACGCCGCAAGCCGTTGCGCCAGTGCGCGAGCATCGTTCTCAGGCACCAGCCAGCCGGATTTATCGGCCTCTACCAGTTCCGGAATTCCGCTATGCAGAGTAGAAACCACCGGAATGCCGACCGCCATCGCCTCCATCAGCGCCACCGGAATGCCTTCCATATCGCCATCCGCACCCGTTACCGATGGCAACAGGAAGACATCCGCGTCGTCGAGCATCGCTTTCACTTCGTGGCTCGGTTTAAAGCCCGGCATCTCTACCACATCTTCCAGTTGATATTGTTCGATGAGCGTGCGCAGGCGTCGTTCCCACGGGCCAATGCCGAGGATGCGATAGCGAAATGCCACGCCCTGCTCTTTCAACTGACGGCAGGCTTCAATCGCCACATGCAGGCCTTTTTTCTCGGTTAAGCGTGCGACGGAAATAATCTCCAGCGGTGTTGCGGGCGCTTTCACGGGACGCGGGCTAAAGCGCGTCATGTCCACCCCCATGCGCGATACGGCAATTTTCTCCCTCGGGCAGCCCATTTTTTGCAGCCTTCCGGCCCACAAATCGCTTATTGGTAGCATCAGATCGCCGCGGCGGAACAGTTGCTGATATTCGGGAGTGTAATGGTTGAGCACCTCCCGACTAGAGATATCAATGCCGTGGAAGATAGTGGCAATTTTGCCGCGAATGACACCCAGTTCGCGGAGTTTTGCTGCGGTTACCCCCGCCGGGCCAAAATGAGCGATGAACACATCGGCGCGAAACGGTGTTGCGACCTGACCACAAATGGCAGACAAAATCAGGTTCCGCGACTCGGCACCATAGCGTTTGAGGTTGAGCGCCTGCCAGGTATTTTTACGATGAATGCCGCGTAAGGTCTGGCTGGCGCGGTGGCGCAGTTTCGCCACTTTGCCTTGTGGTTCGTCCTGTAACCAGCGGGTTCTGGCGGCAAGGTTGTATTTCGTCCATGCCGCGTGGGTATTCTGGGTGTCGCCTTTTTGCAGCGCGACAATCTCCACCTCAAAGCCCATATCAATAAACGCGGTAATTTGGTTGAGGACGAAGGTTTCCGACGACAGCGGAAATTTCAGCAAAAAGAAGCCGACCTTCATTTCGCCTCCCCGATGCGCTCAAGCACAGATTGCACCATCTGCATTCCCGTCTGACGTTCGCGACTGACGGCTTCGTTAAGTCGCGCGTTCAGCGCCGGAAGTTGGCCTAAGGTATCCGCAACCATCGCTTGCAGGCTGCCGTCCAGTAAATGACGGATATCAATTGCCATCTCTGGCAGCCCCAGCTGCTGCATAATCCCGGCGGATTTATGTTCATAGTTGATGGCAATCGCCGGAGTGGCAAAGTTCATTGAGATAATGGCGGAGTGCAGGCGCGTACCGACGGTGAGCTCACAGGCACCGAGGATTTTGCCCATTTCCAGATCGTTGAGTTCATCCATCACTACGTGATAACGGGCAGGATCGCTGATGTGCTGGCGCAGGTTGAGCGCCACCATGCGGTCGTCTTTGTTATAGCTGTCGATACCCGTACAGGTGGAGAGCGCAATCACTTGATACCCTTCATCGAGAATGCGATTGACCACCCCGGCAAAGGCTTTTTCATACGCTTGTTGAGTGGTGCCGAGACGTTTGTCGAACGGTGCCAGTTCGCGCAGGGTAATTGCCACCGTTTTCTGTTGTGCGGCAACGTCCAGCCAGTGTTGAACGGCATAGCTGGCGGTAAAGTCTTCTGTGTGGTGATCGACCAGCCACGCGGTATCAACGCCATGTTCCACTTTTGCGGTAGTGATATTGCTGCGTTTCATCAGATCGAGACTGACCGATTCGCGCAGGATCAGCGCGTCGCAATGACCAAAGACATAGTTCGCCAGTTGGTTAAATTGCTCATCCTGGAAGGGACCAACACTGTGACCAATCATAAACAGCGGCTTTTTCGCCATGAACGTGCAAAGTGCATGTTCAAACTGCGGCACGCCATAGAGATCGACAAAAAACGATCCGCCGACCTGAATAATGGCGTCGTAACCTGACAGCAGGCGCACGAAGTCGGTGAATCCTTGGGCGATGGCGATATTACGCAGCTTGCCAGTGTCGGTGACGCGTGAGAGCAATACCTGATGCTGGTAGCGGCGACGGAGGACTTTTTTAACGCGCCCGACAACGCCCGCCGCGCTATTGTGTTGTTTCATTTGCAGGAACAGCGGATCACCCATTACCGGGCGGTTGAGCAGCCAGGAAGAACTGACCGGATAGCGGCTCATCACGTCCACTTCGGCGTGTGGATTGAGGATGTTGATGGCATCAAGTAAGCCGCGCAAGATGGCGCTGTCACCGCGATTGCCGCAAGTGTGGTTGCCCAGAATAAGTAATTTCATTTTTTCCTCATAAATTTGATGCCAGGTGAGGCTGTGTTTGTTGTGTTCGTTGCCGCTTTTGCCTGATGCGACGCTGACGCGTCTTATCAGGCCTACAAGTCCCGAGCCCAGAACCGTAGGACGGATAAGGCGTTCACGCCGCATCCGGCAACCGTTGCCGGAACCGAAAACAACCATTCACCCCGCCCGTAAGAGCATTTTCATTTTTTCGCTGCGACAAAACTGACGCTTCACTTCCACCACCAGCGGATGGCGCGACAGCACAATCATCACTACAAACGCCAGCACGCCCGCGGCTATTTGCACCGCCAGCAGCATTCCCAGCGCCAGTTGCCCTTTCAGCACAATGCCCAGCGCATAACTGACCACCAGCGTCGGCAGCGAGAGATAAAACGGCAGCCACAAACTGAGGATGTACTGGCGATAACTGGAACCGAGCATCGGTTTAATCATCACGAAGTAACTCAGAATGGTGTTGATAATCTGCACCAGCAGGAAACCGAGCGTGACGCCGATTGCGCCCGCCATCTGTCCACCAATAACAATCGCCGGAATAAACAGAAAGGTTTTGAATACGTTGAATTTAAAGCTGATATCGACCCGCGCTTTCGCCATCAGCAGCGAACCAATCGGGTTACCCACTGAGCGCAGCAGACCCACAATACACAGCAATTGCAGCACCGGAATAATGCTGTTCCACTTTTCACCAAAGACCAGCGGTACAAAGTTATTCGACACCACCATCAGCCCCAGCAGCGCCGGAAAGTTGATAATCCCCACCACCGACAGCAACTTATAGAAGTTGACGCGCAGCTTTTCGGTGTCGTCCTGAATTTTGGCAAACGCTGGAAACAACACGCGGGTGATGATGGGGTTCAGCTTCATCGGTGGCACAACAGCCACGTTGTACGCCAGGTTGTATCCCCCTGCCACGCCCGCGCCGAGAATACGCGCCAGCACCAGCGTTGAAAGGTTGGTGTTGAGATAGTTGATGATGCTGTCCGCCGTCAGCCAGGCACCAAAGCGTAAGTTCGGTGCCACCGACGCCAGCGAGAAATGCAGACCGGGGCGATAAATTTTGCGGCCAAAGTAGCCAAACAGCAGCGTTCTCACCGCACTATTGACCAGATAACCGAGGATCGCGGTCATCGCCAGCGGCCAGAAATGGGCGCTAACCACCGTAAAAGTAAAGCCCGCCAGCACCGCGCTGGTTTCGATCATGCCGATTTTGTTGAACTCCAACTCCTTCTGCATCAACGCGCGGAACTGCTGCCCGTGGGGGATCACCACAAACGCCAGCGACAATGTTTTAATCAACGGCGCCAGATCCGAGTTATTCAGCACGTCGCCGATGACATCACTCAACAGAAACACCGCCACGCACACCACGATCCCCAGCCCGACGTTCAGCCAGTACAGCGTGGTGAGTTCCAGGTGACTGATTTCTTTTCGCTGAATAATCGAGTTAGCGATACCGAAGTCAGAAAGCGTATCTGCCAGCGCAATAATCACCAGCGACACAGTCAGTAGGCCGAACTGGTGGTTGTCGATAATCCGCGCCAGCACGGTCATCTGCACCAGCCCGAGGCCGATGATGATCACCGTGGCAATCGCCGACCACTTCGCGCCGCTGATGGTTTTTTCACGTAAGCTCATATCAATATGCCGCTTTGTTAACGAAACCTTTGAATACCGTCAGGAAAACGATTTTGATATCGAACCAGACGCTCCATTCGCGGATGTACTCAAGATCGAACTCGACGCGTTTTTCCATTTTCTCCAGTGTGTCGGTTTCGCCGCGCCAGCCATTAATCTGCGCCCAGCCAGTAATGCCCGGTTTCACTTTATGACGCAGCATGTAGCCTTCAATGAGCTGGCGATACTGTTCGTTATGCGCCACCGCGTGTGGACGTGGACCGACAATCGACATCCCCCCGGTCAGCACATTGATAAACTGCGGCAATTCATCCAGCGAGGTGCGGCGCAGAAAGTTCCCCACTTTGGTGACGCGCGGATCGTTCTGCGTCGCCTGAGTCACCACTTTGTCGTTCTCCATCACTTTCATGGAACGGAACTTCCACACTTTGATCGGCTTGCCATCCATGCCATAGCGAGTCTGGCGGAAAATAACCGGCCCAGGTGAACTGAGTTTCACCGCCAGCGCAATACAGCACAGCACCGGGGAGATCAGCAGCAGAATAAGCGTCGCCAGCACAATGTCTTCCGCACGTTTGAGCAGGCGGTTAACCCCGGAAAGCGGCGTGTCGTAAAGCGGCACCACCGGAACGCCGTTCATCTCTTCAAGACGTGAATGGAGAATGTTGAAGGTAAAGACATCGGGGATCAGCAGCACCGAACAGGTGGTGTCCGCCAATTGATGGACCAGTTTTTTCACTCGCGCGCCGTCGCACATTTGCATCGCGATATAGACGTTATGAATCTTGCCTGCTTTAGCATCCTCGACCAGCTGTTGCAGGTTACCCGCCCAGTCGTTAGAAACGCCGCCCGGTTTCGGGTCGTGGTAAACCCCCACCACTTCAAACCCTAACCACGGCTGATTACGGAAGCTCTCCATCAGCATTTGTCCGGCGGCTAAATCCCCCGCTACGGCGACCATGCGCTTGTTATAGCCATGATTACGCAGCCAGCCCGCCCCAATACGAATACATGAACGGCAAACCACCAGTCCGATACTGGTCAGCCCATACCACGCCAGCCAGATTTTCAGTTGCGTGTCGAAATCATTGTTGAACGCCACCAGTCCGGCGCTGAAAATCACGCTTAAGGTCCAGTTTTGTAGCAGCAGGGCAAATTCTGTCGCTGCCCGAACACCGCGCCATGAGCGATAAAAATCGGTGATGCCGCCCAGCATCTGGAACACCACCAGCGTAATCAGCGCCACCAACAGGTGCATGTAGAGGAATGACAGTCCGCTGACTTCGCAAACCAGCCATAGTCCGGCAAACATGATGGTGATATCTGAAAAGCGTTGCACCATAGAGATTAACGATGCATTGGTTTTCGCTCGCTCGCGCTTTTTTAGATTTGTCATCGTTGTTCCTGTTATTAGCCCCTTACCCGCAATGGGGTAAGGGAAGATCCGACATTACTCGTTCAGCAACGTCAGCAGAGTTCGCGTTCGCGCTTCCATCAGCGGCACATCACCGCGCGATTCCACATTCAGGCGCACCACCGGTTCGGTGTTGGAGGAGCGCAGGTTAAAGCGCCAGTCGGCAAAGGTCATGCTGATGCCATCGGTGCGATCCACCGCCAGCGCCTCGCGGCTAAAGTGCTGTTCGACGCGGTTAATCGCCTCAACGGGTTGCACCAGTTTGCTGTTGATCTCACCGCTTGCCGGGAACGCCGCCATCCGGTCGCGCACCAGTTCGCCCAGCGTTTTTCCTTTCAGGCACACCAGTTCAGCGACCAGCAGCCACGGGATCATGCCGCTGTCGCAGTAAGCGAAATCACGGAAGTAGTGGTGGGCGCTCATTTCACCACCGTAGATGGCGTCTTCCTTGCGCATACGTTCTTTAATAAAGGCGTGTCCGGTTTTCGACATTACCGGGGTGCCGCCTGCGGCAGTCACCACATCAACGGTGTTCCAGGAAAGACGCGGATCGTGGATGATCTTCGCGCCGGGATTTTTTTCGAGGAACGCTTCTGCCAGCAGGCCGACAATGTAGTAGCCCTCGATAAACTGCCCTTTTTCGTCAAACAGGAAGCAGCGGTCAAAATCGCCATCAAAAGCAATGCCCATATCTGCGCCGTGTTTAATGACTGCATTGCGAGTGTCGTCGCGGCATTCCGGCAGCAGCGGGTTAGGAATACCGTTGGGGAAATTGCCGTCCGGCGTGTTGTGCACTTTGATTAATTCCACAGGCGCGCCGAGGGCCTTAAAGCGGGCTTCGATGGCGTCCACCACCGGACCCGCAGCGCCGTTCCCGGAGTTGATCACCAGCTTGAGCGGCGTGAGGTTTTGACGTTGATATAACCGAACAGGTGATCAACGTAAGCGTCACGCAGATTGATTTGCTGATAGCGACCGCGTTTTGTTTCATCGACGGGAGGGAAGTCGTTGGCTTCTGCCAGGCGCTGGACATCGCGCAGTCCGGTATCGCCGCTGATCGGGCGAGCCCCTTCGCGCACCAGTTTCATGCCGTTGTAATCCATCGGATTATGGCTGGCAGTAACTTCGATGCCGCCATCCACACCGAGATGGAACGTGGCGAAATAGATCTCTTCGGTGCCGGACATGCCAATATCCAGCACATCGACGCCCGCATCCTGTAAACCTTTTGCCAGCGCCAGTTTTAAGGTTTCGCTGGTGAGGCGGATATCACCGCCTAACACAATGGTTTTCGGTTTAAGAAATTCGCCATAGGCGCGACCAATGCGCCAGGCAATATCTTCATTCAGTTCTTCGCCTAATTTTCCACGAATATCATAGGCTTTAAAGCAGGTTAATTTTTTCATGTCGTTACCCTTTTTCAGGCAATAGTTGGCCCTGACCGAAGCGGCCAATTTTGTTTTTGTCGTTATTTACATCGCGGTTTCGCATTCATTGCCTGATGCGACGCTGCCGCGTCTTATCAGGCCTACAAACCCGAACCGTAGGTCGGATAAGGCGTTCACGCCGCATCCGACAAACAGCGCCTGATGCGACGTTTACACCCGTCCGTAGCGATCCGCGAAGCGCACCACATCATCCTCTTCGAGATAAGAGCCGGAGCGCACTTCAATTAAATCGAGCGGAATTTTCCCCGGGTTTTCCAGGCAGTGCGTCGCCCCCAGCGGAATATAAATGGACTCGTTTTCACCAAGCAGTTTGATATCACCGTCAATGGTGACTTTTGCCGTTCCCGCGACAACCACCCAGTGTTCCGCGCGGTGATGGTGCATCTGTACTGACAAGCCTTCGCCCGGTTTCACGGTGATGCGTTTCACCTGATAGCGGTCGCCCGCGTCGATAGAGTCATATTTGCCCCACGGGCGATACACTTCGCGATGCACCCGATGCTCATGGCGACCATCGGCCTTGATCTGCTCGACTACTTTTTTCACATCCTGCACCGCGTTACGGTCGGCAATCAGCACCGCATCTTTGGTCTGCACCACCACCAGATCTTTCACCCCGACGGTGGTGACCAGGCCAGATTCGGCGTACACATAGCTGTTTTCAGTTTTGTGATTAATCACATCGCCATGGCAAACGTTGCCCTCGGCGGTGTGGGCGCTGATCTCCCATAATGAAGACCAGGAACCGACATCGCTCCAGCCCGCATCCATCGGCACCACAACAGCATCTGCCGTGCGTTCCATGACTGCGTAATCCACCGACTCTTCCGGGCAGGCGAGAAACGCTTCTTCATCCACACGAATAAAATCAAGATCCGGATCGACGGCGCTCATCGCTTTTTCACAGGCATCGAGAATATCCGGGCGATATTTTTTCAGTTCTTCGAGATAGCGTCCGGCGCGGAACAGGAACATGCCGCTGTTCCAGTAATATTCGCCGCTTGCCACATAGGCCTGCGCGGTTTCCAGATTTGGTTTTTCGACAAACTGCGCCACTTCAAAGGCCACCGTATCCTGCTCGCCCGCAGATACTTCACCGCGACGAATATAGCCATAACCGGTTTCAGGTAGATCCGGCACAATGCCGAAGGTCACCAGCTTGCCCGCTTCGGCATACGGCATGGCATTACGCACGGCGGCGCGGAACGCGTCTTCATCAGCAATCACATGATCCGCCGCCAGCACCAGCATTAACGGGTCGCTCTCCGGGCTATGACGTGTTGCCGCCAGCGCCGCCAGCGCAATGGCAGGTGCAGTGTTACGCCCTGCCGGTTCGAGAATAATGTTCTCGGTGAGTTTGTTCAGTTGGCGCAGCTGTTCCGCGACAATAAAGCGGTGCTGCTCATTGCAAATCACCACCGGGCTTTCGCACTCCACGCCTTTCAGGCGGCAGATGGTGGTTTGCAGCATGGTGAGATCGCCTTTCAGGCATAAAAACTGCTTGGGGTAAAGTACGCGGGAAAGCGGCCATAAGCGGCTACCGGAGCCACCTGCCATCACAACTGGATAGAGTTTCGACTGCGCCATAATTATCCCCGAATATCATTTATAAATTGACGTAACACGTTCTCTTTATCGAGCGTGCGTTCGGCATATTCACGTGCCACCGTGTTGTGTTTGGGTAGCAGAAGCGCCTGACGGATCCCCGCCACCAGCGCCTCGACCGATTCCGGTTCTACGCAAACCGCAATGCCCGGAAAGGTTTCGCAAAGCTGCCCCAGTTCTGTGTGGGCTTCTGCGGTAATCACCGCGTTACCGCCTACCGCCAGAATATTGGTCAGTTTCGACGGCAATACGGCATCTGCCGCGCCACGTTTTTGCACCACCAGATGGCAATCGCCCATCTTCAGCAGTGCAGGTAAAGCGTCATACGATTGCAGCGGGAAAAATTGCATGTTGCGCAGTCCACGCTGCTGCGCCATTTTTTCCAGCCGCGCTTTGCCGCCGCCCTGCCCAACAATGGCAAAAATCAGCGGTTCATCACGCAGGCGATCGGCTGCTTCAATAACGTTTTCCAGCCCCTGCTTTTCACCAATATTGCCGGAGTAAAGAATGATTTTTTTGTTATCCGGCAGGCCAAGCTGGTTACGAAGGGCGTCAACATCGGCGTCTGCAACATGTTGAAAACGGGCAATTTCCGACCAGTTGGGGAAGAAGATGACATTTTCCGCCGCCACGCCTTTTTCGATGGCTTTATTCATCATCGAACGCGAAATCGTGGAGACGTTATCGACGTTATGCAGTCCGCTATGTTCGAACGCCGTTGCCAGCTGTGCCACTTTGCCGCCTTTGCCTTTTCCGGCAAGGCCCAGCCCCAGCATGGCGTCCACTTCGTAATCCTGAATATGCAGCACGGTACGCGCACCAGAGAGTTTCGCCAGCAGGCGCATTCCCGGCGTGCAAAACAGCGTTGGCACCACGCCAATAATGCGATCCGGCTTCCAGCGACGTTGCGCCATCAGCGGAAAGAAACTGCTGACGGCAAAACTGCCGAGATGCAACAGGCGTTTCAGGGTGCTCGGCTGTTTTGGCACGTACAGCGGGCAGCGCCACACCGTAGCGGCTCCCTCTTCTCGTTTGTACCGCCAGGCGGAATAGTTCTCGCCCACCTGCCACTGCGGGTAGTAAGGCGGTGCGGTAATGACCCGCACCTCATGACCTTGTGCCGCCAGCCATTCCACCATCTCGCCGGTGTATTTGCCGATGCCGGTTAACTCCGGCGAGTAGTTAATGCCGTAGACCAGTATTTTCATAATCCGGGTACTCCGGCACGCTTCTCAGCGAGAAAATAGGCGCGGCTGTTAGCGTGAACATTGTCACTGGCGAGCAGCGCGTCCGGCGTCAGCCAGCGGTAATCGTCATGCTGCTCATCCGGCAGTAACAGTTCTTCTTCCGCTACTCTGAAGCGAAAACCGAGCACCACATAGTGCGTGGTGAAATCCGTGCCGGAGAAGTTATCGTCATAAAAGTGCTGCCAGACACCGTAAAACTGGCCTGCTGTTATCGGCAGACGCAGCCCCAGTTCCGCCATCGTTAGCCGCTCAAATGCGGCCTCCAGCGTTTCGTCTTTCTGCACGCGCCCTCCCGGCACAAACCAGTAACCCTGCGCCGGGCGGTTGGTTCTTTTGCCAAGCAGAAACTCGCCGCGACTGTTCTCGACAATAAAGTCGAGAGAGACAAGCGGTGTGGAGCGCACTACCGTGGCAAAGTCTTCCTGACGTAAAAACATCATTACCCCCGAAAGCGGTCTTGATTCTCAAGGAACCACTGGTAAGTGCTGGCAAGCCCCGCTTCCAGTGAGATTTCGTGATACCAGCCAAGCTGATGCAGGCGCGTCACATCCAGCAGTTTGCGCGGCGTGCCATCCGGTTTGCTGGCATCAAAAACCACCCGACCTTTGTAACCCACCACTTTGGCGATGGTTTGCGCCAGCTCGCGGATAGTGCAGTCAACGCCCGTGCCGACGTTAATGTGCGACAGCATCGGCTGGGTATTTTCCAGCCAGACTTCGTGCGCCAGCTCCATCACGTGAATGCTCGCCGCCGCCATATCATCGACATGCAGAAATTCACGCATCGGCGTACCGCTGCCCCATACCACCACGTCCGGCGCATTCTGTTGCGTCGCCTCGTGGAAGCGACGCAACAATGCTGGGATCACATGCGAATTACTCGGGTGGAAGTTGTCATGCGGGCCATACAGGTTGGTCGGCATGACTGAGCGGTAATCACGTCCATACTGGCGGTTGTAAGATTCGCACAGTTTGATCCCGGCGATTTTGGCAATGGCATAAGGCTCGTTGGTCGGCTCCAGCGTACCCTGCAACAGCTCGCTTTCTGCCATCGGCTGTTTTGCCAGTTTCGGGTAGATACAGGACGAACCGAGAAACAGCAGTTTGTTCACGTCGTTCTGATGCGCGGCGTGAATGATGTTGCTCTCAATCATCATGTTCTGGTAGATGAAATCCGCCGGATACGTGTTGTTGGCAACAATGCCGCCCACTTTCGCCGCCGCCAGATAGACCTGGTCAATGCGTTCGCTGGCAAAGAAATCATGCACCGCGCGGTTGTCCAGCAGATCCAGCTCGTCGCGGGTGCGTAATACCAGCTCCACATCACCGCGCTGTTCGAGCTGACGCCTGATGGCGGAACCAACCATCCCACGATGGCCAGCGATAAAGATTCGTTGTTTACGCATGTTTATGACTCCAGCGCGATCGCCACGTCGTAGCCGTGAGATTTCAGCAGAGAGTGTTTTTTCGCCGCTTCGAGGTCATTAGCCACCATTTCAGACACCATCTCTCTGAGGGTGATTTCCGGTTTCCAGCCCAGTTTTTCGTGCGCTTTGGTCGGGTCGCCGAGCAGCGTTTCAACTTCAGCCGGACGGAAGTAGCGCGGGTCAACGGCGATAATTACATCGCCCGGTTTAACGCCCGGCGCGTCATGCCCGGTGACGGAAACCACAATGCCCTTCTCTTCAACGCCCGTGCCTTCAAAGCGCAGTTTGATGCCCAGCTGTGCTGCCGCCATTTCCACGAACTGACGCACGGAGTACTGAACGCCGGTGGCAATAACGAAATCTTCCGGTTGTTCCTGTTGCAGCATCATCCACTGCATTTTTACGTAGTCTTTGGCATGGCCCCAGTCACGCAGGGAATCCATATTGCCGAGGTACAGGCACGACTCCAGCCCCTGGGCGATGTTGGCGATTGCGCGGGTGATTTTGCGGGTAACGAAGGTTTCGCCGCGGCGCGGGGATTCATGGTTAAAGAGAATACCGTTACAGGCGTACATGCCGTAGGATTCGCGGTAGTTAACGGTGATCCAGTAGGCATACAGTTTGGCGACCGCATACGGAGATCGCGGGTAGAACGGCGTGGTTTCTTTCTGCGGAATTTCCTGCACCAGACCGTACAGTTCAGAGGTGGAAGCCTGATAAAAACGGGTTTTCTTTTCCAGACCGAGGAAACGGATCGCCTCCAGCAGGCGCAGCGTACCCATCGCATCAACGTCTGCGGTATATTCCGGTGACTCAAAAGAAACCGCAACGTGGCTCATTGCGCCCAAGTTGTACACTTCATCCGGCTGCACTTCACGCAAAATGCGCGTCAGGTTGGAGGTATCACTCAGGTCGCCATAATGCAGATGGAATTTCGGGTTGCAGGTGTGCGGATCCTGATAAATGTGATCCACGCGCTCGGTGTTGAATGACGATGCGCGACGCTTAATACCATGCACCTCGTAACCTTTTTCCAGCAGCAGTTCTGCCAGGTAAGAACCGTCTTGTCCGGTTACACCGGTGATGAGAGCGACTTTTGACATGTCTTATTCCTCTGTATTTTTTGAATTTATTCAGTTTCAACGCGTTCGCGTATCACCACTGCGGGATTCCCCCGGCAAACCACATTTGCCGGAAGCGATTTAAAAACACTGCTTCGCGCACCCACGACGGTGCCGTCGCCGATCGTGACGCCAGGGGCAACAAAAACATCTGTCGCCAACCAGCATTTCTCGCCAATCACAATAGGCGTGGCGTTAATGGTGAAATGTTGACTTGCATGGTCGTGGCTACCGGTGCATAAATAACTTTTTTGCGATATCACCGAATGTGCGCCAATGGTTATTTCACCGAGGGTATATAAATTGACCTCATCGCCGACCCACGCGTAATCACCTAAGGTTAATTTCCACGGATAGGTAATTTTTACTGACGGACGAATAACTACGTTTTTTCCTATTTTTGCGCCGAATAAACGTAATAAAAATGCCCGCCAGCGATACAATACTTGTGGCGACCAGGCAAATAATGTTGCCTGTACTGCCCACCACAATTGCACTTTAATAGCGTTGCTGCCCCGGAACCCTTTCGGCACCGAGAAACCGCTTAAATCTTGCATTGGTATTCCTTATATTCAGACTTTGTTATATAAGGCTTTAGTCTTACCTGTCGTACGTTGGCGTAAATGCCAGGATAATTCTGCCCAGAAGCCAGGCACATGTAATATCTGCCGTTGGACTTTTTTCGCGTCTGCACACAATTCCATATTATTGGTGGTAGATACTCCACCCATAGAAAATTCAGACACCAGGCCATTGAGTTTTTTAAATGCATAACCGGCTTTATACATTTTGGCTGCCAGCGCGTAATCGGAAGAAACTTTATATTCCAGGTCATAACGCCATTTTTTCAAGCCGGATACCGGGAAAAATATCGCCTGATGGCTGGCGGGCAGGCTGTGATAAATATACCAACCCGGTTTGGCGCTACGTTTAATTTTATGCCCGTCGCCAAAATCCAGCAGCGCATCGCCGGTGATCATCACGTTATCTTTTTGCATTTTTAACTTACGGACAAAATTTGCGGCATCCTGATGAAAAATATCGCCCGAGTTGAGAAACAACGCGAACTTGCCTTGTGCCATCGCAATGCCTTTGTTCATGGCGTCGTAGATACCGTTATCTGGCTCGCTGACAAAGCGTAGGTTATAGATACCATTGAGATTTTCCAGATACTCACGGGTGCCGTCGTTGGAACCGCCATCGACAACAATCCATTCGAAGCTGATATCGTCCGCCTGCGCCAGATGCGCCAGCGAGGCATGTGTTTTGACTATCCCTTCGAGGTTACGAAACGCGACAGTGATTATGCTAAGCAACATGTTCTTATTCTTACCTCGTAATATTTAACGCTTTTCGCAAAATAAACGGACAGACGATTAAAAATGCATATTCCGGGCTAAATATCGAACCGGTAAAAAACAGCGACACCGGAGTAAAAAGATATAATTGCACGCGAAAATTGCGGTTATCACCAAAAGCGTTGATCATCATTTTTATCACTTTCCCCATGTACCACAGCGATAAAAACACTGCGAACCAGGAAAAATAAATAATCAGCAGATACAAACCATTGTCTATGGTTTTTCCGACATCCGCACCGTTAAATATTCCGAATGATGCGACATATTCATAAAGTGAGCCAAATCTGACTACACCGTCAATATGGGTCAAAGAATAACCGACCATCACCAGCGGACCGACAATACGATAATATGATGACGTTCCTTCCGTACCTAAATCGCCCAAGCGGGTGGAAATATAAGGAAACGCGATTACCACACCAACCAGGAATACAGCCAGAGAAATCAATGCTAACGGTAATTTTTTCTTAATCGCCTCTTTATTCAGATATTGGAACGCCCACTCCAGCAAATAAAACAGGATAAAGGTCATAACCCCTGAAAACGATCCGGATAATATTATTCCTGCGAGAATCATAGCATCTGTTTTAGGCGTTTTGATACCAAACTGTTTGATGCTGAGCCAAATTGAGATTAATGCCAGAGCGAAAAATGCCGGTTCAAAATAAAGTGCTGTCGTACGCTTACCGCCGAATTTAATGAAATTCAGTACATAGCTGTTGCTGTAAATCAGATATTTCGAAATCGACTCCATAATACTGCTGCCACCGGTGAGGATAATTTGCGCCATCTCCACCGCCGCCAGCGCCACCACCAGTCCGACCACCAGATAAAAGAAACGTAATATCTTGCGATGGTTGTGTGGCGAAATCGTTTTAAAGCGAATACTCCACACCATGCCAATAATGATCACAATATAGACAAACAGCATAGTTGAAGTGACGTATTTACTGGCATCCAACGACTGACCAAACAGATAGTTGAACGCCGTGAGCCCCGCGCCAATCCCCAAGGCAATCATCAATTTTTTAACGCTGATGCGCTCTAAAAACAGCAGTAACAAGACAGGTAAAAAAGTGACGATGGTGATGGGGAAACTTTCGCCAAGCTGGGCGATTTTGACGTTAACCAGCAGGTAGATCAGCGGCAGCAGCAGGTAGCTACAGATTCTGATAGAAGTTGACATACTCCTCCAGCATCTGTTGTCCACTGTAGGCGGCGCGGCTGCGTTGGCTGAACCCGGCCAGCGTGGTACCAAATATCGCCTGCGCGATTTCCGGTTTACTTAACTGCACCAGTTGCAGCACGTCTTCTTCGCTGACGGTTTTACCGCCGGATTTTTGCAGCACTTCCCGCGCCGCATCGCTATGGGTGGCAATCACCGGCACGCCAATCGATAGCGCCTCACACAAAATCAGTGGGTAGTTATCGACGCGAGAACTGAATACCAGCGCATCCATCTGATTGAGCGCGCTCATTAACTTACGTTTGTCGGTTTCAAAGCCGTGATTAACCACGTTGCCAGCGGTGAACGGCGAGAACTTACCGAAGGTATGCAGTTCGATTTTGTCGCCCAGCGCCATCATCTCGCGCACCAGTTGCTGGTTAGTTTTGCCGTCGTAACGCAGGTCATGCGCCACCACCGCGATTTTCGGCTTGCCCTGGGTTTCGCGCACCGGAGGCAGATCCGCCAGAATCGCTTCGGTTGCCATATCAATGCCATTATTGATAATCCGGCAACGCCCTGGCCCGTACAGGCTATTGAAAGCGTCAGCCACATGCTGGCTGGGGGAAATAAACTGACAGCCCAGTGCCAGCATCTCGCGGAATAACTGGCGTTTGCCCGCCACCAACTGGTGTGCGCGATCAATCTTCACCGGCGGATAGTTATTTAAGGTCGGGCATTTCTGGCAGCCCGTTTTCCAGCCTTCGCAACCGTCGGTAAAAGCGCAGCGTCCGGTAATGCTCCAGTGGTCGTGCAGAGTCCAGACCAGAGTGACGTCCGGTTTGTGGTTTTTCACCTTTTCGCAAAAGCGCACCACGCTGTTAAGATTCAACCAGTAGCTGTGCAGCACATGAAAATGCAACACCACCGGACCCGCTGTGCGAGTAATGGTGCGATATAACTCATTGAAATTGCCAAACAGATCGCGATTAAACAGACGAAACAGGGCAATGTTCGCCATCGCGGTCATCCGCGGCGTATGTTTGATGACCTGCGGATAGTTTTGATGGCTGACGCTCTCTTTGCCGCCTTTGCCGTAGCCGTAGACAAAATGTGACGCCAGCCCCTGTTGCAGCGCACGCTGGTGGAGATCTAACGCCACACCTGCCGCCCCGCCTTCCGCCAGTCGCACATTAAATTGCAGAATATTCATTTAATTACCTTCACTCGCGCTTTTTCTCCCACCACCAGCGCGTTATCCGGGACAGAGTCGAGCACCACGCTGCCCGCGCCCACGGTGACGTTGTTACCAAGCGTGATATCACCAAGAATTATGACGTTGGCACCGAGTTCGACGCCGTTGCCAATGTGTGGACATGCCATGTTATCGGCACCACGATTGCCGATAGTGACGCCGTGGCGAATGGTGAAATCATCCCCCGCTACCACGTTTTTATTGATCACTACGGCGTAACCGTGATGGATAGTGAAACGGCGACCAATAGTTGCGGCGGCCTGGATTTCATAACCGAAAATGCATTCGGTGATAATGCGATACAGCACCAGCAGCGGGGCCGCCCACAGATTGTTGAGGACGTTCTTTTTGCGCCACACTGAACAAAAATGAGCGACGCGATAGGCAAGAACCATGCAGCACGGGCGTAAACTCCAGCTGTTGGCGCGCAGATCTTCCAGCATCTTTAGCGCCCCCGAATACCATCAGCCAGACGTTTGCCGTTACGCACCGACAGCAGCGTCAGCAAAGTGCGCCAGGTCATACGTTTATTGCGGATCTGGTAGAGGGTAAACAGCTGATATTTTTTGCTGGCACGGTCGAATTTGTCTTTGTGCTTGCGGTAAAAGTGGAAGTATCCGGAGAATTTTTTCGGTGACGAGGTGATCTGCATTTCGCCGTGATTGATATGCAGGATCTGCGTCGCCTCTTCCACTTTCCACGGTTCGCCGTACTCCACCACCATCCGCAGGAAGATGTCGTAATCCTGTGCCGCTTTCAGTTCGGTATCGAACAAACACTCTTTGAAACGCCATGCCCAAGTAAAGACCTGATTGCCAATGATATTGCGTTTATAGAACAGGCGGCGTGAATACGGCGATTTGGGATACAGTGGCAAACTTGCCGGTTGGGAATAGACTTCGCCCTGGCAAACGTAGTCGTTAGCGTACAAAAAGGCGTGAGTGACCAGTTGCTGTTTATGGGCGAGGAAGACGCTCAGACGGTTGGGTGTCCATTCATCATCATCATCGATCCCGGTGATGTATTCCCCTTGCGCCAGCGTAATCGCCTGGTTACGTACCGCGCACGCCCCGCTGTTAATGTCGTTGTGAATGTAAGTGATACGCGGATCGTTGAGGGCGGTGACGTATTGTTGCAGCTGTTCCCAGGAGGTGGAGCAATCATCGACGATGATCATCTCCCAGTTGTTGTAGTCCTGGCGCAGGACCGATTTTATCGCCCGAATCGCCAGTTGTTGGCGGTTCCAGGTTGGCATATAGATTGAGATCAGCGGATTATCTTTCATAGGTTGTTCTCCCGGCTTATGAGCTGGTTTGCTTGCCGGATGCGGCGTGAACGCCTTATCCGGCCTACGGGGCGGTGCGAATGCAGGCGTCGTTATTTCGCATCCGACGTATATTCGTATTCGTAATAGCCATAATCCTGATACGCGCTGGCGCGGCGGAAGATGGAGTTCAGAATCACCCCTTTCACCGGAATACCGTTTTGCTCAAAGCGGCTCAGACTGGTTTCCACTTCTTTCAATGTGTTGACCGCATAACGCGCCACCATTAACGTGGTTCCAGCGTGACGCCCGACAATTGCTGCATCGGTCACTGCCAGAATCGGCGGCGTATCAATCAACACCAGGTCGTAGTTTTTACTCGCCCAGTTCACCAATTCGGCAAAGCGTTCACTCATCAACAGTTCAGAAGGATTTGGCGGCACCTGACCGCGCGGGATCAGGTCAAATTTGGCAATAGAGGTCGGTTTAGCAGCGGTAGTAATATCGCCCTGACCAATCAGAATTTCCGACAGGCCATTAACGTTATTGGTGCCCAACAGCTCGTGGGTATAACCTTTGCGCATATCGCAGTCGATCAACAACACGCGTTTATTGGTCTGGCTGATCACCGCCGCCAGGTTGGCGCAGACAAAGGTTTTACCGATTGACGGGCTAACCCCGGTCATCATCAACACATTGTTCTGCGCCTGCATCATCGCGAAGTGCAAACTGGTACGAAGACTGCGGATGGCTTCAATCGCCAGGTCGGTTGGATTCCCCACCGCCAGTAGCTGGCTCTGTTTATAGCGTTTAATCCCTTTGATGGTTTTGACGCTATCGCGCGCTTTCTGCCATTCCGATAGCGGGATACTGGCATAAACGCTGATACCGTGTTCTTCCAGCACCTGCGGGCTTTCGATGCCGCGATTAAACAGCGAGCGCAGCAGCACACCCACGATAGAGAGCATCAGGCCGAGGATAATCGCGCCGAGGATAATCAGTCCTTTCTTCGGTTTCAGTACACCTGGCTGGGTGATTGCCGGGTCAACAATGCGCACATCGCCGACGGTGCTGGCTTCGGTGATTTTCAGCTCCTGCTCTTTATTCAGCAGTTGCATATAGACCTGCTGACCAGACTCGACATCGCGGGTCAGGCGCACAATCTCCTGCTGAGTTTTCGGCATCGCCGTTACGCGACCATTAAGTTTGGCTTTTTCGTCTTCCAGTGCCTGACGTTTCTCCAGCAGCGTGCGGTACGCCGGATGAACTTTGGTGAACAGCTTGGAGATTTCCGCCTCTTTAAAGGTCAGTTCGTTCAGCTGCGCGTCGATGTTCACCATTGAATCAAGCACCGCTTTTGCTTCCAGCGGCAGATCAACAGAATCTTTATCCTGACGGAAGGCATTCAGTTTGTTTTCGGCGACATCAAGGCGGCTGCGTACTTCTGGTAACTGTTGCGCGAGGAAGGCGAGGCTTTTCGACGCTTCCGCCGATTTGCGCTCAATATTTTGTTCCTGATAGTTACGGGCGATGCTGTTAAGAATGTCGCGGATCTGTTCGCGATCTTCACCGGTATAAGTCAGGCTCAGTACGCCTGCGTCTTTGCCGTTCTCCGTTACCGTCAGGCTGTTTTGCAGTTGATTGATCATCCCCAGCGTGGAGTATTTGGTGACGGTAAACTCACTGCCCGGGCTGGCGTGAATGGCTTCAACCATCAGCGTGACGCCTTCTTTTTTCAGCATCTGGCCCGCTTGCCCACGGGCGCTAAAGCCGCCGTCGCTGCTCAGGGTGTAGTTTTTGTTGTCCAGCACATTAAGCGTAAACACCTGATCCGCCATTTCTTTCGGGCGGTTAAAGGTAGTCACTTTCACTGTCTCGTTCTGACGTCCCATCAGGCGATCCCAGCCCGCACCGAAAATCGGGAACGTGTTTTTGCTCACCGCAATATCGAGGTCGAGATCGTCCACCGTTTTACCAAGCACCAGACGCGAACGAATCAACTGGATCTCGGCATCCGATGCTGGCGGTTTATTGGCTAATGCCGATCCGATATCCTGCACTAACGAATTGCCGCTGCTTTGTTCGATTTGTACCAGTGCGTCGGCGCTATATATCGGCGTGGCGAAGAAGGTGTAAACCACGGCACAGAGGGCAAATACGGCGGTGATGCCAATCACCCACCAGCGCGCTTCAATGACGGTGCCGACCAGGCGACCAATATCGATTTCATCACTGCCCGTTACCGGAGCGGCATGTTGTTTTACTTTTTCTGTCATTCTTATACCTGCTCTGCGTTCAATGCCTGCGCCCACTGGCGGGCAGACCGTTCAAGTAATGTGTACACCGCTGCAAACGTTTCCCGGCTTTTGCGATACGGATCGGGGATTTCACATTCGTTATCCCAGTGACCAAACAGCATCACTTTGCCGCGCATCTCAGGTGCCATCTCGCATAAGCGTTCGATATGGCGCTTTTCCATGGTCAAAATCAGGTCATAGTTGCGACACAGGCGGCGGCTGATTTGCCGTGCACAGTGACCTTCCAGAGACAGTTGATGTTCTGCGGCGACGCTGATAGCGGTAGGATCAGCGCCCTTACCGACCAGCGCGCCGAGTCCAGCGGACTCCACTTTTAGCTCCGGGTGATAACGTTGCAGTAAGCGTTCCGCCGTCGGGGAACGGCAAATATTGCCGACACAGACAACTAAGATGTTGTTAAACATGACGATTACCAGTTATGAATGTCGCTGGCTGTATCCGTCATGTAACGGACACCGCTAATAGTTGGCAGCAACTGATTGATCAGACGGTTCCAGCGGGAAACCGGGGCGGTGGTGACATACACCACGTCATAAGGTTGCAGGCGGAATTCTGTCGCCATCACCAGCGACGTGGCATCGGACATATCCAGCTGGTAGATATTGGCAATCTTGCCGTTACGCCCGCCCTCGCCTTTCAGCGGACGAATGACAAAGATGCCGCTGGCGTTGGAGGTGGTCATGTCGATGCCTTCAGCATTGCCCAGGGCTTCAGTCAGGGTCATGCCGCTAAAGTCCATTTTCAGGGTGCTCTGTTTCTTCACTTCACCCATCACAAACACTTTCAGATCATCATTACGCGGCACGTAGAGAATATCGCCGGGGTAAAGCAGTCGGTTCTGGTTGAGGTCGCCGTTTTGCATCAGCGCCTGCAAAGAAATACGTTCTTCACGACCATTATGTGTTAGCACCACGTTGCGCCAGTCAGCGGTATCTGTCAGGCCACCTGCGGCGTTGATGGCGTCGAGAATGGTCAGTGGTACGTTAGTGATCGCCTGTTGACCGGATTTATTCACCTGACCGGAGATATAGGCCTTTTGCGAGCGGAAGGCGGCGATATTAACGTCCACCTGCGGGTCAGCGATGTACGTCGCTAAGCGCCCGGTAATATCACTGCGGATTTCAGCGAGCGTTTTCCCCACGACGTGAACCTTGCCGATATACGGGTAGAACATAGTGCCGTCAGGCTGTACCCAGTTGCCGGTGTCGCTGGAGCTGCGATACTGACCGGCGGGAGTGGTGAGTTCCGGGTGATCCCAGACGGTGACATTAAGAACGTCGCCCGGCCCGACGCGATACTGGTAATTCGCGATCTCACTTTCCAGCGTCATATTGGGGCGCGCTACGTTGGGTCGTGGGCGTAATTGATCAATCAGGCGCGGGGTCAACGGATAAACATTCACCATTTTGTCGAGATCGAAATCAGCGTCCTGCTGTTTGATGACGTCTTTACCCATCGTCGACATATTGCTGCCCGGAAGTACTGTGCAACCGCTTATCAAGGTTACTGACACCAATAATGGCATCAATTTCATTTTGGATTTCATCATTGTTTATTTGTCACTTTGGCAGAGTAATTATCCTGTGCACTATTAATAGCAATGTCGCCATGCACATTTACCTTGCAGTTAATTGAATAAAAATTTAACTGGCATCAGTCCTAAAAAAATTGATTTCATCCGCAGGCTATTGACAGAATAATTCAGACTGGTCTTTCAGGCATCCAGACACGCTACCGCCCCTGGCTTTTAGCTACCAATACACTGATTTAGTTTAGATTTTCTAACTCTTTCATCATACGGTCGTTTATGAAAAAGCGTTATTGCGTGAATTAATTTTCCAGATATAAGGCGGCATTATGGTATTTGAATATTGGCGTTCCAATAATGCAGGAGGAAGTGTTACAGCTAACGGAATAGCAGGCAAGGTAACAATTCGGCAATTGGCTATTTTTAAGAATTATATTAAGTGTCATTCAATATGGTTTTTAGGAGTTTCTTTAGGTTGACAATATTTAATACAGTGTCTCCACATGCGATATTTCTTAAATAATGTTTTATTATTACCACTTTTAATTCAGGGATAATGTGAGATTATTACCCTCAAATAATATGAGATAAATAGTGCCGCAACATTGCATTTTTGCCCTGATTTATCCATGATCGAATTGTGACATTTGTCATACAACGAATAGGTTTTGTACTTACTATGGAATGGATTGCCGATCCGTCTATCTGGGCCGGGTTAATCACGCTGATTGTGATCGAACTGGTCCTCGGCATTGATAACCTGGTCTTTATTGCCATCCTCGCCGAAAAACTACCGCCGAAGCAGCGTGACCGCGCACGGGTTACCGGGCTGCTGCTGGCGATGTTAATGCGCCTGTTACTGCTGGCGTCAATCTCCTGGCTGGTCACCCTGACTCAACCGCTGTTCAGCTTCCGCTCGTTTACCTTTAGCGCCCGCGACTTAATCATGCTGTTTGGTGGTTTCTTCCTGTTGTTCAAAGCCACGATGGAGCTGAACGAACGGCTGGAAGGGAAAGACAGCAATAATCCCACACAACGCAAAGGTGCGAAGTTCTGGGGGGTGGTGACACAAATTGTGGTGCTGGACGCCATCTTCTCACTCGACTCGGTGATTACCGCCGTCGGGATGGTCGACCATTTACTGGTCATGATGGCCGCCGTCGTTATCGCTATCAGCCTGATGCTGATGGCCAGCAAACCGTTAACGCAATTTGTTAACAGTCACCCGACGATCGTTATTCTCTGCTTAAGCTTCCTGTTGATGATTGGCTTTAGCCTGGTGGCAGAAGGTTTCGGCTTCGTCATTCCGAAAGGCTACCTGTACGCTGCCATTGGTTTCTCGGTGATGATCGAGGCGCTCAATCAGTTGGCTATCTTTAACCGGCGACGTTTTCTTTCCGCTAACCAGACGCTACGCCAGCGGACTACCGAAGCGGTAATGCGCCTGCTTAGCGGGCAAAAAGAAGATGCGGAACTGGACGCCGAAACCGCGTCCATGCTGGTGGATCATGGTAACCAGCAGATCTTTAATCCGCAGGAACGGCGGATGATTGAGCGGGTACTTAATCTTAACCAGCGTACCGTCAGCAGCATTATGACGTCGCGCCACGATATTGAGCATATCGATCTCAACGCGCCGGAAGAAGAAATCCGCCAGTTGCTGGAGCGAAATCAGCATACGCGGCTGGTGGTTACTGATGGTGATGACGCAGAAGATTTGCTCGGTGTTGTTCACGTTATCGACCTGCTACAACAGTCACTGCGCGGCGAACCGCTCAACCTGCGGGTGTTGATTCGCCAGCCGCTGGTGTTCCCGGAAACCTTGCCGTTGTTACCTGCCCTGGAGCAGTTCCGTAATGCCCGCACGCACTTTGCTTTTGTGGTGGATGAGTTTGGTTCAGTGGAAGGGATTGTGACATTAAGTGACGTCACTGAAACCATTGCCGGTAACTTACCGAACGAAGTGGAAGAGATCGACGCCCGCCATGATATTCAGAAGAATGCGGACGGTTCCTGGACGGCGAATGGTCATATGCCGCTGGAGGATCTGGTGCAATATGTGCCGCTGCCGCTGGATGAAAAACGTGAATATCACACCATTGCCGGGCTATTGATGGAATATTTGCAGCGTATTCCAAAACCTGGCGAAGAAGTTCAGGTGGGGGATTATTTGCTTAAAACGTTGCAGGTGGAAAGCCATCGCGTGCAGAAGGTGCAGATTATTCCGCTACGTAAGGATGGCGAGATGGAGTACGAGGTGTGATAAAACATCAAATGCGCAGGTTCAAACTGCGCATTTGATTTATACAAAATTTAGTATAATCTAAGGATGGAGTAATGAGAAAAAAGCTGGCTTTTCTTGATACCAGTCTTGACGATTTACGCGCATTTCCAGAATCGTCTCGACAGGAAATTGGCTATCAACTCGACAGGATCCAACAAGGGTTAAACCCATACGACTGGAAACCTTTTTCAACTATCGGCCCTGGTGTGCGAGAGATTCGTACTCGCGATGCTGATGGGATCTATCGCGTCATATATGTCGCAAAATTTGAAGAAGCGGTTTACGTATTGCATTGTTTTCAAAAGAAAACACAGACTACCAGTCAATCGGATATTGATTTAGCCAAACGACGCTATAAAGAACTTGCTCAGGAGCGCAAAAATGAAAATTGAAACCTTTGATAGTGTGTGGGATGCGGTGAGTGACACCCCTGAACAAGCGGAAAATATGCGGATCCGTGCCGAGCTTGTAACGATCATTAATAACTGGATTGAACAACAAGGGTTTAGCCAGGCTCAGGCAGCGTCTGCCTTAGGGGTCACTCAACCTCGCATATCTGAACTTGCCAGAGGTAAAATCCAGATCTTTAGTATCGATAAATTGATCACCATGATGGCTCATGCAGGATTGCATATTCAACGTATTGAAGTTCAATATCCACATGCTGCTTAGTGCTATAAATGCAGATGGCGACAAATTGACGCCATCTGCATAACTTGTCTTACATCTTCTCCAGCAACTTCTTCACATCTTTGCCATTGCGGGAATCTTTATTCCGCTCGGCCCAGTCATTCAGGCGACGTTTCGCTTCGTCCTGTAAGTGTTTGCGCAGCAGCTGGTCCACTTGCAGGCTGTAATTGAGTTGCTGCCAGTTGCCATAAACCCGCAGAGGAACCGGCGTTTCTTTGAGGAAATCAATCAGTTTGCTTTCCCCGTTCCAACCGCCAATCACACGAATGTCAAACTGGGTGTCGCAGGTTTGATCTGCCAGATTCAACGTGCCAGCCCCTGAAAGCGCCAGCACTGGCGATTGACCTTGCATGTCGTTTAACGTCACGACACCATCCTTCAACGTCAGATCGGTGGTAAAGCTATCAAGCCGCGTCACGTTATCGAAGTTTTCAGCGGCCTTCACATCACCACCATTACGTTCTACCGCTTGTTGGATCATCTGCTGGAAGTTCATGCCTTCCATGCGCGTATCGGCCATTTCGACATGCGCCGTCCCCAGCCAGGTGTGGCGGAATGCGTTGGCATCAATATCAGCACCAGAGAAATCCCCCGCCAGCGACATTTTCCCCGTTAGTGAGATGGGGTAGTTGAAGGCATTCAGGATGGTGCCAATCTCGACATTTTCCAGCCGGGGATGGAAAACTATACGCGGATGTGAGGCTGTTGCATCCAGCGTACCCGGTAACGACACGACACCGTCGTTAAGTTTGCCCTGCAACTGGATAATCTCCAGCAGCCCCTCCTTGTTGGTCATTTGCGCAGTGACATCGGCAAAATCCATTCCACGCCAGCGCACGTTATTGGCCTGCAACAAAATATCTGCCGCAAAGCCTTTCAGCCCCTGATACGCAGGTTCATCAACGCGTGAGGAAATTACCGGACGTGGCAGCGTCGGTTGGCTTTGCCCCTGTTGAGCAACGCCATTTTGCTTAGTCATCACCTCATTCATCGGCAGCAAATTATCCAGATTTAACTGGGCAAATTGCAGTCTGAGCAGCCATTCTGGCTTCTCAAGCAGCGCTACCTGCGCCTGACCGGTCAGATTACTGTCGTTAGCGGTTAAATTGATTTGTTCAAAGGAGAGACGTTTTTGCGCTTCCTGCCACTGAGTCCTGAACTGACCATGGCCCTGAATCCCCTGCTTCGGGAGATCAGCGCCCTGCAGTTGCCAGTCAATCTGTCGAATATCTGCCGTTAAATCATGCGGGTAATCAGATGCATCAACAGTCCCCTTGAGCGCTAACGTGAGATCGCGTTGGTCGCGATTTACCCGACCAGAGAATTCAAACGAACCGCGATGTTGTGGGTCCTGCTCCATTTGCAGGCGGATATCACGTACCGTAACCTGTTCGTCATTTTCATGCTGGAACACCAACACGCTGTCACTGACCCGCAGACTGGCGATATCGAACGACCAGCCACGATCTTCCGCATCATCAGGTAACGTATTGTCTTTCGGGGCTATTGGGGCGTCTTCACTGCGCACTGCTTCTGTTTCCGGCGTCAGTTGAATGACTGCCCCTTTGAGCATGACTTGCTTAACGCTGAGTTGATGACTCAATAAAGGCCACAAGGCCACATCAAGGCGCATATTATCGGCACGTACCAGCGGTTGGCTGGCCCCGTTGGCCGTTAATATCATGCGACCAGAGAGGATACTAAGCTGCGGCCAGACGTGCCAACGCAGTGGCCCGTCGAGCTGCAATTGATAACCGCTACGTGCAGCAACCTGCTTGACCATATAGTCACGGAAATCATTCGGATTCACCAGCAACACTAACGCAGATAACCCAGCCACCAGCACGACCAGGAGTATCATCAGCGTCGTCAGAAATCGTCTCATGGTATCCTCAATGGGCCTGAATTAGTCTTTATCGATTCGGCTAGCGACTGCGCCCTGCTGGTTGCGATATTTCGCATCTTCACGGCGGTTATACGGACGCGCTGCCGGACCTGAAAGCGGCTCAAAGCTCAGCGCGCCAATCAGCATACCCGGACGCAGGGCCAGCGGCAGCTTACCGGAATTGTAGAACTCCAGCACAATACAGCCAGACCAGCCCGGATCGATACGGTGCGCAGTGACGTGCACCATCAGTCCCAGACGCGCCAGTGAGGAGCGCCCATCCAGCCAGCCCACCAGATCGGCTGGCAGCGTCACTGACTCCAGCGTTACCGCCAGTGCCAATTCTCCCGGATGAAGAAAGAAAGCTTCGCTTTCATCAAGCACAATTTCATCGCTCATCACCCGGTCAAGCGCGGCGCTCACTTCGTCTTTAGGACCGCTCAGATCGATAAACGCTGCCGTGTGGCCACGGAAGGTACGAAATTTATTGCCCAGGCGTACATCCACCGTCGCACCATTAATACGCTCCACGGGTGGACGTGGGTTGATCGACAAACGGCCTTCATCAAGCCAGGCTTCAATATCTCGGTCACACAGACGCATGGCATTTTCTCCTTTCGCGCATCACTCCCTTAACGCCAGTTACGTCAAGGGCATACCAGGTTATCACTGAACGGTACACAATTTACCAAGCTTATTCAAAGAACTGACTTATTTTCGCTTTCAATATATCGATCGCGATGCGGTTTTTACCGCCGCGCGGCACGATGATATCTGCATACTGTTTAGACGGTTCAATGAATTGCAGGAACATCGGGCGCACGGTTTTTTGATATTGCGCCATTACAGAATCCATCGAGCGACCACGCTCATTAACATCGCGCTTAATGCGACGCATCAGGCAGATATCCAGTGGGGTATCCACAAAAATCGAGAAGTTCAGCTCGTCGCGCAGACGCGCATCCGTCAGCAGCAAAATGCCTTCGAGAATAATGACTTTCTTCGGTTCAACCTTCACCGTTTCTTTCATACGCGTATGTTCAACGTAGCTGTAAACCGGCAGGTCGATAGCCGAGCCGCGTTTCAGCGCCTGCAAATGCTGCAGCAGCAGGCTGTGATCCATCGCGCTGGGATGGTCATAATTAGTTTTAACCCGTTCTTCCATCGACAGATGGCTTTGATCTTTGTAGTAACAGTCTTCCGGAATAACGCCGATGTGTTCATCACCGACTTGTTCACGTAATTCACGATAAAGGGTACTGGCAATGAGACTCTTGCCGGAAGCCGATGCGCCTGCGATACCGATAATGACGCACTGATGAGACTGATCAGTCATAAATTTAGCGACCTGAATAACCTGGATGTTAGGAAGGGGGCGCCGAAGCGCCAAACGCGGCAATTATAGGGATTTCATCCGCGTGATACCAGTCGAATAGCGTTGCCTTGCTCTCAGAGTTAATTGTTGACGATCAATTCCCTGATGCAAATTTAATTGCTCAGTTATGACGCAAAGTGAAAAATGTTATGCATAGTTGCGCAAATTATCCGCCATTACGTCACTTTATGAGCAATTTGCATATAAAATGTAAAACTTTTGTACTAGCATAAACACAGATACCAATACTGACGGCCTGGCCATGCGGATAGAGCGGTAATGAGTAAACCATCACAGCGTGTTTTAATTACCTTGCCTCATCCTCTGCTTCACCTCGTCAGTTTAGGTTTAGTCTCGTTTATCTTTACCCTTTTCTCGCTTGAGCTTTCGCAATTTGGCACTCAGCTTGCGCCGCTATGGTTCCCCACTTCCATTATGATGGTGGCGTTTTACCGCCATGCCGGACGCATGTGGCCTGGTATTGCGTTAGCCTGCTCACTGGGAAACATAGCCGCATCCGTGCTGCTCTTTTCCACCAGTTCGCTCAATATGACCTGGACGGCTATCAACATTATTGAAGCCGTCGTGGGCGCAATGCTGCTGCGAAAATTATTACCGTGGTATAACCCGCTACAAAATCTGGCTGACTGGCTTCGTCTTGCATTTGGCAGCGCCATCGTTCCACCTCTGTTGGGAGGGGGGCTGGTTGTCCTGCTGACGCCCGGAGACGATCCTCTCAGGGCTTTTTTGATATGGGTACTTTCAGAATCCATCGGCGCCCTGGCGCTGGTACCGCTGGGCCTGTTGTTTAAACCGCATTATCTATTACGCCATCGTAACCCACGACTGTTGTTTGAAACGCTGCTGACGTTAGCGATCACATTGACATTAAGCTGGCTTTCGATGCTGTACCTGCCGTGGCCTTTTACTTTCATTATTGTGCTGCTGATGTGGAGTGCCGTGCGCCTGCCACGAATGGAAGCCTTTTTGATCTTCCTCACGACAGTGATGATGGTTTCGTTAATGATGGCTGCCGACCCTACTCTGCTTGCCACGCCGCGAGCGTACCTGATGAGCCATATGCCGTGGCTGCCATTTTTGCTGATTCTGCTTCCCGCCAACATCATGACCATGGTGATGTACGCCTTCCGCGCGGAACGTAAGCATATTTCCGAAAGCGAAACACGCTTTCGGAACGCCATGGAATATTCTGCTATCGGCATGGCGTTGGTGGGTACTGAGGGACAATGGCTGCAAAGCAACAAAGCCCTGTGCCAGTTTCTCGGCTACAGCCAGGAAGAACTGCGTGCTCTCACCTTTCAACAGCTGACCTGGCCGGAAGACCTCAATAAAGATCTGCAACACGTTGAGAAGTTGATTAGCGGTGAAATCAATACCTACTCAATGGAGAAACGCTACTACAACCGCCACGGCGACGTAGTTTGGGCGCTGCTTGCCGTCTCACTGGTGCGCCACACCGATGGCACGCCACTCTACTTCATTGCGCAGATAGAAGACATTAACGAGCTAAAACGCACCGAGCAGGTGAATAAGCAACTGATGGAACGCATCACGCTGGCTAACGAAGC
Source organism: Escherichia sp. E4702 (assembly GCF_963883545.1). Lineage (NCBI taxonomy): Bacteria > Pseudomonadati > Pseudomonadota > Gammaproteobacteria > Enterobacterales > Enterobacteriaceae > Escherichia > Escherichia sp. E4702. Next base: position 30,439 of record NZ_CAWORF010000014.1, on the reverse strand, counting down.
GGGCGGGATTGGTATCTGGGAATGGGAGTTGAAGCCGGATATTTTCAGTTGGGATAAGCGGATGTTTGAACTTTACGAAATTTCCCCGCATATCAAACCAAACTGGCAGGTTTGGTATGACTGCGTGCTGCCGGAAGATCGAGAACACACCGAGAAAGTCATCCGCGATTCGCTGCAGGCTCGTTTGCCTTTTAAACTGGAATTTCGCATTACGGTAAAAGACGGTATTCGTCATATCCGCGCACTCGCCAATCGGGTTCTGAATAAAGAAGGTGAAGTCGAACGCCTGCTTGGCATCAATATGGATATGACTGAAGTAAAACAACTCAACGAGGCGCTGTTCCAGGAAAAAGAACGTCTGCATATCACCCTGGACTCTATCGGTGAAGCCGTGGTCTGTATTGATATGGCGATGAAAATCACCTTTATGAATCCAGTCGCGGAGAAAATGAGCGGCTGGAAGCAAGAAGAGGCGTTGGGCGTTCCGCTGCTAACGGTATTGCATCTTACAACTGGTGACACCGGGCCGTTAATTGAGAACATTTACAGTGCCGACACCTCACGTTCTGCTATTGAACAGGACGTGGTTCTCCACTGTCGTAGCGGTGGCAGCTATGACGTTCATTACAGTATTACGCCGTTAAGCACCCTGGATGGTAGTAGCATTGGTTCGGTGCTGGTGATTCAGGACGTCACCGAAGCACGCAAAATGCTACGTCAGCTTAGCTATAGCGCCTCCCACGATGCCCTGACGCATCTGGCGAACCGTGCAAGTTTTGAGAAACAACTGCGAATACTGCTGCAAACCGTTCACAGTACGCATCAGCAACATGCACTGGTATTTATCGATCTTGATCGCTTTAAAGCGGTAAATGACAGCGCCGGGCATGCGGCCGGCGATGCTTTGCTGCGCGAACTGTCTTCGTTGATGCTGAGTATGCTGCGCTCCAGCGATCTACTGGCACGACTCGGTGGTGATGAATTTGGTCTGTTACTGCCAGACTGTAATGTCGAAAGTGCCCGTTTTATCGCGACGCGCATTATCAATGCGATTAATGATTATCACTTTATGTGGGAAGGTCGGTTACATCGGGTAGGAGCAAGCGCCGGGATGACGTTAATAAACGACAGTAATCACCAGGCAGCAGAAGTTATGTCCCAGGCCGATATCGCCTGTTATGCTTCGAAAAATGGTGGTCGTGGTCAGGTCACAGTTTATGAACCACAGCAGGCAACTGCACATAATGAACGGACAGTGATGTCGCTCGATGAACAGTGGCGGATGACTAAAGAGAATCCGCTTATGATGATTGCCCACGGCATCGCTTCGCCGCGAATAACGGAAACGCGGAATTTGTGGTTGATTTCGCTTAAGCTCTGGAGCAGCAAAGGCGAGTTGATTGATGAACAGGCATTCCGCCGTAGCTTCAGTGATCCGGCACTCAGCCACGCGCTTGACCGCCGGGTATTACGTGAATTTTTCCAACAAACAGCAAAAGCGGTTGCCAATAAAGGTTTAAGCATCGCCCTCCCCCTTTCCGTTGCAGGGCTAGGCAGCGTCACTCTGGTAGACGAATTGCTTGAGCAACTGGAACAAAGTTCATTACCACCACGGTTGTTCCATTTGGTAATTCCGGCAGAAGCGATTTTCGACCACGGGCTGGCTGTGCAAAAACTGCGGCTGGCCGGCTGCCGGATCGTACTCAGCCAGGTAGGGCGCGACCTAAAAATATTCAATATGCTCAAAGCAAATATGACGGATTATCTACTGCTTGACGCCGAGTTATGCGCCAGCGTACAGGGCAATTTAATGGATGAGATGCTGATTTCGATTATTCAGGGGCATGCCCAGCGGTTGGGTGTGAAAACCATCGCTGGGCCAGTAGCGTTGCCATTGGTATTGGATACGCTTTCTGACATTGGTGTTGATCTGATTTATGGCGATGTGATCGCCGAGGGCCAGCCTCTGGATTTGCTGGTTAATAGCAGTTATTTCGCGATTAATTGAGGGAGCGTTTGCCCATTGCCTGATGCGACGCTAACGCGTCTTATCAGGCCTACAAATCGCTCATTCCCCAGGACAGATAAGGCGCTCGCGCCGCATCCGGCGACCAGCGTCATACTTCGTCTGGTTGCCAGCCTTCCGTATACCAGATATGCAACAACGCATAAGAACGCCAGGGCTTCCAGCGCTCGGCATAACGGCGGATTTGTGCTGGCGTCATTCCTGGAAATCGCTGTTTAATCAAATAATCATCCGGCAGGAAAACATCTTTCGCTTGCCAGCCACGTAAGGCGAAATAATTCGCCGTCCAGCGCCCGATACCCGGAAAAGTTTGCAGCGTTTTCATCGCCTGCTCCACATCGCCCGGTATTGTCATTGGTAAGGTACTCTCCAGCGCCGCATTTGCCAGATGAATCAGCGCCTCTGCCCGTTTCAACGGCATGCCTAACGCTTTTAATGCCTGCGGGTCGGCGGCTGCCAGCCGCTGAGGCGTGGGGAAGCAGATATACTCCGGAAAATCATCCAGCCGTTCGCCATAAAGCTGTACCACTTTGGCAGTCAATTTTGCCGCCATCGCCACGCTCACCAGTTGGCCTAAAATCGCCCGCACGCCCTGCTCAAAAGCATCAACACAGCCGGGTAAACGCATTCCGGGACGCGCCGCGCCTAACTTGCCCAACGCACCGTTAATAATTTGTGGGCTACATTGCAGATCAAACAGGCGGCTCATTTTCGCCAGGCACTCAGCGGCAACGGGTTCTAAACCTGCACTTAAATTTATGTGCAGAGTATGGCGGGCTATATCCGGAATAGCAGTCACCACACCGCGATATTCGCCCACCGCCAGACTACGGGCATAATAATCGTCAGCGACCGTTTCCACACCGCTCACCGCACGGGCGGCGAGAAATCCCAACATCCACGACCAGTCATACGGCGGCTGCCAGTTCAGGGTATACATCGCATCTCCTTATTCATCCGCTTTCAGCATAAACGTTATTCAGACGCTGCGCTTTGCTTTCATATTCCGGTTGTCGCGACGGCAACATTTCGCTAAAGTCACGCCCCTTCTTCACCGGCATGGGGATTATTTCGTGTTTATTGGTTTTGATTACGGTACAGCAAACTGTTCAGTGGCGGTCATGCGCGACGGTAAAACGCAATTACTGAAAATGGAAAACGACAGCACGTTGCTGCCTTCAATGCTTTGCGCGCCAACGCGTGAAGCGGTAAGCGAATGGCTGTACCGCCATCATGATGTTCCGGCAGACGACGATGAAACGCAGGCGCTGTTGCGTCGGGCGATTCGTTATAACCGCGAAGAAGATATCGATGTTACGGCGAAAAGCGTGCAGTTCGGTCTTTCCTCACTGGCACAGTACATTGATGATCCGGAAGAAGTGTGGTTTGTGAAATCACCAAAATCGTTCCTCGGTGCCAGCGGCTTAAAACCGCAGCAGGTAGCGCTGTTTGAGGATCTGGTCTGCGCAATGATGTTGCACATTCGCCAGCAGGCGCAGGCGCAGCTGCCAGAAACGATTACTCAGGCGGTTATTGGTCGTCCGATCAACTTCCAGGGGCTGGGCGGCGATGAAGCAAACGCCCAGGCGCAGGGGATTCTGGAACGCGCGGCAAAGCGTGCCGGGTTTAAGGATGTGGTATTCCAGTACGAGCCGGTAGCAGCTGGGCTGGATTACGAAGCCACCTTACAGGAAGAAAAACGGGTGCTGGTGGTGGATATCGGCGGTGGTACGACTGACTGTTCATTGCTGCTGATGGGACCGCAGTGGCGTTCGCGTCTCGATCGTGAAGCCAGCCTGCTGGGTCACAGTGGTTGCCGTATTGGCGGTAACGATCTGGATATCGCACTGGCGTTTAAAAACCTGATGCCGTTACTGGGCATGGGAGGCGAAACCGAAAAAGGCATCGCCCTGCCGATTCTGCCGTGGTGGAATGCGGTTGCCATCAACGACGTACCTGCGCAAAGTGATTTCTACAGTAGTGCCAACGGTCGCCTGCTTAACGATCTGGTACGCGATGCCCGCGAACCGGAAAAAGTGGCCCTGTTACAGAAAGTCTGGCGTCAGCGTTTAAGCTATCGACTGGTGCGCAGCGCAGAAGAGAGCAAAATTGCGCTTTCCAGCGCAGCGGAAACCCTCGCATCGCTGCCGTTTATCAGCGATGAGCTGGCTACGATGATTAGCCAGCAGGGTCTGGAAAGCGCCCTCAGCCAACCGCTGGCGCGGATTCTGGAACAGGTGCAACTGGCGCTGGATAACGCCCAGGAAAAACCGGATGTCATCTATCTGACTGGCGGTAGCGCCCGTTCGCCGCTGATTAAAAAGGCTCTGGCAGAACAGTTGCCGGGCATTCCAATTGCAGGCGGCGATGACTTTGGCTCCGTCACCGCCGGGCTGGCACGCTGGGCGGAAGTGGTGTTTCGTTAATTGAAAACTGGCTCAGCAACGGCTTAAATCTGCCTGCGCCTGAGCCAATTTTTCTGCCGCCTGACGTAACGGTTCCATCAACGGCATGGTCCGCGCTGGAGCATGAAGGCGGAATCGCTGCAACTCTGTCGCTCCGACAGTCAACGCCGATTCCAGCCGATGTCGTTTGGCGGCCATTTTCGCCATTACCGCTTGTCTGTCTGCTGGCGTTACCGCTTCATTCGGCCTGAACACAAAACGGCGTTCGCAACTCGCTTTCCAGTCGATAACTGCCTGGGTCAGATGGTCGCCAAACCCTTTCACTTGCTTAACGCCACGACGGGTAACATCTGCCGCTGTTTCAATACCAAATGACCGTAACGCCGCTTTACGCGCAGGGCCAACGCCGGGAATAGAGGCAACATCAATAAAAAATCCCTCCAGAAACTTCTGCTTCTGCCGTTCCCTTGCGGTGTCATGAAGTGCTGCCAGAGCGCGTTTCTTTTCTTCCGGTAAACCGAGAATTTCGTCCTTCATTTTTTCTAGCATCGCCCGTTTGGCGATAAAACCTTCCAGCCCGCCCAACTGTTGGATCTGGCTGACTAAATGGTCATAGTCCATTTTCGCGCGATTAAATGCCTCACGGCGTTGCTGGATTTCTGCTTTGTACGCTTTGCTTGTCAGACTGCCAATAATCCAGATAGCCGCCAACACAGGAACCAAAATAATATAACGCGGTTCTGCCTGAAGGCCGCAAAGCAACAGCGATAACGCTGACAGTGCGATCTCAATCAGAATGATGTATTCGCACCGTAACAGGCCTAAAGGAAGCGGCCTACCCCCAGGTTGGAAATGATCGGGTAATGGCAGTTGCAATGCTGGCGGTGCTACTGACGACGTTACCATCGCCCAGACTTTCGCCAGCACAAAATCACCGCCGGGGGTAATGACCTCTTCGCCGAGATCAATAAAATAGATAACGCCTTGATTATCCAGCGCACACCACGGGCAGTCAGTCAAATGAGCGGGATAAACATGCATTGCCGAAACGGTACATTTCTTTAACTGTTGGCGTAGAGAATCCAGTGCTGCTACCCACGCTTTAGCCGTCGGACGCGCGGTTGCCACGCCACTTTCCGTGAACGCCTGCTGAAACATTGCTTCAACATCACCCGGTAACATCGATAGCGGAATAGATCGTGGCGGCGGTTTTAAGCCACGTCGCTGATTGTCTGACGCGTAGGCATAACGGAAATGGGCAATATCCGTCTCCAGCGCATTACCCGCTTCAGAGATAAGCGGCACACCGGAATAAGGATGACGCCCACCAAACAAGACGTGAAAAATCAGCAACGCAAGGCCAAAATTATCGTGATTCTCTGTGCGTTCAAAGCCAACAAATGACGGTAAGGTTTGCAGCTCTGGCGGCGTAAAATGCGACACGCCGACTTCGCATAAATGCAGTGTGCCATTGGCGTTAATCTGAAAGGAGTCGCTATCAATCAACACCACTTTGCTGTCACGACCTACCATGAAGCTGTTCTGGTTTACGTCACCTACGACGTGCCCGTGCTCGTGAACCGTAGCAAAAGATGAAGCAATATTGCGCGCAACATAGAGTAGAAAATCCCACGCACAATGAGGGTAACTCTGGCGACGATGTGCCGGGCTATAGATCATATGAATCGGTTCCTTACCAGAAACTTTTGGCATCATAAAACCGATAACTTTTCCGCCTCGTCCGCCGTGAAGCGTTGCCTGCGGCCAGGCGACATAATTCAGCAACTGTGCATCGGCTGTCGCAGCCATAAAGGCAAGTTTGTCCTGTTTTAAGGCGGGTGGCGGTGTGTGATAAATTTTGGCGACGCTATCGACAAACTCCTCGATATCATAAACCGCGCCTTCGCCACCTTTGCCCAGTTCACGGCCTGGCGTAACGCACTCACCAGTAGCAGTATATAAAGTGGTTTTCATGGTAACCACATAGCCAGTGCCAACGTTTTATCATCATCGGTACGCTCATTTACCGCCGGGCTGGACAAAAACTGCTTTAACAACTCAGGTAATAAATTGAGTTGTTCCTGCGTTGCTGACGCCAGTCCATTGAAAAACGGGGTAAAGAAAGGCACGTGCGGAGAATTATCCAGCATATTTAACGCCAGTCGCTGAATGCCATCCGTAAATGCTGCAACTTTGTGCGCACGCTCAGTGCTGGTGAAAGTTTCAAGTCTGGAAACGGCATCTTCATCGGTAATGAAGTGCGTCATATTGGCATATTCACCTGCCATCGGCGTAAGCGGCAATTGCAGACCATGACCAAAATCTACCACCACGCCGCCATCGCCAATCTGCATAATCAAGGTGCCATTAGCCGATGAAATCAATCCCAAAAACGTGCAGGCAAAATCGCGAACTGCTAATTCTTTGGCTTCCGCCTCGGCAAAAAGTCGCTGACGAACGGCCAGCACAATATCCGTAGCGAGGACATCATTGAGCCCCAATTCCCCACCCTGCACTTTTTGCGACATATAAGCCATCGCTTCATTGACGGCGAGCATCGCGCCTTCGCCCCCCTGCGAGACGCTTCCCGCACCATCAGCAAGAAACATCACCAGTAATGGTTGCTGGTCGTTTAACCAGGCAACCTGCATCTGGCAGGCATCCTGGCAAGGCAAATCAACGCTGATGTGCGACGTTCCGACGGCTGATGCATAGACCAGACGCCAGGTCACACTGACGTCCAGCCTTTTGGTGCTTCCAGTACAACTTCCGTTCCCGGCGTGGAGCGGGAAACCGAACGTAACGAACTGGATAACCAGCTAAACAGTTCACGGAATTGTAATCCCTGCAATGGCAAAGGCTGACGGACGCTGATTTGGGCCAGCGTCTTCATATCCGCCCCCTGAACACCGATGGTAAAGAAGGCAAACTTTTTATCTTCTTCCCCCTGAAACACTTTGTTGGCGGCACTCTGCCACTCATCAGTTGGTGCACCATCGGTGATCAGGAAAATCCACGGACGATAATACGAAATGCCATTTGCGCGGTACTCACGTTTCCGCTCTTCAACCATATCCAGGGCTTTGGTAATGGCGGCGCCCATTGGCGTATCGCCCTGAGCAAACAGGATAGGTGGGAAAAAATTAGCGGCGCTGGTAAAGGGTTGTTCCACATGCACCGGGCCGAACGTCACAATGCCGAGTTCCACTCTTTTTAAAGCCAGCGGATCGGCAAGCAGCTCATCGCGAAAGGTAACCAATCCGGCGTTAAGTTCATTAATGGGTCTGCCGCTCATCGAGCCAGAAACATCCAGCAGCAAAATGCAGGGGCAACGTGGTTCCGGGTTACTGGCAAAATCGCTGGTGGCAAACGTGATTTGTTCGCTCATAAGAAATCCTTTCTTAGAGAATTATTGAGGTCCGGTATCATACCGACTGCAATAATGAAATAAGAGCAAACGAAGACATTTTCAGAATTAGGCCCGGCGGCGTAGATAATTTTGCTATTCGCCTCGCAAGAACGGAGAGCCGTCGATTGACACTAAGGGCGGAGTGACATAATTTCAGGAGTGAGGGTTAGGGAGAGGTTTCCCCCTCCCCCTGGTGTTCTTAGTAAGCCTGGAAGCTAATCACTAAGAGTATCACCAGTATGATGACGTGCTTCATCATAACCCTTTCCTTTTTTAACCCCTCTTCTCCGGGAGAGGGTATCCCGTTTCAGCATCCCGCTGAAATCGTCGGCTTACCTCCTTTCGCCATGCACGTAGTCTATCGCTAACGCGTGAACAAAATAGTTTCCCATGTGATTATTGCGTAACGTCTCGCAAAGAATATTTGCTGGCAGGATCGCAGACTGCAAAGTCTGCGGATTGACAATCTGACCGTGAAGGCATACTTTCAGGAGTGAGGGTAGAGCGGGGTTTCCCCCGCCCTGGTAGTCTTAGTATGCTGGGTAGCTAATCACTAAGAGCACCACGATGATGAGTATCTTCATCATGACCCTTTCCTTATTTAAGGCCCCTTCCTCGGGAGGGGCTTTCCCGTTTCAGCATCCCGCTGAAATCGTCGGCTTACCTCCTTTCGCCATGCATGCAGTCTATCGCTGACTTGCGGATAAAATAGTTTCCAGTGTGATTATTGCGTAACGTCTCGCAAAGAATATTTGCTGGCAGGATCGCAGAGGGCAAAGCCTGCAGATTGACAATCTAACCGTGAAGGCATACTTTCAGGAATGAGGGTAGAGCGGGGTTTCCCCCGCCCTGGTAGTCTTAGTAAGCTGGCCAGCTAATGACTAAGAGCACCACGATGATGAGTAGCTTCATCATGACCCTTTCCTTATTTAAGGCCCCTTCCTCGGGAGGGGCTTTCCCGTTTCAGCATCCCGCTGAAATCGTCGTTTTATCTCCTTTCGCCATGCATGCAGTCTATCGCTGACTCGCGGATAAAATAGTTTCACCAGTGATTATTGCGTAACGTCTCGCAAAGAATATTTGCTGGCAGGATCGCAGACTGCAAAGTCTGCGGATTGACAATCTGACAGTGAAGGCATACTTTCAGGAGTGAGGGTAGAGCGGGGTTTCCCCCGCCCTGGTAGTCTTAGTAAGCCGGTAAGCTAATCACTAAGAGCACCACGATGATGATCCACTTCATCATGACCCTTTCCTTATTTAAGGCCCCTTCCTCGGGAGGGGCTTTCCCGTTTCAGCGTCCCGCTGAAATCGTCGGGTTACCTCCTTATTGCCATGTACGCAGTCTATCGCTAACCTGCGAATAAAATAGTTTCCTGTGTCATTACTGGATGCATGCTCGCAAAGCGCACCGTCATTCAGACGATTCCCGAAACTGTTTCATAATTCCTCCATTTTTCGCCCTTATTGGCTGGCTACACTAGTATCATTCCGCGAAACGTTTCAGGAAGAGAAACTCTTAACGATGAAAGGCAGTTATAAATCCCGTTGGGTAATCGTAATCGTGGTGGTTATCGCCGCCATCGCCGCATTCTGGTTCTGGCAAGGCCGCAATGAATCCCAGAGCGCAGCCCCAGGTGCGACGAAACAAGCACAGCAATCGCCAGCGGGTGGTCGCCGTGGTATGCGTTCCGGCCCATTAGCCCCGGTTCAGGCGGCGACCGCCGTAGAACAGGCAGTTCCGCGTTACCTCACCGGGCTTGGCACCATTACCGCCGCTAATACCGTTACGGTGCGTAGCCGCGTGGACGGTCAACTGATGGCGTTACATCTCCAGGAAGGCCAGCAGGTCAAAGCAGGCGATTTACTGGCAGAAATTGACCCCAGCCAGTTCAAAGTTGCATTAGCACAAGCCCAGGGCCAACTGGCAAAAGATAAAGCCACGCTTGCCAACGCCCGCCGTGATCTGGCGCGTTATCAGCAACTGGCAAAAACCAATCTCGTCTCCCGTCAGGAGCTGGATGCCCAACAGGCGCTGGTCAGTGAAACCGAAGGCACCATTAAGGCTGATGAAGCAAGCGTCGCCAGCGCACAGCTGCAACTCGACTGGAGCCGTATTACCGCACCAGTCGATGGCCGCGTTGGTCTCAAGCAGGTTGATGTTGGTAACCAAATCTCCAGTGGCGACACCACCGGGATTGTGGTGATCACCCAGACGCATCCTATCGATTTAGTCTTTACCCTGCCGGAAAGCGATATCGCTACCGTTGTGCAGGCGCAAAAAGCCGGAAAACCGCTGGTGGTAGAAGCCTGGGATCGCACTAACTCGAAGAAATTAAGTGAAGGCACGCTGTTAAGTCTCGATAACCAAATCGATGCCACTACCGGTACGATTAAAGTGAAAGCACGCTTTAATAATCAGGATGATGCGCTGTTTCCCAATCAGTTTGTTAACGCGCGCATGTTAGTCGACACCGAACAAAACGCCGTGGTGATCCCCACCGCCGCCCTGCAAATGGGCAATGAAGGCCATTTTGTCTGGGTGCTGAATAGCGAAAACAAGGTCAGCAAACATCTGGTGACGCCGGGCATTCAGGACAGTCAGAAAGTGGTGATCCGCGCAGGTATTTCTGCGGGCGACCGCGTAGTGACGGATGGCATTGATCGTCTGACCGAAGGAGCGAAAGTGGAAGTGGTGGAAGCCCAGAGCGCCACCGCACCGGAAGAGAAAGCCACCAGCCGCGAATACGCGAAAAAAGGAGCGCGCTCCTGATGCAGGTGTTACCTCCGAGCAGCACAGGCGGCCCGTCGCGCCTGTTTATTATGCGTCCTGTCGCCACCACGCTGCTGATGGTGGCGATCTTACTCGCCGGGATTATCGGTTATCGCGCCCTGCCCGTTTCGGCGTTGCCGGAAGTGGACTATCCGACTATTCAGGTGGTTACACTCTACCCTGGCGCCAGCCGGATGTGATGACCTCTGCCGTTACCGCGCCGCTCGAACGCCAGTTCGGGCAGATGTCCGGCCTGAAACAAATGTCATCGCAAAGTTCCGGCGGTGCGTCGGTTATCACTTTGCAGTTCCAGCTAACATTGCCGCTGGATGTCGCCGAGCAGGAAGTGCAGGCCGCGATTAACGCTGCGACCAACTTGTTGCCGAGCGATCTGCCTAACCCGCCGGTTTACAGCAAAGTGAACCCGGCAGATCCGCCGATCATGACGCTCGCCGTCACCTCAACCGCCATGCCGATGACGCAAGTGGAAGATATGGTGGAAACCCGCGTCGCGCAGAAAATCTCGCAGATTTCCGGTGTCGGCCTGGTGACGCTTTCCGGCGGGCAGCGTCCGGCTGTTCGCGTCAAACTTAACGCTCAGGCGATTGCCGCCCTCGGCCTGACCAGCGAAACCGTGCGAACCGCCATTACCGGTGCTAACGTTAACTCGGCAAAAGGTAGCCTCGACGGCCCTTCCCGTGCGGTCACGCTTTCCGCTAACGACCAGATGCAATCCGCCGAAGAGTATCGCCAGCTAATCATCGCCTACCAGAACGGCGCGCCGATTCGTCTGGGCGATGTCGCAACTGTAGAGCAAGGTGCAGAAAACAGCTGGCTCGGCGCGTGGGCGAACAAAGAACAGGCCATTGTGATGAATGTTCAGCGCCAGCCCGGTGCTAACATTATCTCCACCGCCGACAGCATCCGGCAGATGCTGCCACAGCTCACCGAGAGTCTGCCGAAATCGGTGAAGGTGACGGTACTTTCTGACCGTACCACCAATATCCGCGCATCCGTCGATGATACTCAGTTTGAATTGATGATGGCTATCGCGCTGGTAGTAATGATTATCTACCTGTTTTTGCGCAATATTCCGGCGACCATCATTCCCGGCGTCGCGGTGCCGCTGTCGTTAATCGGCACCTTCGCGGTCATGGTGTTTCTCGATTTTTCAATCAATAACCTGACGCTGATGGCGTTAACTATCGCCACCGGATTCGTGGTCGATGACGCCATCGTGGTGATCGAAAATATTTCCCGCTATATCGAAAAAGGCGAAAAACCGTTGGCGGCGGCGCTCAAGGGCGCGGGTGAAATCGGCTTTACCATTATCTCGCTGACCTTCTCACTGATTGCGGTGTTGATCCCCCTGCTGTTTATGGGCGATATCGTCGGGCGACTGTTCCGCGAATTTGCCATTACTCTGGCAGTCGCGATTTTGATCTCAGCCGTGGTGTCGCTGACCCTGACACCGATGATGTGCGCGCGGATGCTCAGCCAGGAGTCGCTGCGTAAACAGAACCGCTTCTCCCGTGCCTCGGAGAAAATGTTCGACGGGATAATCGCCGCCTATGGTCGTGGACTGGCGAAAGTGCTGAATCATCCGTGGCTGACCTTAAGCGTGGCGCTCAGCACGCTGCTGCTTAGCGTACTGCTGTGGGTGTTCATTCCGAAAGGCTTCTTCCCGGTACAGGACAACGGCATTATTCAGGGCACTTTGCAGGCGCCGCAATCCAGCTCCTTTGCCAATATGGCCCAGCGGCAACGCCAGGTCGCGGATGTGATTTTGCAGGATCCGGCGGTGCAAAGCCTGACCTCGTTTGTTGGCGTTGATGGCACTAACCCGTCGCTGAACAGTGCGCGTTTACAGATCAACCTCAAACCGTTGGATGAACGTGATGATCGGGTGCAAAAAGTCATCGCCCGTCTGCAAACGGCGGTAGATAAAGTGCCGGGCGTCGATCTCTTCCTGCAACCAACGCAGGACCTGACTATTGATACTCAGGTCAGCCGCACCCAGTACCAGTTTACCTTGCAGGCCACGTCACTGGATGCGCTCAGTACCTGGGTGCCGCAGCTCATGGAAAAACTCCAGCAGCTGCCACAGCTTTCTGATGTCTCCAGCGACTGGCAGGACAAAGGGCTGGTGGCGTATGTCAATGTTGATCGCGACAGCGCCAGCCGTCTGGGGATCAGCATGGCGGACGTCGATAACGCCCTGTACAACGCGTTTGGTCAGCGGCTGATTTCCACTATTTATACTCAGGCTAACCAGTATCGCGTAGTGCTGGAGCACAACACCGAAAATACTCCTGGGCTTGCGGCGCTGGATACTATTCGCCTGACCAGCAGCGACGGCGGCGTGGTGCCGCTAAGCTCAATTGCCAAAATTGAGCAGCGTTTTGCGCCGCTTTCCATCAACCATCTGGATCAGTTCCCGGTAACGACTATCTCCTTTAACGTGCCGGATAACTATTCGCTGGGCGATGCGGTGCAGGCGATTATGGACACCGAGAAGACGCTGAATCTGCCGGTGGATATCACCACACAGTTCCAGGGCAGCACCCTCGCCTTCCAGTCGGCGCTGGGCAGCACTGTCTGGCTGATTGTCGCGGCGGTGGTGGCGATGTATATCGTGCTCGGCATTCTGTACGAGAGCTTTATTCACCCCATCACCATTCTCTCGACGCTACCCACCGCAGGGGTCGGCGCACTGCTGGCATTAATGATTGCCGGAAGTGAGCTGGATGTGATTGCGATTATCGGCATTATTTTGCTGATCGGTATTGTGAAGAAGAACGCCATCATGATGATCGACTTCGCGCTGGCTGCTGAGCGCGAGCAAGGCATGTCGCCGCGCGATGCAATCTACCGGGCTTGTCTGTTGCGTTTTCGTCCGATCCTGATGACCACTCTGGCGGCACTGCTTGGCGCGCTGCCGCTGATGTTGAGTACCGGGGTCGGCGCGGAACTACGTCGTCCGTTAGGTATCGGCATGGTCGGCGGTCTGGTTGTCAGCCAGGTGCTGACGCTGTTTACCACGCCGGTGATTTATCTACTGTTCGACCGCCTGGCATTGTGGACCAAAAGCCGCTTTGCTCGTCATGAAGAGGAGGCGTAAGTGAAGTTTTTTGCCCTCTTCATTTACCGCCCGGTGGCGACGATTTTACTGTCGGTTGCCATTACCCTGTGCGGCATACTGGGCTTCCGTATGCTGCCGGTCGCCCCGCTGCCGCAGGTCGATTTTCCGGTGATTATGGTCAGCGCCTCGCTGCCCGGTGCATCGCCAGAGACAATGGCGTCTTCCGTTGCCACGCCGCTGGAACGTTCGCTTGGGCGCATTGCCGGAGTCAGCGAAATGACCTCCAGCAGTTCGCTCGGCAGCACGCGCATTATTTTGCAGTTTGATTTTGACCGGGATATCAACGGCGCGGCGCGCGATGTGCAAGCGGCGATCAACGCCGCGCAAAGTTTGCTGCCCAGCGGGATGCCAAGCCGTCCGACCTATCGCAAAGCGAACCCGTCGGATGCGCCAATTATGATCCTGACGCTAACCTCCGATACTTATTCGCAAGGTGAACTGTACGATTTCGCCTCAACACAGCTTGCCCCGACGATTGCGCAAATCGACGGTGTCGGTGATGTCGATGTCGGCGGCAGCTCACTGCCCGCCGTGCGCGTCGGACTGAATCCGCAGGCGCTGTTTAATCAGGGAGTCTCGCTGGACGATGTTCGCACCGCCATCAGCAATGCCAACGTGCGTAAACCGCAGGGGGCGCTGGAAGATGGCACTCACCGCTGGCAGATCCAGACCAATGATGAGCTAAAAACCGCCGCTGAATATCAGCCGTTGATTATTCATTACAACAACGGCGGCGCGGTTCGTCTGGGTGATGTGGCGACGGTGACAGACTCGGTGCAGGATGTGCGCAACGCCGGGATGACCAACGCCAAACCGGCTATTTTGCTGATGATCCGCAAGCTGCCGGAAGCCAATATTATCCAGACGGTTGACAGCATCCGGGCAAAATTACCGGAGTTGCAGGAGACCATTCCGGCGGCGATTGATCTGCAAATTGCCCAGGATCGCTCCCCCACCATTCGCGCCTCGCTGGAAGAAGTCGAGCAAACGCTGATTATCTCGGTGGCGCTGGTGATTCTGGTGGTGTTTTTATTCCTGCGCTCGGGTCGCGCCACTATTATTCCCGCCGTTGCGGTGCCGGTTTCGCTGATTGGTACGTTTGCGGCGATGTACCTGTGCGGATTCAGTCTCAATAACCTGTCGTTAATGGCGCTCACCATTGCTACTGGTTTCGTGGTGGATGACGCCATCGTGGTGCTGGAGAACATTGCCCGTCATCTGGAAGCGGGGATGAAACCGCTACAGGCCGCGCTACAAGGTACTCGCGAAGTCGGCTTTACGGTGCTGTCGATGAGTCTGTCACTGGTGGCGGTGTTCCTGCCGCTGCTGTTGATGGGCGGATTGCCGGGTCGCCTGTTACGCGAGTTTGCCGTGACGCTTTCTGTCGCCATTGGTATTTCGTTGCTGGTTTCCCTGACGCTAACGCCGATGATGTGCGGCTGGATGCTGAAAGCCAGCAAGCCGCGCGAGCAAAAGCGACTGCGTGGTTTTGGTCGCATGTTGGTTGCTCTGCAACAAGGCTACGGCAAGTCGCTGAAATGGGTGCTCAATCATACCCGTCTGGTGGGCGTGGTGCTGCTTGGTACTATCGCGCTCAATATCTGGCTGTATATCTCGATCCCGAAAACCTTCTTCCCGGAGCAGGACACCGGCGTGTTGATGGGCGGGATACAGGCGGATCAGAGTATTTCGTTTCAGGCAATGCGCGGTAAGTTGCAGGATTTCATGAAAATTATCCGTGACAATCCGGCAGTGGATAATGTCACCGGCTTTACCGGCGGTTCGCGGGTGAACAGCGGGATGATGTTTATCACTCTCAAGCCACGCGATGAACGCAGCGAAACGGCGCAGCAAATTATCGACCGTCTGCGCGTGAAGCTCGCAAAAGAGCCAGGAGCGAATCTGTTCCTGATGGCGGTACAGGATATTCGCGTTGGCGGGCGTCAATCGAACGCCAGCTATCAGTACACGTTGCTGTCCGATGACCTGGCGGCATTGCGCGAATGGGAGCCGAAAATTCGCAAAAACTGGCAACGTTGCCGGAACTGGCGGACGTGAACTCCGATCAGCAGGATAACGGCGCGGAGATGAATCTGGTTTACGACCGCGACACCATGGCACGGCTCGGAATCGACGTGCAAGCCGCCAACAGTCTGTTAAATAACGCCTTCGGTCAGCGGCAAATCTCGACCATTTACCAGCCGATGAACCAATACAAAGTGGTGATGGAAGTGGATCCGCGCTATACCCAGGACATCAGCGCGCTGGAAAAAATGTTCGTTATCAATAACGAAGGCAAAGCGATCCCGCTGTCGTATTTCGCTAAATGGCAACCGGCGAACGCTCCGCTGTCGGTGAATCATCAGGGATTATCGGCAGCGTCGACCATCTCGTTCAACCTGCCGACCGGAAAATCGCTCTCGGACGCCAGTGCGGCGATCGATCGCGCAATGACCCAGCTTGGTGTGCCTTCGACCGTGCGCGGCAGTTTTGCCGGAACAGCGCAGGTGTTCCAGGAGACGATGAACTCACAGGTGATCCTGATTATCGCCGCCATCGCCACGGTGTATATCGTGCTGGGAATGTTGTACGAGAGCTACGTGCACCCGCTGACGATTCTCTCCACCCTGCCCTCGGCGGGCGTCGGGGCGTTGCTGGCGCTGGAGCTGTTCAATGCCCCGTTCAGCCTAATCGCCCTGATAGGGATCATGCTATTAATCGGCATCGTGAAGAAAAACGCCATTATGATGGTCGATTTTGCGCTTGAAGCCCAACGGCACGGTAACCTGACGCCGCAGGAAGCTATTTTCCAGGCCTGCCTGCTGCGTTTTCGCCCGATTATGATGACTACCCTGGCGGCGCTGTTTGGCGCGCTGCCGCTGGTATTGTCGGGCGGTGACGGCTCGGAGCTGCGGCAACCCCTAGGGATCACCATTGTCGGCGGTCTGGTAATGAGCCAGCTTCTGACGCTGTATACCACGCCGGTGGTGTATCTCTTTTTCGACCGTCTGCGGCTGCGTTTTTCGCGTAAACCTAAACAAACGGTAACCGAGTAAATGACAGATCTTCCCAACAGCACCCGCTGGCAATTGTGGATTGTGGCTTTCGGCTTCTTTATGCAGTCGCTGGACACCACCATCGTAAACACCGCCCTTCCCTCAATGGCGCAAAGCCTCGGGGAAAGTCCGCTACATATGCACATGGTCATTGTCTCTTATGTGCTGACCGTGGCGGTGATGTTGCCTGCCAGCGGCTGGCTGGCGGACAAAGTCGGCGTGCGCAATATTTTCTTTACCGCCATCGTGCTGTTTACTCTCGGTTCACTGTTTTGCGCGCTTTCCGGCACGCTGAACGAACTGTTGCTGGCACGCGCGTTACAGGGCGTTGGCGGTGCGATGATGGTGCCGGTCGGCAGATTGACGGTGATGAAAATCGTACCGCGCGAGCAATATATGGCGGCGATGACCTTTGTCACTCTGCCCGGTCAGGTCGGCCCACTATTGGGTCCGGCGCTCGGCGGCCTGCTGGTGGAGTACGCGTCGTGGCACTGGATCTTTTTGATCAACATTCCAGTGGGAATTATCGGTGCGATCGCCACACTGATGTTAATGCCGAACTACACCATGCAGACGCGGCGCTTCGATCTCTCCGGCTTTTTATTGCTGGCGGTTGGCATGGCGGTATTAACGCTGGCGCTGGACGGCAGTAAAGGTACAGGACTGTCGCCGCTAACCATCGCCGTGCTGGTAGCGGTTGGCGTGGTGGCACTGGTGCTTTATCTGCTGCACGCCAGAAATAACCATCGCGCTCTTTTCAGTCTGAAACTGTTCCGCACTCGTACCTTTTCGCTGGGCCTGGCGGGGAGCTTTGCCGGACGTATCGGTAGCGGCATGTTGCCCTTTATGACGCCGGTTTTCCTGCAAATTGGCCTTGGTTTCTCACCGTTTCATGCCGGATTGATGATGATCCCGATGGTACTTGGCAGCATGGGGATGAAGCGAATTGTGGTGCAGGTGGTGAATCGCTTTGGTTATCGTCGGGTACTGGTGGCGACCACGCTGGGTCTGTCGCTGGTCACCCTGTTGTTTATGACTACCGCGCTGCTGGGCTGGTACTACGTTTTGCCGTTCGTTCTGTTTTTACAAGGAATGGTCAACTCGACGCGTTTCTCCTCCATGAACACCCTGACGCTGAAAGATCTCCCGGACAATCTGGCGAGCAGCGGCAACAGTCTGCTGTCGATGATTATGCAATTGTCGATGAGTATCGGGGTCACCATCGCCGGGCTGTTGCTGGGACTTTTTGGTTCGCAGCATGTCAGCGTCGACAGCGGCACCACACAAACTGTCTTTATGTACACCTGGCTTAGTATGGCGTTTCTTATCGCCCTTCCGGCGTTCATCTTTGCCAGAGTGCCGAACGATACGCATCAAAATGTAGCTATTTCGCGGCGCAAAAGGAGCACTGAATGAAGTTCTGGCGGCCCGGTATTACCGGCAAACTTTTTCTGGCAATCTTCGCCACCTGCATCGTCTTGCTGATCACAATGCACTGGGCGGTACGTATTAGTTTTGAGCGTGGTTTTATTGATTACATCAAGCATGGTAATGAGCAACGGCTGCAAATGCTTGGCGACGCGCTTGGCGAGCAATACGCCCAGCACGGTAACTGGCGCTTTCTGCGTAATAACGATCGCTTCGTATTTCAGATCCTGCGTTCGCTTGAACACGATAGCAACGACGATAAGCCCGGCCCCGGTATGCCACCACACGGCTGGCGTACCCAGTTCTGGGTGGTCGATCAAAATAACAAAGTGCTGGTTGGCCCACGCGCACCCATTCCACCGGACGGCACACGGCGGCCCATTCTGGTCAATGGTGTGGAAGTCGGCGCGGTGATCGCTTCCCCCGTTGAACGCCTGACGCGCAACACCGATATCAATTTTGATAAGCAACAGCGGCAAACCAGCTGGCTGATTGTGGCGTTATCTACTTTATTAGCGGCGCTGGCGACATTTCCACTGGCACGCGGTTTGCTGGCACCGGTAAAACGGTTAGTTGACGGCACGCACAAACTGGCGGCGGGCGATTTCACCACTCGCGTGACGCCCACCAGCGAAGATGAACTGGGGAAACTGGCACAAGACTTCAACCAGCTCGCCAGCACGCTGGAGAAAAACCAGCAAATGCGCCGCGATTTTATGGCCGATATTTCTCACGAACTGCGTACGCCATTAGCGGTGCTGCGCGGTGAACTGGAAGCCATTCAGGATGGCGTGCGTAAATTCACGCCGGAGACGGTGGCGTCTTTACAGGCGGAGGTCGGCACACTGACCAAACTGGTTGACGATCTCCATCAGTTGTCGATGTCTGATGAAGGCGCTCTCGCCTATCAAAAAGCACCGGTAGATTTGATCCCACTGCTGGAAGTGGCGGGCGGCGCATTTCGCGAACGATTCGCCAGCCGTGGCCTGAAACTGCAATTTTCCCTGCCAGACAGCATTACCGTATTTGGCGATCGCGACCGTTTAATGCAGTTATTCAATAACTTACTGGAAAACAGCCTGCGCTACACCGACAGCGGCGGCAGCCTGAAAATCTCTGCCGAGCAGCACGATAAAACGGTGCGCCTGACCTTTGCCGACAGCGCGCCGGGCGTCAGTGATGATCAGCTGCAAAAACTGTTTGAGCGTTTTTATCGCACCGAAGGTTCCCGCAACCGTGCCAGCGGCGGTTCCGGGCTGGGGCTGGCGATTTGCGTTAACATCGTTGAAGCGCATAATGGCCGCATTCTTGCCGCCCATTCGCCTTTTGGCGGGCTAAGCATTACAGTAGAATTACCGCTGGAACGAGATTTACAGGGAGAAGCATGACCGAGTTACCCATTGACGAAAACACGCCACGCATTTTAATCGTGGAAGATGAACCCAAGCTGGGGCAGTTGCTCATTGATTATCTGCGTGCCGCGAGCTACGCGCCAATACTTATCAGCCACGGCGATCAGGTACTGCCGTACGTGCGCCAGACGCCGCCGGATCTGATCCTGTTGGATCTGATGTTGCCAGGCACCGATGGTCTGACGCTGTGCCGGGAAATTCGTCGTTTTTCCGATGTCCCAATTGTGATGGTGACGGCGAAAATCGAAGAGATCGACCGCCTGCTGGGGCTGGAAATTGGTGCTGATGACTATATCTGCAAGCCGTACAGCCCGCGTGAAGTAGTGGCGCGCGTCAAAACCATTTTGCGCCGCTGCAAACCGCAGCGCGAGTTGCAGCAACAGGATGCCGAAAGTCCGTTGATTATCGACGAAGGTCGTTTTCAGGCTTCATGGCGTGGCAAAATGCTTGACCTGACGCCTGCGGAATTTCGTCTGCTGAAAACGCTCTCCCATGAACCGGGTAAAGTATTCTCCCGCGAGCAATTGCTCAATCATCTTTACGACGACTACCGCGTGGTAACCGACCGAACTATCGACAGCCACATTAAAAACCTGCGTCGCAAGCTGGAATCTCTCGATGCCGAGCAGTCATTTATCCGTGCCGTTTACGGTGTCGGTTACCGTTGGGAAGCTGACGCCTGCCGTATTGTTTAGCCTGTTCCTTTTAATGGCAGTCTCAAACTACAACGCGAACCGTTCCGTCGCCCACTGAGTATTATTACCCTCTCTGAAAAAGAGAGGGATAAAGCCGTGCTCGTATTCAGATTTCAGCATATTTATCAGTAATCTCCCCCATGCATTAGAGGGTATTCCCCTGATTGGCAACCACCTGAATATCACCCATACTTAAATCGTTACATACTGTTTTCGATACGCAATTTCAAGCAAGGAGTCAATATGGCTGGTTGGTTTGAACTTAATAAGAGCAGTGATAATCAGTTCCGTTTTGTGTTAAAAGCGGGGAACGGAGAAACCATTCTCACAAGCGAATTGTATGCCTCAAAAGCCTCTGCGGAAAAGGGCATCGCCTCGGTACAAAGCAACAGTCCGCAGGATGAACGCTATGAGAAAAAGACGGCGAGCAACGGCAAGTTTTATTTCAATCTGAAAGCGGCCAATCATCAGATAATTGGCTCCAGCCAGATGTATGCTACCGCTCAATCACGCGAAGTCGGAATTGCCTCTGTAAAAACCAATGGCGTAAGCCAGACGGTGAAAGATAAGACTTAATCATTGTGCCGGGCGCAGATGACGCGCCCGGCTTTATTTCTAATAAACACTGGCTTATTGATGCTAAGGATCAATCCTCGCCATTAAAATAATGGGAGGATAAGTTTCATATTCGGCGAAAGAATTTTTATTCTTCTTTTTGAACGCCACGTTATTTATTTCCTGCAAGTGCCGAAGAAATTATCGTTATTCGCATCCTTACCAAAACCAGGAGACGACCAGACATTTGCACTGGAGCCAACCCCACCGATTGCGCTACAATGCCCGCCCTTAAAGTGGGGACACGCCCCTAACCGCTTCATCAGGTGAAGCGGATCTGACCTGTCATCAGAACGAGAGAATTATGTTTAAACCGGAACTCCTTTCCCCGGCGGGAACGCTGAAAAATATGCGTTACGCTTTCGCTTATGGCGCAGATGCTGTTTATGCGGGCCAGCCGCGTTACTCCCTGCGTGTGCGCAACAACGAATTCAACCACGAAAATCTTCAGCTCGGCATCAATGAAGCCCATGCGCTGGGGAAAAAGTTTTATGTCGTGGTCAACATTGCGCCGCACAACGCTAAGCTGAAAACCTTTATCCGTGACCTGAAACCGGTAGTGGAAATGGGGCCGGATGCGCTGATTATGTCCGATCCTGGGCTGATTATGCTGGTGCGTGAGCACTTCCCTGAAATGCCGATCCACCTTTCCGTGCAGGCTAACGCCGTAAACTGGGCGACGGTAAAATTCTGGCAGCAAATGGGCCTGACCCGCGTGATCCTCTCCCGTGAACTATCACTGGAAGAGATTGAAGAGATCCGCAATCAGGTGCCGGATATGGAGCTCGAAATCTTCGTTCACGGCGCACTGTGCATGGCCTACTCCGGTCGCTGCCTGCTCTCTGGTTATATCAACAAACGCGACCCGAACCAGGGCACCTGCACCAACGCCTGCCGCTGGGAGTACAACGTCCAGGAAGGTAAAGAAGATGACGTCGGCAACATCGTACACAAATACGAGCCGATTCCGGTGCAAAACGTTGAACCGACGCTGGGTATCGGCGCGCCAACCGACAAAGTGTTTATGATCGAAGAGGCCCAGCGTCCGGGTGAGTATATGACCGCGTTTGAAGACGAACACGGCACTTACATCATGAACTCGAAAGATCTGCGCGCTATCGCCCACGTTGAACGCCTGACCAAAATGGGCGTGCATTCGCTGAAAATCGAAGGCCGCACCAAATCTTTCTACTATTGTGCACGCACCGCGCAGGTTTATCGTAAAGCTATCGATGATGCCGCTGCGGGCAAACCGTTCGACACCAGCCTGCTGGAGACGCTGGAAGGTCTGGCGCATCGCGGCTATACCGAAGGTTTCCTGCGTCGCCATACGCATGATGATTATCAGAACTACGAATACGGTTATTCCGTTTCTGACCGCCAGCAGTTTGTTGGTGAGTTTACCGGTGAGCGTAAAGGCGACCTCGCGGCGGTAGCGGTTAAAAACAAATTCTCCGTTGGCGACAGCCTTGAGCTGATGACTCCACAGGGCAATATCAACTTTACCCTTGAGCATATGGAAAACGCCAAAGGCGAAGCGATGCCGGTTGCGCCGGGCGATGGTTATACTGTGTGGATCCCGGTCCCGCAGGATCTCGCACTGAACTACGCGCTGCTGATGCGTAATTTCTCTGGGGAAACCACGCGTAACCCGCACGGCAAGTGATTAATTTCAAGTATTTTTCCCAGATAGAAAATTCTTAGAAACCGATCACATACAGCTGCATTTATTAAGGTTATCATCCGTTTCGCTGAAAAACATAACCCATAAAATGCTAGCTGTACCAGGAACCACCTCCTTAGCCTGTGTAATCTCCCTTACGCAGGCTTATTTTTTGCACTACGACTTTCATCCTGTTCTGACTCCACCTTCTCTTTTCTGCTCTACACTTTCTAAAGATCAATAATAAAGGCATACGACGATGGCTGATTTTCCCGCCAGTTTGCTGATTCTTAACGGCAAAAGTGCTGACAATGAAACATTGCGCGAGGCGATTATGCTGTTGCGTGAGGAAGGAATAACGATCCATGTACGGGTCACCTGGGAGAAAGGTGATGCCGCGCGTTTTGTGACTGAAGCGTGCCAACTTGGCGTCGCGACGGTGATAGCAGGCGGTGGTGATGGCACCATTAATGAAGTCTCCACGGCGTTGATTCAGTGTGAAGGCGATGACATTCCTGCTTTGGGGATTTTGCCGCTAGGTACAGCGAATGATTTCGCCACCAGCGTGGGGATCCCTGAGGCGCTGGATAAGGCGTTGAAACTGGCGATTGCCGGTAACGCTATTGCGATTGATATGGCGCAGGTCAACAAACAAACCTGTTTTATCAACATGGCGACGGGCGGATTTGGTACGCGCATCACCACGGAAACGCCAGAGAAATTAAAAGCCGCGCTGGGTGGCGTCTCTTACATCATTCACGGCTTAATGCGCATGGATACACTGCAACCGGATCGCTGCGAAATCCGTGGTGAAAATTTTCACTGGCAAGGCGATGCGCTGGTTATTGGTATTGGCAACGGGCGTCAGGCCGGTGGCGGTCAGCAACTATGCCCAAATGCGCTGATCAATGATGGTTTGTTACAACTGCGTATTTTCACTGGCGATGAAATTCTTCCAGCTCTCTTCTCAACCTTAAAACCTGACGAAGAAAACCCGAATATTATTGATGGCGCTTCAGCATGGTTCGAGATACAAGCACCGCATGAAATCACCTTTAATCTGGATGGCGAACCGTTGAGTGGACAAAACTTTCATATTGAAATACTTCCGGCGGCGCTGCGTTGTCGATTACCACCGGATTGTCCGTTATTGCGTTAATCAAATTATTCTCTCTTGAATTAGGGAAAATCAGTTATGCCGGATGCGGTGTAAACACCTTATCCGGCCTACAGAACAATACTACACCGTAATTAATTTCACCCGTGTCTTCTGCAATGCCAGTTTATCGACCTCTGATACGGCATCATCGGTAATAATAATATCGATTTTTTCGATTGGCAGTACCTGATTAAATCCACGACGGTTAAATTTTGTTGAGTCGAGAACTGCGATAACTTTATTCGCCGCTGTCACCATAGCACCGCTAACGGAATAACCTTCATTAAAGGTCGTAATACCATTAACCGCATCAATCCCATCAGCACCCACAAACATTAAATCGGCATTAATATCCTGCAGGGAACGTTCAGCAATAGATCCATGCATAGATCGCGTTTTATGGCGCACCGTACCACCACAAACCACCAAAGTGATGTCTTTATTTTCAGAAAGGGCAAATGCAGCAGGAAGGCTATTGGTGATCACCGTGATATTTTTAGCAGTCATTAACCCTTCAGCGATAAGCATTGTCGTACTTCCGCTATCGAGGATAACCGTCATGCCTTCGTGGATCATTTTTACTGCCGCCTGCGCAATTCTGTTTTTCGGTGCGCTGGCTAACTGAAATCGCTCTTTAAACCCGACTTCCTGCGCCTCGGTTTCACTATTACCGGACATTATTTTTGCCGCACCGCCATGAAAGCGCGTGACCACGCCTTTTTGTTCGAGAAAGCGCAAATCGGCTCGAATTGTCGCTTCCGATGCAGCAAATATTCCCGCCAGATCCTGAACAAGCACGGTTCCCTGTTCATTCACTAATTGGATGATCTTATTCCTTCGCTCGAATGAATTCATCGTCATTTACCCATATTCAATTGTGACTAGTGTAAACGAAGGGGGACCATTGGTGAATGATCTGTTTTGCACAATACCGGGCCAGCATCACGCTGGCCCACGGTTTCAGGGAATGAGCAACACTTTACCCGGCATGGTATTGCGAGCGATGTCACGCACCGACTGGGCGAAGCTTTCAAAGCTTCCACGGTGAGCGATTAATGGCTCCAGGCTCAACTTACGTTCTGTCAGCAACCGGCTCGCCGTTTCCCACTCCTGCCCAGGCCACGGGCTGGAGTAGTTCATCCAACTGCCGATAACCGTCAGCTCTTTACGCAATATTTTGCCAAATGTCGCGGATGTTAAATGCAGATCCTGATGTAACGTTCCCACCAGTGCCAGTTGTGCGTGAGGCCCGGCGATTTCCACCCCCAGTTCGACGGTTTGCGGTACGCCTGCTGTCTCGAGGATAAGCTGGTTGAAGCGCAGTTCGCGTAAAACGCTCTGCATTTGCGCCGCGCTCATTTCGCTACTGTTAAATGTTTGCATAGCGCCGAAGGATTTTGCCAGTGCCAGTTTTTCTGGGCTAATGTCGATAGCCGTCACACTCTTTGCCCCCAACGCAACAGCGCACTGAATGGCCAGCAGGCCAATGGTTCCGGCACCAATAATAATAACGTTTTTATTCTCACAACCTTGCGCTAAATGGAAAGCATGCAGGCCAACGGTAATCGGTTCAATAAAAGCCCCATCCTCAATAGGCATATCCGCGGGTAGTGCAAAGACATTTTTTCGCTTAACGACAATATATTCGGCAAATCCACCATCACGTCGCGAACCAATAAAATCATATTTCGCACACTGGGAATAAAACCCTTTCAGACACTCCGGGCAATTAAAACAGGGTAATAACGGCACACAGGCAACTGCATCGCCAGGTTGTAAATCATCAACACCGGTTCCCACCGCATCAATATAGCCACTAAATTCATGGCCTAACGTTATTGGATAATAATGTGCACCATTTTTAAAAATTCTGGGCAAATCGGAACCACATACCCCCGAGCTGGCAATTTTTACCCGCACCTCATCCTGATGATTAATTTCAGGAATAACTCTTTCTGCAACGCGCACGATACCATCAGTATCATTCACCACTGATTTCATAAAAACTCCTGATTTGTTAAGGGGGATATTCTCCCCCTCAGGTAAAAATTATTCTGCGATAGCGGCTTTCTCTTGTTTGGTAAAGCCGCGCGCTCTACGCCAGGTCATGAAAATACCGGTGAGATAAATGGCGCCGATAATAATGAAACCGGGAATATTTTGCGGGGAGAAAACCTGAATCAATAACCAGGTAATGGGAGAACCGCCCTGATCCATCGAAGCCACCATACCTCCGGCTTTTAATGCGCCCGCATTGGCAGCCAGTTGAGTGTGCAGACCAATAGTTTGCGTCGCAATCCACAGGGTGATGCTCATAATGATGACGCCCGAGATTAAGGTGCGGAACAGGTTTCCACGATGCACGGCGACTGCCATCGCCACAAAGAAGCCGATAGTTGCAAGATCGCCAAACGGCAGCACCTGATTACCCGGAACACAAACAGCAATCAAAATGGTGAGCGGGATAAAAATCAGGCTTGCCGATACTACCGCCGTATGCCCCAGCAGCAATGCCGGATCAAGGCCAATCAGGAACTCCTGACCGCCGAACTTCGCCTGCAAACGGCTGCGAGCCTGCTTCGCAATAGGTGTTAAGCCATCCATGATGGGTTTAATCACCCGTGGCATCAGCAGCATGACTGCCGCCGTTTTTACCGCCAGTTGCAATACACCTTTGACATCGTAACCCGCGAGGATGCCGATAATCAGCCCCATCACAAAACCCACGGTGACAGGTTCGCCAAAAGGACCAAATTTGCGCTGAATATCGTCGGCGCTAAATTTAATTCGGTTAACGCCAGGGATTTTCTCGATAATGGCATCCACCAGTACCGCGATGGGTCCCAGATACGCCGACGTACCGTGCGGAATAGCAATGCCTTCCAGCTCAAAGAAATCACGGGTATCGCGAGCAAACCAGTCGCCGAGCTTATAAACAAACGCCGCGTGAATTACCACACCCGCCATCCCAATCATCCATGAACCGGTTGCCAGATGCAGCAACGCGCCGGTGAAGGTCATATGCCAGATGTTCCAGATATCAACATTTACCACCCGCGTCATACGGGTCAGTAGCATTGCCACGTTAACCAGAATCGCAATCGGAATCGCCACCAGCGCGATTTGCGACGCCCAGGTCATTGGAGATGATCCCGGCCAGCCGACATCGACCACATGCAGATTCAGGTCGAAATTTTCCGCCATCGCTTTCGCCGCCGGGCCAATGGAATCCAGCATTAAGCCAATCACCAGGCCAATGCCCACAAAGCCAATCCCGATATGCAGACCCGCTTTAAAGCAATCGCCTGCCTTCATGCCTAATATTTTAGAAAAAATAATGATGACAATCGGCAGCATCACCGTAGGGCCGAGGTCGAGAATATAACGCATGACTTCTGAAAACATAGGTCACCCCTGTAAGATAGTCAGAATTTTATTTTGTAATGCTTCGATACCGACACCAGAAATAAAAGGCATGCCGTGAACTAACGGAATATCGCCAAAACTACGGTCCACCCTGGCAGTGGTGCATATCAAATGCACACCATCCATATAGGTTTCTATTTCATTAACCCGACACTGGATTAATTCAACAGGAATATTATGATTCTGACACAACTCTTTAATTTCTTCCGCCGCCATCGTAGAGGTCGCAACCGCGCCTCCGCAAGCGACAATAATCTTGCGTTTCATAAATAGTCCTTTTTATTGTTACAGAGGGATTTATTCGTCTGAATCTAAAACATACTTTGTGAAGTATTCCTTTAACTGGGTTTCAGGAAGAGTAATTAGTGTCTCGACAATATCGGGCTGTTGTAACTTGCCAAATAAACAGCGTAAAAGTTTCAATTGCTGCTGCGGATTTTCCACAATCAACGCAATAACCAACGATACCGCCACGTCGTTATCATCATCCGCTTGCTGAAAATGAACTTTATTTGTTGGCCTTAACAGATAAATGGCTGACGACTTAGCATGAATCGCCTCACAATGCGGTATTGCAATGGCGTGCTGCTCAAGCATTATCCCGGTGGGAAATTCCGCCTCTCTGGCAATTAATGCCTGCGGCCAGGAGTCATGAACTACACCTTGCGCGACCATTTCATTGCCGATATGGGTCAGTGCTTCACTGCGATCGGCAAAAGAAATCCCGCTACGAACAAAGAGCTTTGTCATATGCCGTCCTTATTCCGCACAGCCGTAGCAATAGGCACGCAAAACATCATAAATTTTATCCAT
The DNA here is from genome assembly GCF_963883545.1 of Escherichia sp. E4702. Taxonomy (NCBI): domain Bacteria; kingdom Pseudomonadati; phylum Pseudomonadota; class Gammaproteobacteria; order Enterobacterales; family Enterobacteriaceae; genus Escherichia; species Escherichia sp. E4702. Next base: position 2,420 of record NZ_CAWORF010000014.1, on the reverse strand, counting down.
AATCAGCTGATGCGGTATTGCTGATAATTCCCCGGACTGAATGCGTTCAAATTGCTTAGGAAGATACTGACTAATCATGCCCAATGGGATGTCCACACCTTCCAGATTCGCCATCATCGTTTCGACGCTATTTTTAATCCGGTTATGCGGCCAGTAATAACGAATACGATCCGAAAGACTATAACGAATATCCAATAATGAATCGTTAAAACCCGTACGATAATATTTTTTCCAGTATTGCGGTTCGTCGAGCATCACTTCTTCGATTACCGCCAGGCAACCGCTGCGATTTTCGGGGGCAATAAGTTCCTTTTCAATTTGCGCCAGCGAAAATATCGCCTCGCGTAAAGCAAAGGTTAATGCCGGGCCGACTTTCAATATGGCAAAGTGATCGCGCACTAATTCCCGATAAGCCGTCCGGGTCTGGTAATCGGTAGAATGTGCTTCATAAACCATTTTGGTGTTGATTATCCATTCGGCCAGCGCCTGCGCTTCTTGCGGCTGATAATGGATAATATTGCTGTGATCAAATTCCACGCCTGGCTGCACCACAATGGCAATCACGCGTGTTAACGCCTCTGCCAGACCACGGGCAATAAAGGCCTTTTGATGCGTACGTAAAGTATTGGCGGCATCTTCAACCTGGGTGATGTGTACTGACTGAATGGCGCTGGCCTCACCGCCCGGAACCGGAACTTCGGTGCCTATGACATAGCTCAGTTGCTCACGCTGGCAATCTGTCGCCACACTTTCCGCAGCAAAGCAAAGCACAGCAGCTCGTTCCGCAACCGTTTCTGGCGCTAACGGTATGGGATCCCCCGCGCAGGACATTGACGCATCAAGGTGAATTTTACTGAATCCCGCACGAACATATGCTTTTACCAGCTCAATGGATTTTTCCATCGCCACATCTGACTTTTCCTGCTGCCAGCAGTTCGGCCCCAGATGGTCGCCGCCGAGAATAATACGCTCACGTGCAAATCCGACTTTATCGGCAATCGCGAAAACAAATTCGCGAAAGTCCGCCGGTGTCATTCCGGTATAACCGCCAAATTGATTGACCTGGTTTGACGTTGCTTCAATCAGCACTTTGCGCGTGCTGTTGCGATCAAATGCCAGCGCCGCTTCGATAACCAACGGATGTGCAGAACAGACTGAACATATGCCGATATGTTCACCAGCTTTATGCCGGGCAATTAACGTTTTCATGTTTTTTCCTTGTTAAATGGCAGGTGCGTTATGCCCTGCCCTCGCAGCCACAATCGGCAATCACTTTGCTCACCACATCGCGCATTGCAGATTTAGCCGACTGCAAATAATCCCGGGGATCGGTCGCTTCGGGGTGCTCGGTCAGGTAATTTTTTAACGCCTGCGAGAAGGCATTTTTCAGCTCCGTTGCAACGTTGATTTTGCATATCCCCAGTTTGATGGTTTGCCGAATATCCTTAGTCGATAATCCTGACGCGCCATGCAGCACCAGCGGTAAGTTCACCCACTGGCGAATGTTCTCCAGTCGAGAAAAATCCAGCGCCGGTGCGCTGGCGTACATACCGTGAGCCGTGCCGATGGCAACCGCCAGGGAATCAATCCCGGTTGCCTCGGCAAATTCCCGTGCCTGAACGGGGTTGGTGTACAACGCATCAGCTTCATTGACTTGCACATCATCTTCCTGGCCGCCCAGTTGCCCCAGCTCCGCTTCGACGCTGACATCAAAGCGATGGCAAAAATCCACCACTTCTTTAACCCGTGAAATATTTTGCGCATAAGGCAGATGCGAGGCGTCAATCATTACTGAGCGCACGCCGGAGCGGACTTTCTGAGCTATATCTTCAAAATTAGTGTGATGGTCGAGGTGAATCGCCAATGGATGGTGATATTGCTTCGCCATCGCACTGACCAGCGCCAACAGATTTTCTGTACCAGCATGAGTAAATGTACCGGGCGTTCCAGCGATAATGACCGGTGCCTGCAGGTTGGCAGCGGTTTCCACCACTACTTGCATCGTTTCGAGATTGTGAATATTGAATGCAGGAACCGCGTAACCGCCGCGCTGCGCGTTGTTCAGCATCTGCTTTGTCGATACCACGTACACTTTCATATCCTGTCGTTTGTTTTCGATTTCAAAACATAATGAAATTATTTGTTTTTAAATGTCGAGATAACGATCACAAAAACGACAATATGAAAACCAATACAGGAATGAAGGCAAAAAAACGGCCTCCCGATAGGGAAGCCGTAACAAAGTGCGCGTGTTTTTATGCCGGATGCGGCGTAAACGCCTTATCCGGCCTACGGGGCAGTGCTGTGTAGGCATGATAAGACGCTTCAGCGTCGCATCAGGCATGGGGGGCAGGATGCGGCGAGAACGCCTTTTCCGGCCCACGAGGTATTGCTGTGTAGGCATGATAAGACGCTTCAGC
>NZ_CAWORF010000013.1:0-52624 GCF_963883545.1 Escherichia sp. E4702 | reverse complement strand
TGAATCAGGCAGCAGTGTGAGAGGGGCAAACCGGTTGAGTAAAGCCGGACATGTGTCGCTTCGCAGGGCGTTGTATATGCCTGCAATGGTAGCCACCAGTAAGACTGAGTGGGGACGGGCGTTCCGCGACCGTCTGGCGGCTAATGGCAAGAAAGGAAAGGTGATTCTCGGCGCGATGATGCGCAAGCTGGCACAGGTGGCGTATGGAGTGCTGAAGTCAGGCGTGCCGTTCGATGCGTCACGGCATAATCCGGTAGCGGCGTAAAATCGCGGAAGGGATGAAAAAAACAGCGCCTGACGGCGCTGTGTCTGGCATGCCTGCAATCCGGGAGACTGGACCAGGAAAAAACTTGCAGGCCGTAACAGTATCTACGGGGCTGTGCTGTTCGTATGAAGCACATCAGGCGATAGTAATTTTGCTATCGAGATAAACGTCCTGCACGGCGTTAATCAGTTTCACGCCGTCAGCCATTGATTTCTTAAACGCTTTACGGCCGAGAATCAGCCCCATTCCGCCAGCGCGTTTGTTGATGACCGCAGTACGCACCGCATCACTAAGGTCGGTTTCACCGCCCGCAGCGCCGCCGGAGTTAATCAACCCTGCGCGCCCCATATAGCAGTTAGCTAACTGATAACGCACCAGATCAATCGGATTTTCGCTGGTCAGCTTGCTGTACACGCGATCGTCGGTGTAACCGTAATTAATCGCTTTATAGCCGCCGTTATTTTCCGCCATTTTTTGTTTGACGATATCTGCACCGATGGTCGCCGCCAGATGGTTCGCCTGGCCGGTCAGGTCGGCGGAAACATGGTAATCAACACCATCTTTCTTAAAGGCGGAGTTACGCAAATAGGCCCACAGCACTGTCACCATGCCCAGCTCGTGCGCACGTTCAAAGGCCGCAGAAATTTCTTCAATCTGGCGACGTGACTCTTCCGAGCCAAAATAGATGGTCGCGCCAACCGCCACCGCGCCCATGTTGAACGCCTGCTCTACGCTGGCATACAGCGTTTGATCGTAGGTGTTCGGGTAACTTAGCGTCTCGTTGTGATTAAGTTTGACGAGGAATGGAATGCGGTGCGCGTAACGCCGCGACACCGACGCCAGCACGCCGTAAGTTGACGCCACACAGTTGCAGCCCGCTTCGATCGCCAACTCCACAATGTTCTTCGGGTCAAAGTAGAGCGGGTTAGCGGCAAATGAAGCTCCGGCAGAGTGCTCGACGCCCTGGTCAACCGGCAGAATAGAAAGATATCCTGTGCCAGCCAGACGCCCGGTGTTGTAGAGCGTCTGCATATTACGTAACACCGCTGGCGGACGATTATTGTCAATCATCACGCGGTCTACGTAATCATGTCCGGGGAGATAAAGCTGGTCAGAAGGAATAGTCATACAACGGTGCTGTAAAAGGTTGTCGGCGTCTTTGCCAAGCAACTGCGCAATATCTGTCATTACTATGCTCCCGTAAATTCCGATTGGATATCGGCTATGGATTGTCCTGGCCCACCTTTTGCGGGCAATCATAATCCTGGTCGTTACGGACGAGTTTTTCCATCTTTCGGCTGTTTTTTCAGCGTTTTCTGTTGGCACGATTCATCAGAAAAAGTGTTACAGCGGTCAAGCTTTCACCGCAAAGGTATTTAAAAGGTATTGTTAAGTGGTATTGTCAGCGCGTACCTTACATTACCTGTCATGAAGGAATTAAAAGATGAAAACAACAGCAAAGCTGTCGTTCATGATGTTTGTTGAATGGTTTATCTGGGGCGCGTGGTTTGTGCCATTGTGGCTGTGGCTAAGTAAAAGCGGTTTCAGTGCCGGAGAAATTGGCTGGTCCTATGCATGTACCGCCATTGCGGCGATACTGTCACCTATTCTGGTTGCTCCATCACTGACCGCTTTTTCTCGGCGCAGAAAGTGCTGGCGGTATTGATGTTCGCCGGTGCGGTGCTGATGTATTTCGCTGCGCAACAGACCACTTTTGCCGGGTTCTTCCCATTACTGCTGGCCTACTCACTGACCTATATGCCGACCATTGCGCTGACTAACAGTATCGCGTTTGCCAACGTGCCGGATGTGGAGCGTGATTTTCCGCGCATTCGCGTACTGGGGACTATAGGCTGGATTGCCTCTGGCCTGGTCTGCGGATTCCTGCCTCAGATGCTGGGATATGACGATATCTCACCGACCAATATTCCGCTGTTAATTACCGCAGGAAGCTCCGCATTGCTCGGTGCGTTTGCCTTATTCCTGCCAGACACTCCGCCAAAAAGCACCGGCAAAATGGACATTAAAGTCATGCTCGGCCTGGATGCGCTGATCCTGCTGCGCGATAAAAATTTCCTCGTCTTTTTCTTCTGTTCATTCCTGTTTGCGATGCCACTGGCGTTCTATTACATCTTTGCCAACGGTTATCTGACTGAAGTCGGCATGAAAAACGCCACCGGCTGGATGACGCTCGGCCAGTTCTCTGAAATCTTCTTTATGCTGGCATTGCCGTTTTTCACCAAACGCTTTGGTATCAAAAAGGTATTATTGCTTGGTCTGGTCACCGCTGCGATCCGTTATGGCTTCTTTATTTACGGTAGTGCGGATGAATATTTTACCTACGCGTTACTGTTCCTCGGCATTTTGCTGCACGGCGTAAGTTACGATTTTTACTACGTTACCGCTTACATCTATGTCGATAAAAAAGCCCCCGTGCATATGCGTACCGCCGCGCAGGGGCTGATCACGCTCTGCTGCCAGGGCTTCGGCAGTTTGCTCGGCTATCGTCTTGGCGGTGTGATGATGGAGAAGATGTTTGCTTATCAGGAACCGGTAAACGGGCTGACCTTCAACTGGGCCGGGATGTGGACTTTTGGCGCGGTGATGATTGCCATTATCGCCGTGCTGTTCATGATTTTTTTCCGCGAATCCGACAACGAAATTACGGCTATCAAGGTCGATGATCGCGATATTGCGTTGACACAAGGGGAAGTTAAATGAAAACAGAACGTATTCTCGGTGCTCTTTACGGGCAGGCGTTAGGGGATGCGATGGGGATGCCCTCCGAGCTTTGGCCACGCAGCCGCGTTAAAGCACACTTTGGCTGGATTGACCGTTTTCTGCCTGGACCAAAGGAGAATAACGCGGCCTGTTATTTTAACCGCGCCGAATTCACCGACGATACCTCGATGGCGCTGTGTCTGGCGGATGCGTTGCTGGAACGTGAAGGCAAGATCGATCCGGATCTGATTGGGCGTAATATTCTCGACTGGGCGCTACGTTTCGACGCCTTCAACAAAAACGTGCTAGGTCCGACCTCGAAGATTGCGCTTAACGCCATTCGCGACGGTAAACCCGTTGCTGAACTGGAAAACAACGGCGTGACCAACGGCGCAGCGATGCGCGTCTCGCCATTAGGTTGTTTGCTTCCGGCGCGCGATGTTGATTCCTTTATTGATGATGTGGCGCTGGCGTCCAGCCCGACCCATAAATCCGATCTGGCGGTTGCAGGTGCGGTAGTCATCGCGTGGGCAATTTCTCGTGCCATTGACGGAGAAAGCTGGTCAACGATTGTTGATTCCCTGCCTTCAATTGCGCGACATGCACAGCAAAAACGCATCACCACCTTCAGCGCCTCACTGGCGGCGCGGCTGGAGATTGCGCTGAAAATTGTGCGCAATGCCGACGGCACCGAATCCGCCAGCGAACAGCTGTATCAGGTGGTTGGCGCAGGTACCAGCACTATTGAGTCCGTTCCATGCGCCATTGCGCTGGTTGAACTGGCACAAACCAACCCGAATCGCTGCGCCGTCCTGTGCGCTAACCTTGGCGGCGACACAGACACCATCGGAGCCATGGCGACGGCAATTTGTGGCGCGTTGCATGGCGTTAACGCTATCGATTCTGCATTAAAGACGGAACTGGACGCGGTAAATCAGCTTGATTTCAACCGCTATGCCACAGCGCTGGCGAAGTATCGCCAACAACGGGAGGCGGTATGAGCGGCGCTCGATTACACACGCTGCTGCCTGAATTAACCACGCGTCAGCCGGTTATGGTGATTGGCGCGGCGGTCATTGATGTGATCGCCGACGCTTACGCCCTGCCCTGGCGCGGGTGCGATATCGAGCTGAAACAGCAGAGCGTTAACGTTGGCGGCTGCGCACTGAATATTGCCGTGGCGTTAAAGCGCCTCGGCATCGAAGCGGGTAATGCCCTGCCGCTCGGTCAGGGGGTGTGGGCGGAGATTATTCGCAACCGGATGGCGAAAGAGGGGTTAATCAGCCTGATCGATAACGCCGAAGAGCGATAACGGATGGTGTCTGGCGCTGGTTGAGCCGGATGGTGAACGCACGTTTATGTCGTTCAGTGGTGTGGAAAATCAGTGGAATCGCCAATGGCTGGCGCGATTAACCGTTGCGCCTGGCAGCCTGCTCTATTTTTCCGGTTATCAACTGGCCTCGCCCTGCGGCGAATTGTTAGTGGAATGGCTGGAAGGGCTGAAAAACGTGACGCCGTTTATCGATTTTGGCCCACGTATTGGCGATATCCCGGATGCATTACTTGCGCGGCTCATGGCCTGTCGACCTTTAGTATCACTCAATCGTCAAGAGGCTGAGATTGCCGCCGAACGTTTTGCTTTATCCGCAGAGATAACAACACTCGGCAAGCAATGGCAGGAGAAATTTGCCGCGCCGTTGATCGTTCGTCTGGATAAAGAAGGTGCATGGTATTTCAGCGACAACACGTCAGGCTGCGTTCCTGCATATCCAACGCAAGTTGTAGACACCATTGGTGCAGGCGACAGTCATGCAGGTGGCGTACTTGCCGGGCTGGCCTCTGGTCTGCCACTGGCGGATGCCGTATTACTGGGCAATGCAGTGGCGTCGTGGGTTGTCGGGCATCGCGGCGGTGATTGTGCGCCAACGCGCGAGGAACTACTCCTCGCACACAAAAACGTATAGATCGCTGCGACAGTGGCTGATGCTGTACTCAATAGGCCGTTGCTGTTGGTCAAGCGCCACTTGCTTGATCACCAGCACCGGTATTTTGCTATCTAACTGAATATGTGACTGAAACTCGGCATCCGGCATCCGGGCGCTAACGCGGGAACGCGTACGTTGTGGAAAAATATGCTGACTGCGGAAGTAGTCATAAAGAGAAATCCCGATGGCATCAACATCATGAATTAAATGCGCCGGAACCCACGACTCTTCAATCGATACAGCTTCTTCATCGACATAACGAATACGCTTCAATAAAAAGACATCACTGCCCGCTTCGACCGCCAGTTGCTGCGCCACCTCTTCAGGGCATTTAACCACTCGCTTGTTAACCCACAGCGTATCGGGCTTTTTACCGCGCAACACCACCTGTTGAGAAAATCCTCGCGCTTCTTTCAACGAGTATTCAAAGATGTTGTTGATCTGCGTGCCGTAGCCACGCGAACGTGTCACCACGCCCTCTTCTTCCAGCGCCTGCATCGCCTTGCGCACCGTAATACGCGAAACGCCGGTTAACTGACTTAAATCACGCTCGCCGGGTAAAATATTGCCATGTTCCAGCACCCCGCTGCGCACGGCATTTTTTACCGTTTCGGCAAACTTAATATAAAGCGGCGTGTTGTCCGCCGCTAAAATACGCTCATTCAGTTGAGCGATAAGCTGGGTATGCGCTTGTTCCATTTATCTTTTTCCTGCCGGGGAGTCTGGAGGAAGTATATCACTGCTGGTTATTTAAGGCGTTTCTTTAATGCCATCAACGAAAGCCTGCAATTCCTCCGCCTTGCCATTAAACACATTAAAATCCACCGGACCATTAATGCCATCTACCTGTCCACGGTCGGAATGCTGCCAGAAGCGCCAGGCCATGCCGTCATTGTCCGGACGACGTTGATAATAGTGCGCCACCCACCACGGATACTCATTGAAATACCCCGCCAGATTCGTGTGATAAAACACGGCTCCGGAGTAAATAATCGGCTTTTTTCCCGTGCTTTTTTCGACCATTTTTAGCCACTGACTTACCCGTTTGCGTAATTCTTTTGCCGATAATTTTCCTCGCTCTTCTACGTCCAGCACGGCAGGGAAATCGCCGTGGGCAAAATCCACCGTTTGCAGAAATAATCTGGCCTGAACTGAAGCGGTTACCGACGGAGAAAAATAGTGATACGCCCCACGCAGCAGGCCATTTTCACGGCTTCTTTGCCAGTTGCGCGAAAAATACGGGTCAACCAGCTTTTCGCCTTCCGTAGCCTTAATAAAAGCAAACTGTAAGCGGATACCGTTGTCGCGCATTTTTGCTACACGCTGCCAGTCGATCCGCTCCTGCCAGCGTGAAACATCAATACCATGAATGGTGTAATTGGCAGGGATACGAATAGCAAAAGATTTGACCGGGCGATAACCATAAAAGTGGATATAGTCTTTAATCTGAATTGCTGTCGAATAGAAAAAATTCACCGTCTGACGGGGATGAATCGCAACGATGGAAATTAGCCCCAGAGCGCATATCAAAGCGGTGAATTTTTTTCGACTGCCGATTCTTAGCTGCATTGGTTTCATCCCTGAATTTCAGCGCGAAAAAGCTGAAAAATGCCAAAGCAGCTATACTACGGTGCTCACCACCAGGCGTGAAAGTGGTGAACCGGACCAATCCCGTGGCCAACTTCCAGCGTGTCTGCCTGCGTTAACGCCGCAGAAAGCCAGCTTTTTGCCTCCTGTACGGTGTCAGCCCAGTTTGTATGGCGCGGGCGTAGTGCAGCCAGCGCCGCAGAGAGCGTACAACCGGTGCCGTGGGTGTTTTTGGTCATAATACGCGGTGCGGTAAACCGTTGTTCACCTTCGCGGGTAAACAGCCAGTCCGGGCTTTGCTCGTCATCCAGATGACCGCCTTTCATCAGCACTGCACCGCAGCCCATCGCCAATAATTCACGTCCCTGTTCCAGCATTTCCTGTTCGTTACGCGCGTGTGGCGCGTCGAGCAAGGCGGCAGCTTCGGGCAAGTTTGGCGTTATTAATGAAACCTGTGGCAATAATCGACTGCGCAGCGTGGCAACCGCCGAAGGTGAAAGCAGCGGATCGCCACTTTTTGCCAGCATAACGGTATCCAGCACCACGTTTTGGATCTGATAACGTTGCAACCGTTCTGCCACCGCTTCAACAATATCGGTTTCCGCCAACATACCGATTTTAGTGGTGTCGATTCGCACATCGCTGAACACCGAATCGAGCTGGGCGGCAACAAAATCAGGCTCAATACGATACACCGACTGTACGCCACGGGTATTTTGCGCCACCAGTGCAGTGATTACCGAGCAACCATACGCACCTAGCGCCGAGAAGGTTTTAAGATCGGCCTGAATCCCCGCACCACCACTCGGATCAGTACCGGCAATCGTCAGAGCGTTAATCCGTTTCATGCCTGCACCTCCTGCGTCAGCTGCCAGAGCGCGTCAAGGAAATGTGGAACAAAACTGCCTGGCCCCTCGCTTCTGGCGACTGCGCGTTCTCCGGCTTGTTTCATCCAGTGACAAGCAGATGCGATATTTTCCAGCGTATCACCCGGTAATGCACAACTGGCGGCGACGACTGCCGATAATGCACAGCCAGTTCCTACCACTTTGGTCATTAACGGATCGCCGCCGTGAATGCCAACGGTGCGACGACCATCGGTAACATAATCTACCTCGCCAGTGACCACGACAACTGCGCCAGTTTCCCGTGCCAGAGTTTGCGCGGCGGGCAACGCGTTAGCTACGTCGTCAGTGGTATCCACTCCCCGTCCACCATTAGCAACGCCAGCTAATGCCATGATTTCCGAAGCATTACCGCGTATCGCTGCCGGTTTAAAAGATAAAAGTTCATGACAAAAACAGCGACGATAATCGAGCGCACCAACCGCAACCGGATCAAGCGTCCAGGGCGTTTGTGATCGTGTTGCCTGCTCAACGGCAGCCCGCATCGCCTGCGCACGTGGCTGCGTCAGTGTGCCTACGTTAATCAACAAGGCACTGGCGATAGCCGTAAACTGACTGGCCTCTTCGACTTCGATAACCATCGCTGGCGATGCACCGAGCGCCAGTAAGGTATTGGCAGTAAAGGTTTGCACCACATCATTGGTCATGCAGTGCACAAGGGGAGAGTGTTGGTGAAAGAGGTGTAACGCGTGCGCAGATTGCGCGGAACTCAGCAGGTCGACTTGCATAGTTTGCTCCTGCCATAACGTGAAGAAGCAATGACCTGATGGTCTGTGACTTCCCTACGCTGGCATTATCCAGATCAGGTGATACGGGTATTTCTCAGCCTTCACGCAGAAGGGCACCCCGAGTCGTTTGGTTGAATCTCTATATTTTGTGCCAGATTAGGGGAAGTGGCTTGCAGATGCAAGCTCACCTCCATTCATTACTTCTTCACTGTGTACCCCATATCAGTAATGAAAAAGAAGCAATTCACACCCATCATTCAGATAGTAAAAACTATAGACTATCTTAATTAGCTAATTTATATTATTTATCTAAATTTGATAGGTGAGATAAAAAATGACAGAAACCCAGATCTACGAGAACATTAAGCAAGCCATTAGCAGCGCACCACGAAATAGCCAAACAATGGAAATGCACCTCCAGATGATCAAATACGCTGACCATCTGAAAAACGTCACGGCAAAAGAGTTTTGCGAAGGTGTAGGACTTAAAGCCAGCTTTGGTACAGAGTTCAGCAAAATGAGAAATCTTACCGAGCGACTCAAAGCCGCCGGACTTGATACCACAAAGTTATAACAAACGAAGTCATCAATATATTACTTTCGTTTTCTAGGTTTCCCTGTATATGTACCTATGATCATAAAAACCAGTTACCACCACGTAGCTGATACCATAATATTTTCATTTTTACTTTAAATAAAGAGATAAGTTTAGAGAGTGGAATAATTAAGGTCTATTTGCTCTAGCCTTTTGAGATTGAAAGTTGAGAAAGATAATTCTTTCATCTCAATAATAACGAAGTTTGATAGCTGTTTAAGCCACAATTGAAGACCAGCATCAGAGCAACCTGCTCGATGTGTTACATCACTATATTTTATTGGTGTTGATTTCCTCTTATAGAGATAAACAAGGACTTCATAGATTCGTTTTCCGGTGTCATGGGATACGCTCTATACCACCATTCTTTACTAAATATTGGATCATAATCGTACTTTAATTAAAATCGATCTAAAAAATTCATCATAGATGGCTGGATTTTTCATAGATAAATATGCCTCGATACCATTTGATATTTTTATTTGTTAATCACAGGCTAACGGCCTTGAATATTCTATAAATGATGCTTCCTCTATTCTAATTCTACCCGCGTAATATGTATACAACCCTACCTATACTCGAAGTACGTTCAACACATAAGACAACGAAAAATAGTTGTGTGCTGTAAAACTTAAATATTTTAATAATTAATTTCAAGAGAATGCAGTGCCCCCTATATTATGCAATATGAAAAGTTGGGAAAAAATCCATAAGACACATTAAAATATTACAATAATCAAACCTATATAAAGGTGAGTAGAAGGTATTCGAATGAGTCATTTCTAATATTTTTAGTCTTGCGGGCAAAGGCTATCTATTACCTAACATACAATGGAAAGCGGAAAAGTATGTAGATAGTGCAACTTGTTCCCTGAACTGCTGTTTATCCAACCTATTGCTATGAAAGTACGTAATAATTTCAAACCTAAACAATACCATTACTAAACAAATGAAAACTTGTTCGTTTTACTAATTAATAGTTTTATAATGACTACCCCAAAATAGGTAACTCAAATCCAAGCAAAGGGAAAATATGAAGAGTAAAATTTTTGCTGCACTTCTGCTACTACCTCTATCTACTTATGCAAGCTCCTATAAATGTGATGCTCTTCAGCAGGGTCAAATTGGCAGCAATGGGAAAACTGTTACGGCACTATCCTCCATCGACATTGACGGCAAACAGATGCATTTTAGCTTGAACGGAGTGAGTTGGGATCTCTCATATATTGGTGAAAAACAGATTGCAAAGATGTATAGCACCGAAAGCGGTAACGTCTCTGTATCTTTCATTGATGTCAATCCCATCATCTTCGTGCTACATCTCGTAAACGATGATGGTAGAAAAGGCACTTACAACATCAGTGAATGTTCTGAATTATAAGAGGCTAAAATGAAAAAACTACTCGTTACCGTCATCTTTATGGCAATGATGCCAAATGCATTCGCACTAAGTCACGGAGACAGCGCAACACTTAAAGAAGGTACATTTAACTGTAAAAAGTTAACCGACTTTTACGAGATGATCAGTTACATCCAAGACAAGGACCAACAGGCTATGCTGAGTCTCATTACATCCAATAAATGTCGCGTGTTAGATGAATCAATGACGGTAGAAATCCAGAGCGTCGATGACAAAGGTTTTGTTTCATTCATAACTCCTGGTGGTCATGGTGGCTGGGCTGTGAAGCAATTTTTCGAAAATTAATCAAACTATAACCTCTAATGGCGTGTGTCCTCACGCCATTTACCCTAATTCAGCTTAACGTCACTTGTCCCTCTATTTATTGCCTCAACTATGGCCATATTAGGCACTTTCATTTGATATAAGAATCCAGCACCTTCAGAACGACATCCAGATCTTCTTCACGTTTTAGCTCATCCCCCTGGTGAACGATGTGTTCCGTCAGATGACCTTTAATCACTTCCCGCATCAGACCGTTTACCGCGCCACGGATAGCGGCAATCTGCTGTAAAACTGCAGCGCATTCATGCGGCTCATCGAGCATTTTCTTGAGCGCAACAACCTGGCCCTGAATCTTACTGGCACGCGCTTTCAGTTTCTGTTTATCACGGATGGTATGAGACATGGCAACACCTGGTTAACAAGATCATGGAAAATCATAGCACTATTAATCTACTGGGGGGTAGTATCAGGTACTGGGGGGGAGTAGAATCAGGCCGCCGACTTAATACTAAGAATTATTATCATGACCGAATTTACAACTCTTCTTCAGCAAGGAAACGCCTGTTTTTTCATCCCCAGCGCCATCTTACTTGGTGCACTACATGGTCTGGAGCCAGGACACTCAAAAACGATGATGGCGGCGTTTATCATCGCCATCAAAGGCACCATTAAACAGGCGGTGATGCTCGGACTGGCAGCAACCATTTCGCATACGGCAGTAATCTGGTTGATTGCTTTTGGTGGGATGGTGATCAGCAAACGCTTTACTGCACAGTCAGCGGAGCCGTGGCTTCAGTTGATTTCCGCGGTGATCATTATTGGCACCGCGTTCTGGATGTTCTGGCGCACCTGGCGAGGTGAACAAAACTGGCTGGAGAATATGCATGAGCACCACCATCATGACCATCATCACGACCACAACCACGAGCATGATCATCATCACGAACATGACCAGAGCGACGAGTATCAGGATGCTCATGCGCTGGCCCATGCCAGTGACATTAAACGACGCTTTGATGGTAGAGAGGTCACCAACTGGCAAATTTTGCTGTTTGGCTTAACCGGCGGGCTTATCCCCTGCCCTGCGGCAATAACAGTGTTGTTGATTTGCATTCAGTTGAAAGCCCTCACATTGGGTGCAACTCTGGTCGTCAGTTTCAGCATCGGCCTGGCATTAACGCTGGTCACCGTAGGCGTTGGCGCAGCAATCAGCGTTCAGCAGGTTGCAAAACGCTGGAGCGGATTTAACACTCTCGCTAAACGCGCCCCCTATTTTTCCAGTCTGTTGATTGGTTTAGTCGGGTTGTATATGGGAGTGCATGGCTTGATGGGTATTATGAGATAAAACAATCACCTGGGCTTCGTTATCCCTTTAGCCCAGGATGATTCTTAAATCAGCTTATTCCGCTCACTTCTCGCTCAATGAGGATGCTTTTGCTGCATCCTTTCATTTACACTTTTTACGAAATCATGGGATCACTAACAAAATATCGCTTGTCGGTTATATTGTATGGCAGGAAAGATATGCGACTGATTTTACTGATCCCCAAAGTGGAGAGTATATGACCATAAAAAATAAGATGTTGCTGGGTGCGCTTTTGCTGGTAACCAGCGCAGCATGGGCCGCACCAGCCACCGCGGGTTCGACCAATGCCTCGGGAATTTCGAAGTATGAGTTAAGCAGTTTCATTGCTGACTTCAAGCATTTCAAACCAGGTGACACCGTACCAGAAATGTACCGTACCGATGAGTACAACATTAAGCAGTGGCAGTTGCGTAACCTGCCCGCACCTGACGCCGGAACCCACTGGACCTATATGGGCGGTGCATATGTGCTGATCAATGATACCGACGGAAAAATCATTAAAGCCTACGACGGTGAGATTTTTTACCATCGCTAAAAAAAGCCCCCTCGGAGAGAGGGGGAAATGCAGACACCTTATTATTTTTTATTATTAGCCACTTGCACGTCTTACTTGTTATTAGTCGTATTTCACGTTGATTAATGCGGTTGCCTGTAGTGCGCCAGATTTTACTTTATTTTTATCATAAACATAGTAACTGGCCAGGACAGGTATATTAATAATATTACTATTTAAAGAAGCCCCGGGTTTATCTGTTTTCCATAATGATGTCGCCGCGCCCTGATCGCCGCTAGCAGAGATTTTGATGGCTGCTTCAGTCCCTTTGGGTGGTTCTTTTAGATCCAACACAAATCCTACACCATTATCTATGTTGCCGCGCAAAATTGTATTGCTTCCTGTAACTAAGTCACTACTGGAAAGATATACGACCATATTCCGCGATGCTTGTTTTGTGTCGCCGAAAAGATTATCACATTTCAACGTGATTATTCCTTCCTTAGTGTTCGCCGTAATCTTTCCCTGACTTCTGAGCTGGGACAAGGCAATATCATCTACTTTTATTACTGTGTTTTCAGGCTTACAGGTCGTATTTTTAGGATAATAGGAAATACTTAACCCAAGCGTAAATGTATCCCCCGCCAGTTTACTGGTGAGATAACTTACACACCAGTTAATCTTCAATGTCTTACAAATGCTCAACCAAAAGTCAATGGATGAAGATGACTCACCGCCAATATTTGCAATCACAGTATCTGAAAGAAACCAGGTAGGTTTTCTTTCTCCAGTAAAATCAGGTGTGCCTTTAGATATTTTAACCACATAGGGTAATACTGCCTGCGCATTGCTGGATTTCCCAATCGTGTCACTGGTTTTACCTAAAGACTCTATTTTAACCTTTAAATTTTCGCCATTACCAAAAGGCCCGACTTCAACCCAATCACTTTGGATATTTTTATAGACTATTTTATCCGTGCTCGTATCACAAGATATCCCAGTAAACACAACACTTTTACTAAAGGAAACCTCATTCGCTAAAATCTCCCCCACATTAATACTATCAGTAATATTTAATGATGCAGTGGTACGACATCCAGCCCAGGTAAAATTAGCCCATAAAATAAAAATTAGTAACATTCCATTTCTGAAAATCATATTCCACCTCTCACCGACAGATATAATTTTTACTTTCATCAATCTCTTTATCGAAGGTGATTGTGCATGAAAGCCCTTGTTGCTTATCAATTGCCACATTAACCGCTGGCGGTACTTCATTGGTGCGAATAAATAACTGGCTTCCCTGGCCGACAACGCCAATATTATGACCATGGATATCATTGACTTCATAACCAAACGTTAATGGTTGCCCATCCGCTCTTGACGCTTTTATAAACCAGGGCTTGCGCTGATCGGTATCAAAATCAACCAGTACAACCGCGCCGCGATAAGGTGCGGCAATTTTCCGGTTACCGCGCAATTCTGCTTCGCTATCGCTTTGCGACACATCCAGCATCAGGTGATTTTCCCGATAAGGTGTCATTCCGTCGTATACCACCACTCCATTACGGTTTGTTGTGCGATATTTTTGCCCATTGACATAAGCATCTTTAATTCCTGGCGCATTCATCACAGCAAACGTTTCGGAAAGACGGTTCGCCAGATTAACGCCACCCGACCAGGCGACGATGCCCCCTGAAACACTGGCTCCAGCCTGTCGATAAGTACTCGACTGACTATAACTGCCATTCACTGTTGCCACCGGCGCGTTCCAGGTTAAATTCGCTCCAGCTGTCGTTTCATTTCCCTGATGTTGATGACTCAGGTTGACACCATAATTGAACTGATCCCGACTCCCTACTGTTCCTGATAATCCCGTATTATTTGAGGCAAAACCCTGATCATCAAACGTCGTTGAGTTAGACATATATATTTGCCGACGAGACGTCGTAACGTCATCACCCCAATCAAAGGGAATTGATATAAAAATATTAAAACGTTTCTCTTCATGATGATTCTCGTCATACGCCTGGCTTGCCGCGAGGGTATAGCTTATCCGCCGCCAGTTATTGGAATAACTCAGTTGATAATCTTTACTACTGCCACTGCGCCCCCAGTAATCACGCCATAAAGTACTTAATGACACAGATCCCCTGCCTTCTGGCAATGACTGACTCATATTGGCGGAAAAGCTATTTTTGCGACCAAAATCATTCTGGTAATAATCGGCAATGTCATAGACATCGTTTTTATCACGACGATAATTATCTTTATTATTTGCCCACACATAATCGTTAAACGTGCGGTAATCACGCGACGAATAACGCCAGGCCGCCAGACCAAAACGTGTCGATGTTTGGCTCAAAAATTTGTTATAAGCAATTTGATAACTTTGCCCGTCAAACACATCACCATTGTCTTGCTTACTGTGCGATTTAGTTGCATCGACTGAAATTGCGCCAATGCGCGTGTTCCAACCTGTTCCGAGGGTAAACGCGTAGTAATTATTAGCAACCATCGTGCCGCCATACAGCGTCAATAAGTTATTAAAACCATACTGATAACCTGCCTGGACAAAATCACTTTGCTTGCTCGCACCTTCAATATGACTACGGCCCGCTGCAAAATCATATTTTGATACGCCAGGTTGCAGCATATTAGGTACTGCCGCATAAGGCACCAGATATGTAGTAACTGATCCATCGGCTTCCTTAACACTCACATCAAGATCCGCACCTCCGCCCGCTAACTGCAAATCACTAATCGAAAATGGGCCAGGTGGAACCTCTTTCTGATAAACGACAAAACCGTTCTGTTCAATAGTTACCAACGCGTTACTCTGGGCAATCCCCTGTACCCGCGGGGTAAAATTTTGCTTCGAGTTTGGCAACATCTGCATATCACGAAATAACCGAACTCCGCTGAAGCGAACGGAATCAAATATATCGGCTGAAGTGTACATATCACCAATACGCAGAGTACCGAGAATTTGAGAAAATCCACGCTCCAGATACAGTGTGTTGCTTTTCCACTCCCCTGGATTATTATCCGTTTTGCTAAAACTGGCGTCAGAATGCAGCTGCCATCCCAGCAAATTTAGCCCACTGTTAAAACGCACATAGGTACTCTTACTATTACCCGAGGCTTTATAGTCACTGTAATACTGACTTACATAATAAGACGTATAAAACGCATTAATTCCCCGTTCCCAGTTTTCTGGCGGAACGTAACCATTTTCCAGTTCTTCGACCCAGGCCTGTGGGACAGCAAGATCCAAACGAAAAATTCCAATATCCCAGGCGTAGCTTCCACCCTGTACAAGTTGCTCAAATGTTAAGCATTGTTTGTCGCGTGCCAAATTATCGCTATTTATACCTAACCGCTTTACAATTTCACGCGTCAGGCAAGTTTCATCTGGGTTATCTTTTACGATAATCTCATATTTTCCACGCCATTGCTTATTGACATAAATATCAATGTCGTACTGGCCGGGTAAAGGCTGATTATCATCAAGACGCAAATTTGTTACTTGCTCACCTTTCATTCCTCCCATCATAAAATGGGTGTCAAAGGTTTCTTCTGTTGCATGTGCTTCAATGCCGAGCAATAACGCGACTATTGCTGATGCAAGCGGGGTCATTCTCAACATAGGAAGCTCCTGCGATTAAATTTTGTCACTAATATAGTTGCCGTGATCATCGATAATGGTCAGTTGCCAGCCATCCGTATTATTATTTTTCACACTGACATTCTGACTTTCTAGTGGTGCAATCATGATAGTTTCATAATTCACTTTGACGTTATTAGCCTTAACGTCAGAAATCGTTACCCAATTTGGCGAGTCATTTTTTATGACTACGTTATTACCGCTACGACTCACCCGCAATTTTTTAAAGGTCGTTTTATTTACTGGGGCAACACCTGCAGGTCGGTAAAACAACTTGATTCTGTTTTGCATGGCAAATTTTAACGCATTCTTTCCTTCATCTTCTGGGCTATTCGGTGGAATATCCAGAACGTTTAGATAGAAAATACTCTCCTTATTAACAGGTAATTTATTAGGCATGATTTTAATTTTTATTTGTTGCCCAGAATTGGCCGCTACTTTCACTACTGGTGGCGTTAACATGAAAGGAACCTGAATCTTTTCTGGCGGCAGAGACGTGTCACCATCATCAATCCATACCTGCACCAGCGAAGAGCGGTTTCCCTGATTCATCAGTTGTACCATGACTTCTTTCTGCTCTGCCGGGTAAATGATACGTGTCCCGAAAATAACCATTCCGGCATGCACAGGAAATATCATAGAAGAGATGAGTAAAGATAATAATCCTTTCATCTTAATGCCTCTTATATTTATGCTGACCGCCATGAATATGGCGGCCATTTTAAGTTGCTGAAAAAATAAGGTGATTATTTTAAATGTTTAATCCTGGGCAACACGCATAACCAATGAAGAGTTAACAGTACCAGATGCAACACCACTGTCAGTCAACTTCAGATATTTTGCCTTAAACGGTATGGCATATTGTCCGTCAGCAGTTTTATAACTTTCAATATTAAACGGTGCGGAAATATCCAGTACGTCACTGCTATCCCCTAAATAGAGATAGTATCCAACTGTGTCATTACTACTGGATATTGCCTTATCATTACCAAGAATTTTCTCGTTGGTGATCAATGAAAGTTTTACGCCATCAATAGTCTTCGGACAAGTAATTTTCAGCATACTGCTGGTTACACCAACCGCATCATCATAAGTTGAATATTTCGCTTTACCATCAAATACAGTGGTTGGTACAGTCGGCATATTAATACTGACTGAATCACCACCAGCAACAAATGTACATGGAGATTCAGCAATATTTCCTTTAATGGTTAAAGTTCCGGTGTCGACGTCTTCAGCAAATACACCAGCACTCATAAATACAGAGGACAAGACAGCGGCAGCAATAATTGAACGTTTCATAATGTGTTCCTTAATAGGTTTATTTTGTTTTGTTAAGAGTCTGTATCTCTTGGAAACAAATTTCTCACACCAAAAAGGTTGCTTCAATGTAAACATATTGTTTTATTGATTTAAAACAAATTAACTAATACAATATAATCACAACACATAATTCCATATAACAAACATATTTGAAACTGATTGATTACCGCAAATTACCGTAAATAACATTTATTAAATAAATAAAAAAGCCAAAATCATTCACGAGAATGATTTTGGCTTTCTAAATATGCTTAAAACGGTGTTGCCAAATTAATCGTAACGATTTAACACGATTTTACGTTTGTCATTATTACCCACAGCAACCACTTCTGTCGTAACGCCTTTTGCAGTAGAAGAAGCGCGATAGTTGGTTTCAACTCGTTGTAACAACCGCCCACAACGTTGCTGAAGATGATTATTAACAACATCCATACTGCATGTAGGGGAACTAATCCTGCCATTGATGGTTAATGTTGCAGTATCAGAAGAGAACGCGGGTGATGCTAGTCCATAAGCAAGAAAAAAAACTCCTGACAACCAATACTTATTCATTGAACGTTATCCCTGTAGTAAAGGTTATGCCGGGTAGATTGAGTGCATAACAAACTATAGCTGTACATCCGCTACACAGCCACGAGGGATGATAAAGAGACAGTGCTTGCACAATCAATCGCCTTTGTACAGTTTCGGACTAAGATCCACTGAATATTCGCGGCATTAAAAAAGGGGTTATTAAAGCTGCAAAAAATTCACCGCATCAATTTAACATTGATGCGGTGAATGAAGAATAACCTAAAAGGTTAATACGCGTTATACGGCGCGAAAGGCAATCTCGCCAGGGATGACTTCGCCCTGCCAGTAGAGTTGGGCTGCAACACGGTCTGCCAGCTGGCGGTAGATAGCGGTAAATTCGCTCTCCGGACGGCTGATAACCGTTGGCGTGCCTTTATCAAGATCTTCGCGTAAGGAGATGTGTAAAGGCATCTGCCCCAGCAGTTGCGTGTGGTATTTCTCTGCCAGTTTCTCTGCGCCGCCAGTGCCGAAAATCGGCTCATGGTGACCACAGTTACTGCAAATATGCACACTCATGTTCTCGACAATACCGAGCACAGGAACTTCGACCTTTTCAAACATCACGATGCCTTTTTTGGCATCAATCAGCGCGATATCCTGCGGCGTTGTTACCACTACTGCACCGGTTACTGGAATGTTCTGCGCCAGCGTCAGCTGAATGTCACCAGTTCCTGGCGGCATGTCGAGCACCAGATAGTCGAGGTCTGGCCATAAGGTTTCTTGCAACATCTGCATTAGCGCCTTGCTGGCCATTGGACCACGCCATACCATCGCATTGTCGTCAGTGACCAGATAACCAATTGAATTGGTTGCCAGGCCATGAGACATAATCGGTGCCATATGGGTGCCGTCTGGTGACGTCGGACGCTGGTTTTCTGCGCCCAGCATGGTTGGGATTGATGGGCCGTAGATATCGGCGTCCAGAATGCCGACTTTCGCCCCTTCCGCCGCCAGTGCCAGCGCCAGGTTTACCGCAGTGGAGGATTTACCCACGCCGCCTTTGCCGGAACTGACCGCAATGATGTTCTTCACGCCGTTAATACCCGGCTGATTCTTCACTCGTTTCAGAGTGGCAATGTTATGCGACAGTTTCCAGTCGATAGCTTTCGCCCCAGTGATACGCAGCAATTCGGCGCTACATTGCTCTTTTAAATCTTCGAACGCACTATGCCAGACAAACGGCATAACCAGTTCCACATGCAACGTGTCGTCCATCCAGGCAACATGGTGCAACGCTTTTAGCGTAGTGAGGTTATGCTTGAGGGTTGGGTGCTGAAAATTGGCCAGTGTCCCGGCGACCATTGCGCGCAGGGCTTCTGGTGATTTGGCCTGGGATTGTTCGTTCATCCCGACTCCTTATTTATAAAGATAACTTATCGCTATTAGTTTACCTGAAGTTAACAGCTAAGTACTTACCTAATAATGCATCATAAGATGCTTGCACAGGACTTACGTAACCATGCCCCATTTGGTACTATCTAAGCCCTTTTCACTACAAAGAAGTAATGCCTGCTATGACTCAAGTCGCGAAGAAAATTCTGGTAACGTGCGCACTGCCGTACGCCAACGGCTCAATCCACCTCGGCCATATGCTGGAGCACATCCAGGCTGATGTCTGGGTCCGTTACCAGCGAATG
This sequence comes from Escherichia sp. E4702, assembly GCF_963883545.1. Classification (NCBI taxonomy): domain Bacteria; kingdom Pseudomonadati; phylum Pseudomonadota; class Gammaproteobacteria; order Enterobacterales; family Enterobacteriaceae; genus Escherichia; species Escherichia sp. E4702. The sequence continues at coordinate 33,095 of NZ_CAWORF010000013.1, read as the reverse complement.
CGCGGCCACGAGGTCAACTTCATCTGCGCCGACGATGCCCACGGTACGCCAATCATGCTGAAAGCCCAGCAACTTGGTATCACACCGGAGCAGATGATTGGCGAAATGAGTCAGGAGCATCAGACTGATTTCGCAGGCTTTAACATTAGCTACGACAATTACCACTCTACGCACAGCGAAGAGAACCGTCAGCTGTCGGAGCTTATATACAGCCGCCTGAAAGAGAACGGTTTTATTAAAAACCGCACCATCTCTCAGTTGTACGATCCGGAAAAAGGCATGTTCCTGCCGGACCGTTTTGTGAAAGGCACCTGCCCGAAATGTAAAGCACCTGATCAATACGGCGATAACTGCGAAGTCTGCGGCGCAACATATAGCCCGACTGAATTGATCGAACCGAAATCGGTGGTTTCTGGCGCTACGCCGGTAATGCGTGATTCCGAACACTTCTTCTTTGATCTGCCTTCTTTCAGCGAAATGTTGCAGGCATGGACCCGCAGCGGCGCGTTGCAGGAGCAAGTGGCAAATAAAATGCAGGAGTGGTTTGAATCCGGCCTGCAACAGTGGGATATCTCCCGCGACGCGCCGTACTTCGGTTTTGAAATTCCGAACGCGCCGGGCAAATATTTCTACGTCTGGCTGGACGCGCCGATTGGCTATATGGGTTCATTCAAGAATCTGTGCGACAAGCGCGGCGACAGCGTAAGCTTCGACGAATACTGGAAGAAAGATTCCACCGCCGAGCTGTATCACTTCATCGGTAAAGATATTGTTTACTTCCACAGCCTGTTCTGGCCTGCCATGCTGGAAGGTAGCAACTTCCGCAAGCCGACCAACCTGTTTGTTCACGGCTATGTGACGGTGAACGGCGCGAAAATGTCCAAGTCTCGCGGCACCTTTATTAAAGCCAGCACCTGGCTGAATCATTTTGACGCCGACAGCCTGCGTTACTACTACACTGCAAAACTGTCTTCGCGCATTGATGATATCGATCTCAACCTGGAAGATTTCGTTCAGCGCGTGAATGCCGATATCGTTAACAAAGTGGTTAACCTGGCCTCCCGTAATGCGGGCTTTATCAACAAGCGTTTTGACGGTGTGCTGGCAAGCGAGCTGGCTGACCCTGAGCTGTACAAAACCTTTACCGATGCCGCTGAAGTGATTGGTGAAGCGTGGGAAAGCCGTGAATTTGGTAAAGCAGTGCGCGAAATCATGGCACTGGCTGACCTGGCTAACCGCTATGTCGATGAACAGGCTCCGTGGGTAGTCGCAAAACAGGAAGGTCGCGATGCTGACCTGCAGGCGATTTGCTCAATGGGCATCAACCTGTTCCGCGTGCTGATGACTTACCTGAAGCCGGTACTGCCGAAACTGACCGTGCGTGCAGAAGCATTCCTGAATACGGAACTGACCTGGGATGGTATCCAGCTACCGCTGCTGGGCCACAAAGTGAATCCGTTCAAGGCGCTGTATAACCGCATCGATATGAAACAGGTTGAAGCTCTGGTGGAAGCCTCTAAAGAAGAAGTGAAAGCCACTGCTGCACCAGTTACTGGCCCGCTGGCAGATGATCCGATTCAGGAAACCATCACCTTTGACGACTTCGCCAAAGTTGACCTGCGCGTGGCGCTGATTGAAAACGCAGAGTTTGTTGAAGGTTCTGACAAACTGCTGCGCCTGACGCTGGATCTCGGCGGCGAAAAACGTAATGTCTTCTCCGGCATTCGTTCTGCTTACCCGGATCCGCAGGCACTGATTGGTCGTCACACCATTATGGTGGCCAACCTGGCACCACGTAAAATGCGCTTTGGTATCTCTGAAGGCATGGTGATGGCTGCCGGTCCTGGCGGGAAAGATATCTTCCTGCTAAGCCCGGATGCTGGTGCTAAACCAGGCCATCAGGTGAAATAATCCCCCTTCAAGGCGCTGCATCGACAGCGCCTTTTCTTTATAAATTCCTAAAGTTGTTTTCTTGCGATTTTGTCTCTCTCTAACCCGCATAAATACTGGTAGCATCTGCATTCAACTGGATAAAATTACAGGGATGCAGAATGAGACACTTTATCTATCAGGACGAAAAATCACATAAATTTTGGGCGGTGGAGCAGCAAGGCAACGAGTTGCATATCAGTTGGGGCAAAGTCGGCACCAACGGGCAAAGCCAGGTAAAAAGTTTTGCTGATGCTGCTGCGGCGGCAAAAGCGGAACAGAAGCTGATCGCAGAGAAAACGAAAAAAGGCTATGTGGAAGGCGATTCGGCAAACGTATATATCCCTCCAGTCACCAAAGCCACTCCTGAAGTTAAAACTCCCCCTGTGAGTCAAAATAAACGCCCATGGCTGGCTGATAATGCAGTCATTCCGGTCACTGACGATATTAATCGATTTGCTTTTCCTCATCGCCGCAGGCCAAGAGAAATTAATTATCCGCGCAATAAAGGAGAGATATGGAAGCGTATTGCAGATAACACCAATGCATATGATTTAAAACAATACTACAGTTCTTATCCGGAAAACTGGAAGCAGGCGTTTGCCGAATTACAGTTGCGAATCCGGGATAATCTACAGACAGGGAGTGCGCAGTCTGACGCAGCATTACTCTGGCACTTTAGGAACTCTTACTCTGCAGATGAACTGGTCGATGACTTAGTCATTCGCTGTGGTCTGGAAAGTGCCGTTGAAATTGCCCTTCTCGCTCTTCAACTAAAATATAAATCAGTAAAAGGCGTCGTCACGACCATTATTCCTCCAGCTCACGAAGCAGAATCACTACCGAACTGGCATCAACGTCTATGTCATCATCTTTCACTCGCTTCAGAAGATGAGTGGCAACGCTGTGTAGATAAAGTACTTGCGGCTATTCCCTCGCTCTCCCCCGCACGGCAACCTTTTGCGGCGTTACTGCTCCCTGAACGCCCGGATATCGCCAATGCTATGGCTCTACGCTATGCAGACCAAAACGTTCCGGCGATGACCTGGTTAAGACTGGTGGTAACCGATGACGCCGCTCTGACTACAGCAGAAAAATACGATTTCCCACCGTTATATCGTGATTTTCGCGCTTATCTGGCAATGTTGCTGGCAAATAATGGAATTCGCGGTGCAGGCCGTATACTTACTGAGTTTACGGAAGAGCATTCTGACAATCCCACTTATCTCTTCGAGCGCATCAGCGAGACTGAAGATCTTGTCAAATGGCTATGGAAAACGAATCACCCGGATGCGATTCAAATTCTGATCCTCGGTGTAATTGGCAAGAAAAAGCACCTGGAATACTTAAGCAAAGCCTGTCAGAAACATCCCGCTGCGGCTATTGCCGCTTATGCAACTTTGCTGGCTATACATGAAGATGCACAGTGGCGCAACGCACTTGTCAAACTGATTACCGCCACGCCAGAGTTAGTATGCGACGTCATTCCCTGGGTTAATGCTAAGGCGGCAGGCATCTTATCTGAATGTCGTCCGCAGCCAGTCGCTGAAGAATGTGAATATGCCACTGTGGATATGTTGCCGGAGTTATTTGTTTCGCCGCCCTGGATGACCAAAGAGAAAAAGAAAAATACGCCGGTGTTTGATCTTCCTGTGCTTCCAGTTCCTTCTGTTTCGGATATCACTCCAGAGATTGCCAAAAAACTAACCCGTACATACCTTGTCACCCGCTTCCAGCAAATAGCCCAACAGCAGGCAACAAAACAGACATTGTTTACCGACCTGCCGCCGATGGAAAAAGCAAGCTGGGAGACACACTTAGTCCCCCTCACACCAGAACAGCAAATTCTGTGGTGTCTTGGTTTTGACAAATGGCGGGAGAGCGGAGAAAAAATATACGAAAAAATTCCGGCGCCACAAAGTGCCGTTGATGCCCTGCTACGCTTCGATTTTCCAGCACTCAATGCTGAATTTGCGCAATACCATGACAATGCATATAAAAGCTGGAATCTCATTGCCCTCTGTTACCTGCCTGGTCAACAGGCCATTTCTTTTCTTAACCAGATAGTCAAAGAAGATAACTACTCTGGTGAGGAAAATATTCTGGCAATTTTTGGTCGCGCCGCCATACCTGCATTTATGACCTGTCTGCAACGTAATCCACGACGCCTGTGCTTCTTCACCTTCTTCCTCGGTGTCAGTGAACTGGCCTTACCGATGGCGCAACAGCTACAGAAAAAAATGTCTTATGAAGATGCGCGAAACTGGCTAACTGACTACCCGCGCCATGCTGCCGCCGGGCTACTTCCTGTGGCCTTGGGCAAAAAAGGAAAAGATCGTGATTGTGCCCGCCAGGCGCTCCGCCTGCTAGTGAAATTAAACCAGCGAGAAACGATTGAGGAAATCGCCCGGGGGTATAACCAACCTGATGTTTTAGCTGCGCTGGCAACATTATTTGATAGCGACCCACTGGAAGAATATCCCGCTAAAATCGCCCCACTGCCCGGCTTTTATCAGTTCACCTTATGGCGCAGACCACGGCTGAAAAGTAACAACCTGCCTCTGTCCGATGACGCTATGCGCCACCTCGGCATAATGCTGAGCTTTCCACGCGACATTACCCCCTACGCAGGGCTTGCGATCATCAAAGAAACCTTCACCCGCGAATCACTGGCTGAATTTGGCTGGGATCTGTATACCGCCTGGACAGAAGCTGGCGCACCCGCAAAAGAAAACTGGGCATTTACTTCGCTTGGGATTTTAGGCAATGACGACACCGCGCGTAAATTAACCCCACTCATCCGCGCATGGCCGGGTGAATCCCAGCATAAACGCGCGGTTTCCGGGCTGGATGTATTAGCTGATATTGGCAGCGATATTGCGCTGATGCTGCTTAATGGCATCGCGCGAAAAATTAAATTCGCCGCATTGCAGGAACATGCGAGTGACAAAATCAACATGGTCGCTGAAAACCGTGGGCTGACTATGGCTGAACTGGAAGACCGCCTGGCACCGGATTTAGGACTTGATAGCAGTGGCTCGCTGACACTGGATTTCGGCCCACGTCAATTTACCGTTGGTTTTGACGAAACCTTGAAACCCGTGGTTCGCGACGCAAACGACAAAGTCCTGAAAGATTTACCTAAACCAAACCAGAGCGATGATAAAACACTGGCAACTGACGCCGTTAACCTCTTTAAACAATTGAAGAAAGATGCGCGAGCCATAGCCAGCCAGCAGATTGATCGTCTGGAGCAGGCTATGTGCCAACGCAGACGCTGGACGGCAGAGCAGTTCCGCCTGTTTCTGGTGGAGCATCCGCTGGTACGTCACTTAACCCGACGGCTGTTATGGGGAGTATATACTGAGGAAAACACGCTGATTGCCTGCTTCCGGGTCGCAGAAGACAGCACTTACAGCGATGCGCAGGAAGAGCTATTCACGTTACCAGCAGGAAACATCGGTATTCCGCATGTGCTGGAAATATCTCCTGAATCCGCCGCTGCATTTGGGCAAATTTATACTGATTACGAACTACTTCCTCCGTTCCGCCAACTCGATCGTGGTTATTACCACCTTGCTGATAATGAACGTGATTCCCATGAATTGATACGCTGGCAAGGACGTCTTTGCCAGGCCGGGCGCATTGTCGGGCTGGAACGCCGAGGCTGGCAACGTCTGGAAGAAAGCGGCAGCGTTTACGCGATGCGCAAATCTACTCCTTATGGCGATCTCGAACTTGAAACAGAACCTTTTTCATTAATTTATGGCGAAACGGGGTATAGCGACCTGCTGCCTGTCGAAAGCGTAAAAATCACTGCCTCTTATGATCGCTACGGTAAACAATCCTCCCCCACTTTCTCCGTGCTCGACGACATCACCGCCAGCGAGCTGATTAACGACATCGAATCACTGTTTGATTAAAAGGATTTAGCAATGAAAACCTATATTTATCAGGACGAAAAATCACATAAATTCTGGGCGGTTGAGCAGCAAGACAACGAGCTGCATATCAGTTGGGGCAAAGTCGGCACCAACGGGCAAAGTCAGGTAAAAAGCTTTGCAGATACTGCGGCGGCGGAAAAAGCGGAACTGAAGCTGGTTGCGGAGAAGGTGAAGAAGGGGTATGTGGAGCAAGTAGACTCAAACGCTAACTCACATGACGCCTCAGCAAAGAAAGTCCTCGTCACAGAGGAAAACGCCTCAATAAAGCATCAAATGGAAACTAACAGTTTACCCTGGCTGGCAGACAACGATCCCATTATTCTTCCCCCGAATATTGCCCGCTATGCACTCAGCCACCGCCTTTGGCCTGGGGAACCAGTAAAAAAACCGACCAAACCCGAGAAACAAAATTTAATTTCCCGGCTAGCAAATCGTACTTATCACTATTATAAAAATCTGACTTTCGATTACAGCTCATGCTCTGATGAATGGGCTGATGCGATTAGCCAGGCAATCAGCTTAATTAAGGCCCAAAAGACTGAGATACCCGCGCGTACTATGGCGGTACTTACTTTTCTGGAAATATGTTTTTGTCAGGGCTGGAATGATGAAACCTCATCCGAGTTGCTGGATGAAATTGTTAGCACCTTCGGTATCGAATACGCAACTGAAACTGTCATCTTCTGGTGGCAAATTGATTTCGATTTTGACTATAAAGATGAACATTTGACTTTCTTTATTAATTATGCAGATAGCAGCAAGGACAGTTATAGAAGGAATAACGACAAATTTAGTTTACGTCTGCGTAAACATTTATCACTAGCAGAAGAAGAAGTATGGCAAAATTGCATTGCAAAATTACTCGTTGCGTTACCAGATATATCACTCTATCGCCAACCGTTAATTGCCATTTTAATGCCAGAAATACCCGAAGTGCCCATGAGATCGTACATCGTTTACACCAGGTCGCAGATGTTCCACAACTTGAAATGTTGAAACTGGTAGCGACAGATCCATTCACGCTCGAAATACTGGAGAACTATCAATACATTGATGTATTTAACACCTATGGTGCCAGTTGGTCAGCTACGGTATTACGGGAGCAAGGTATAGCGGCACTGGCTCGCCTGGCTCCCTATGCTGAAGAAGATAATTGCGGTGACGTACTGAAATGTATTAATCATCCGTTGGCCATTACGGCACTCATCGAAGCCGCCGATACTAATAAACGCTGTTATGAACGACTAATAAAAAGTGCCGAAAATTTTCCTTCTGCCACGATAGCGGCATTAGCCGAAGCATTGGTAAAAAAAGATGATAAACGCAAACATACATTGCTGGTTTCATTACTTAATGCAAATCCTTTATTGGTCGAAAAATTAGTCATCGGATTATCGTCGCAAGCGGCAAATTTATTGCAACAATGTCAGCAATTGCTGAATAGTCGCAATGAAGATTTTGCAAACTCAGAAATTCTACCAATGGTACTAGTCTCACCGCCCTGGGCAATTCAAAATAAAAATAACGACAGCGATCCTATGGGTAAATACCCAGCGAAAATTCCCCCTTTACCGTTGTTTTATCAACCTCCATTATGGACTCGCCCGAAACTCAAAAATAGCAGCAAGGTACTGCCAGATAGCGCCCTCCTCCACCTCGGCGAAATGCTCCGCTTCCCTCAGGAAGAGGTGCTGTATCCGGGATTATTGCAGGTGAAAGACGCTTGTACCGCCGACTCACTGGCTGAATTTGCCTGGGATCTGTTTACCGCCTGGCTGACTGCGGGAGCACCGTCGAAAGAGAGCTGGGCGTTCACTGCGTTAGGTGTTCTCGGCAACGATGACACCGCCCGCAAACTGACGCCATTAATCCGCGCCTGGCCTGGCGAATCTCAGCATAAACGCGCCACCGTTGGGTTGGATATTCTCGCTGCTATCGGCAGCGATATCGCCCTGATGCAGCTTAACGGCATCGCCCAGAAACTGAAATTCAAAGCATTACAGGAGCGGGCAAAAGAAAAAATTGCCAACATTGCCGAGAGCCGCGAACTCACGGTGGCGGAGCTTGAAGATCGGTTAGCACCGGATCTCGGTCTGGATGATAACGGTTCGTTGCTGCTGGATTTCGGCCCACGCCAGTTCACCGTCAGCTTTGATGAAACCTTAAAACCGTTTGTGCGTGACGCTTCCGGCAGTCGTCTGAAAGACCTGCCCAAACCAAACAAAAGCGATGATGAATCACAGGCGAACGATGCTGTTAACCGCTACAAATTGCTGAAAAAAGATGCGCGTACCGTTGCTGCCCAGCAGGTAGCAAGGCTGGAATCCGCCATGTGCCTTCGTCGCCGCTGGTCGGCTGAAAACTTTCAGCTCTTCCTGGTTGAGCATCCGCTGGTCCGCCACTTAACCCGCCGTCTGATTTGGGGCGTTTATAGCGCCGAAAACCAGCTACTGGCTTGCTTTCGCGTAGCGGAAGATAACAGCTACAGCACCGCTGACGATGACATCTTCACCTTGCCGGAAGGCGATATCTCTATTGGTATTCCTCACGTTCTGGAGATATCACCGACGGATGCCGCCGCCTTTGGGCAGCTTTTTGCCGACTATGAACTGTTACCGCCGTTCCGCCAGCTCGACCGTAACAGTTACGCCCTGACAGAAACCGAGCGCAATGCCAGCGAATTGACCCGCTGGGCAGGCAGAAAATGCCCGAGCGGTCGGGTCATGGGACTGGCGAATAAAGGTTGGGTGCGTGGTGAACCGCAGGATGGTGGCTGGATCGGCTGGATGATCAAACCTCTGGGCCGCTGGTCGTTAATCATGGAAATCGATGAAGGCTTTGCAGTTGGTATGTCGCCAGCCGAACTTAGCGCCGAGCAACTCTTAAGCAAGCTGTGGCTATGGGAAGGCAAAGCAGAAAGCTATGGCTGGGGAAGTAATTCAACACAGGAAGCACAGTTCTTCGTGCTCGATGCCATCACCGCCAGCGAGTTGATTAACGATATTGAAGCTCTGTTTGAATAAGGAAAGAGCATGGACAAGGAATTACCGTGGCTGGCGGATAACGCCCAAGTGGAACTGAAATATAAAAAAGGCAAAACACCACTCAGCCATCGCAATTGGCCGGGCGAACCGGTGCCTGTTATCACTGAAAACATCATTCAGACACTGGGTGATGAATTGCTACAAAAAGCAGAGAAGAAAAAAAACATTGTCTGGCGTTATGAAAACTTTTCACTGGAGTGGCAGTCCGCCATCACGCAGGCCATCAACTTGATCGGCGAACACAAACCCTCAATCACGGCCCGGACAATGGCGGCGCTAGCCTGTATCGCGCAAAATGATAGCCAACAGTTGCTCGACGAAATCGTCCAACAAGAGGGGCTGGAATATGCAACTGAGGTGGTGATTGCACGCCAGTTTATTGTACGGTGTTATGAGAGTGATCCTCTGGTAGTCACATTGCAATATCAAAACGAGGACTATGGCTATGGTTATCGCTCAGAAACCTATAACGAATTCGATCTCCGATTGCGTAAGCATCTCTCTCTGGCAGAGGAAAGCTGCTGGCAGCGTTGCGCCGACAAACTCATTGCCGCACTGCCAGGAATAACCAAAGTTCGCCGCCCTTTTATTGCGCTGAACCTCCCGGAAAAACCCGAAATCGCCAACGAGCTGGTAAGCCTTGAATGTTCGCAAACTCATTTTCGCTCAAAAGAGTGGTTAAAAGTTGTTGCTGATGACCCTAAGGCGGTGAAAGAACTCGCACGTTACTGGAGCCAGGATATATTTAGCGATCGAGAAGCCAGCTACATGTCGCATGAAAACCACTTCGGTTACGCGGCCTGCGCTGCCCTTTTGCGCGAACAAGGACTGGCAGCCGTTCCGCGCCTCGCGATGTATGCACATAAAGAAGATTGCGGCAGTCTGCTGGTACAAATTAACCATCCGCAAGTCATCCGCACCTTGCTGTTAGTTGCTGATAAAAACAAACCCAGCCTGCAACGTGTGGCTAAATACAGTAAAAACTTCCCCCATGCGACGCTCGCCGCACTGGCAGAACTGCTGGCGTTAAAAGAACCACCAGCCCGCCCAGGTTATCCAATCATCGAAGACAAAAAGCTGCCTGCACAGCAAAAAGCACGCGATGAATACTGGCGTACGCTGTTACAAACGCTGATGGCATCGCAGCCACAACTAGCAGAAAGGGTGATGTCGTGGTTAAGTACTCAAGCCAGGGCAGAGCTGAAGAGTTATTTATCGGCACCGCCCAAACTGGTTATTGATGGCACCCCTAACAGCCAAATGCCTGAAATCCTCGTTTCACCACCATGGCGTGGGAGAAAGAAAAAGACTTCCATACCTCACTTTTCGCTGCCTGATCTTACGCTTGCACCACAAACGTACAGGTCGCCGAATAAACACTGGACGCCGGAACAGCAAACTGCAATTGACCATTTTAGCGCCATGTCTTTTGACGAACGTCTTGCTAAGAGAGGAGCGGATATCTTCTTGCGGGAATTAGGTTTTGACGTTCATAGCCTGGAATTTAATAAGCGTCTTCTTAATGGACAGTTGGATGCCTTTGATGCTCAGCAACTGCAAGAATACACATCAATAGGACTATTGCGTACTTATCACGCGCATCAGGCCAAATCTAAACAGTACCGGGAAGAAGCCACCAAATCATTACTGGCACAAGATAGCATTGCGTTGATGGAAGGGTGGCGAACTTTTCAGTACGGATTTTACTATGGTAATGAAAAGCGTTGGGGGATTTGGAATCTGTACCTTATCGCGCAGATGCCGCGCGAAATGGCGGTATCGTGCTGGCAACAAATTGTCGAGGCTGATTTTCATTACACCGGGGTGGAATATCTGTTAAGTGTGCTGGGTACCGATGCTTTGCCAGGATTAAACACCGCCTTTGCCCGACATCCAAAAGAGATATTTCCACTGCTGATTCATTTTGGCGCAACAGAACTGGCGCTGCCTGTTGCCCGCATCTGGCACCGTTTTGCGGGCCAGCGTAATCTGGCTCGCCAGTGGATTTTACAATGGCCGGAACATACGGCTACTGCACTTATCCCTCTTGTCTTTACCAAACCCAGCGATAACAGCGAAGCGGCATTACTAGCCCTGCGTTTACTTTACGAACAGGGACATGGCGAGTTACTGCAAACCCTGGCAAACCGCTGGCAGCGTACAGATGTATGGCCTGCCCTGGAACAATTACTTAAACAGAGTCCAATAGAGATTTACCCGGCACGCATTCCAAAAGCCCCTGATTTCTGGCATCCGCAAATGTGGTCCAGGCCGCGCCTTATCACGAATAATCAACCTGTTACTAATGACGCTCTGGAAATTATCGGCGAAATGCTGCGCTTTACCCAGGGTGGACGTTTTTATAGCGGGCTGGAACAACTGAAAACGTTCTGCCAACCGCAAACGCTGGCCGCTTTTGCCTGGGATCTCTTCACCGCATGGCAACAAGCGGGCGCCCCCGCAAAAGACAACTGGGCATTTCTGGCGTTAAGTCTCTTTGGCGACGAAAGCACGGCACGGGATCTGACGACACAGATCCTCGCCTGGCCACAAGAAGGCAAATCTGCCCGTGCTGTCAGTGGTCTGAATATACTCACCCTGATGAATAATGATATGGCGCTGATACAGCTGCATCATATATCGCAACGGGCGAAATCCCGCCCCTTACGTGATAACGCGGCGGAATTACTTCAGGTGGTCGCAGAAAATCGCGGGCTAAGCCAGGAAGAGTTAGCGGACAGATTAGTCCCATCACTGGGCCTTGATGATCCGCAGGCGTTGATTTTTGATTTTGGTCCCCGGCAGTTTACCGTTCGATTCGATGAAAACCTCAACCCGGTTATCTACGATCAACAAAACGTTCGCCAGAAAAGTGTTCCCCGGTTGCGCGCCGATGACGATCAACTGAAAGCGCCCGAGGCACTGGCCCGATTAAAAGGGCTAAAAAAAGATGCCACTCAGGTGAGCAAAAACCTGCTCCCGCGTCTTGAAACTGCCCTGCGCACCACCCGACGCTGGCCGCTGGCAGATTTTCATTCTCTCTTTGTTAATCATCCATTTACTCGCCTGGTTACCCAGCGACTGATATGGGGCGTTTATCTGGCAAATGAACCGCGACATTTACTCAACGCCTTTCGTGTGGCCGCAGAGGGGGAATTCTGCAATGCACAAGATGAGCCAATTGACCTGCCTGCGGACGCTCTGATTGGCATTGCCCACCCGTTAGAAATGACAGCAGAAATGCGCAGTGAATTTGCACAGCTTTTTGCCGATTACGAAATTATGCCGCCTTTTCGCCAGTTGTCGCGCCGCACGGTGCTGCTCACACCTGACGAGTCAACCAGTAACAGCCTGACTCGCTGGGAAGGTAAATCCGCTACCGTTGGGCAACTTATGGGAATGCGATACAAAGGCTGGGAGTCAGGCTATGAGGACGCATTTGTCTATAATTTGGGCGAGTACCGGCTGGTCCTTAAGTTTTCACCCGGTTTTAACCACTACAATGTTGATAGCAAAGCGCTAATGAGCTTCCGTTCTCTTCGGGTGTACCGTGACAATAAATCCGTCACTTTTGCCGAACTTGATGTGTTTGATTTGAGTGAGGCGTTAAGCGCACCTGACGTCATTTTCCATTAAAACACAGCGGGCAGTGATGCAACTGCCCGTTATCAACACGACTTACCAGCGGGGAAAGCGATGATCGTGCAAAAAGAGCTGGTTGCTATTTACGATTATGAGGTCCCTGTACCTGAAGATCCGTTTTCCTTCAGACTTGAGATCCATAAATGCTCTGAATTATTTACAGGTTCCGTCTATCGACTGGAACGATTCCGGCTACGTCCAACATTTCATCAACGTGATCGAGAAGATGCTGACCCGCTAATAAATGATGCATTGATTTATATAAGAGATGAGTGTATTGATGAGCGGAAATTACGAGGTGAATCACCTGAAATGGTAATAGCAATTTTTAATCGTGAACTACAGAATATATTCAACCAAGAAATAGAATAATATACTCTAAATAATTCAAGTAGCAGCACATGCAACTTGAACTATGGCAAGTAAAGCTTTATTAAAGGGGGAAACGGTATTCCCCCTTAGATGCGTTTCAATTTGCCCGTTACTTCAACAAATCAATCAACCGTAACAGAGCCACTAATAGCTCCAGTACGGCAATGAGCACGGTTAACTTTTGTGTCAGCGTGTCCATCCGCTCTCCTTATTAAGGAGCGCAACACCAGCACCTTACCCTTACACTGCCTGTCGATACTGGTTTACGTATGTTGGTACGAAACGTTGCTCTCCGGATCAGGGCACCGCCTGCGGCACCACCCGTCCGGCAGCCAGGACTTAAAATTGGTCCGATCCGGCACAACCTCCCAACGGGCAGGATTATAAATCTCACTCACTGAATTGCAATGGAGTGTGGATATGGTTATAATTTATTCGTTGGTACGAAATGTTGCACTATCAGCAAGTTAGCGTCATTGTAGTAAATAAAAAAACCTGCCTCACCAGCAGGTTTTTTTATTTACTGTGATCTGCTTTCCAGATATTTTTCGTTCAAACAACTAATGCGCCAAACAGTTATTGTGCGTAAAATATCGTTTATTTTATTAATACATTTCAGGGATGAATATATGTCACCGCAGAATAATCATCTGCAGCGTCCGCCTGCCGCTGTGTTATACGCCGATGAACTGGCGCAATTAAAACAAAATGATAACGCACCTTGCCCGCCCGGTTGGCAGTTAAGTTTGCCTGCAGCCCGTGCTTTTATCCTTGGCGACGAAGCGCAAAATATTAGCCGTAAAGTCGTGATTAGTCCCTCCGCTGTCGAACGTATGTTAGTCACTCTTGCCACCGGACGCGGTTTGATGTTGGTGGGGGAACCTGGCACCGCAAAATCTCTCCTGTCTGAATTACTGGCAACCGCTATTAGCGGCGATGCCGGGTTAACCATTCAGGGCGGCGCATCTACCACCGAAGATCAAATCAAGTACGGCTGGAACTACGCCCTGCTTATCAACCATGGTCCGTCAACGGAAGCGCTGGTCCCAGCCCCGCTTTACCAGGGAATGCGCGATGGCAAAATTGTCCGTTTTGAAGAGATAACGCGTACACCACTGGAAGTACAAGACTGTCTGTTAGGTATGCTTTCTGACAGGGTTATGACGGTGCCGGAACTCACCGGTGAAGCCAGTCAGCTCTATGCGCGAGAAGGCTTTAATATTATTGCCACTGCCAATACCCGCGATCGCGGCGTCAATGAGATGAGTGCCGCGCTAAAGCGTCGCTTCGATTTTGAAACTGTCTTTCCGATTTTGGATTTCGCCCAGGAGCTGGAACTGGTCGCCAGTGCTTCGGCGCGTTTGCTGGCCCATAGCGGTATTCCGCATAAAGTGCCTGACGCGGTACTGGAGTTACTGGTACGCACCTTCCGCGATCTGCGTGCCAACGGCGAAAAGAAAACGTCAATGGATACACTAACAGCGATTATGTCCACCGCTGAAGCCGTGAACGTGGCCCACGCCGTGGGCGTCCGCGCCTGGTTTTTAGCGAATCGCGCAGGTGAGCCAGCCGATCTGGTGGACTGTATTGCCGGAACCATCGTCAAAGATAACGAAGAAGATCGCGCTCGTCTGCGCCGTTACTTCGAACAGCGTGTCGCCACACATAAAGAAGCTCACTGGCAGGCTTATTATCAAGCCCGCCACCGCCTGCCGTGAGGAAAGATGCATGAGCGAGCCGTTAATTGTCGGCATCCGGCATCATAGTCCGGCCTGCGCCCGGCTGGTGAAATCGTTAATCGAAAGCCAGCGGCCACGATACGTGTTGATTGAAGGCCCGGCTGATTTTAATGACCGGGTAGACGAACTGTTGTTAGCCCACCAGCTTCCGGTAGCTATTTACAGTTATTGCCAGTATCAGGACGGTGCGGCCCCCGGGCGTGGTGCCTGGACGCCATTTGCCAAATTTTCGCCGGAGTGGCAGGCGCTACAAGCCGCACGTCGTATTCAGGCACAAACTTACTTCATCGATTTGCCTTGCTGGGCGCAGAGTGGAGAAGAGGACGATTCGCCTGATACGCAAGAGGAAAGCCAGACCTTGCTGCTGCGTGCCACCCGCATGGATAACAGCGACACCCTGTGGGATCACTTGTTCGAAGATGAAAGCCAGCAAACTGCATTACCCTCTGCACTGGCGCACTATTTTGCCCAACTGCGGGGCGACTCCCCCGGCGATGCACTCAATCGTCAGCGCGAAGCCTTTATGGCCCGCTGGATTGCATGGGCGATGCAGCAAAATAATGGCGACGTGTTAGTCGTCTGCGGCGGCTGGCACGCTCCGGCACTGGCAAAAATGTGGCGCGTATGTCCGCAGGAAATTAACAAGCCAGAATTGCCCGCACAGGATGGGGCCGTTACAGGTTGCTATCTCACGCCATACAGCGAAAAGCGCCTTGATGTGCTGGCTGGATACCTTTCCGGTATGCCTGCCCCGGTCTGGCAAAACTGGTGCTGGCAGTGGGGCTTGCGGCAGGCGGGAGAACAACTGCTAAAAACGGTTCTTACCCGTTTGCGCCAACATCACTTGCCTGCTTCAACCGCTGATATGGCTGCCGCTCATCTGCATGCAATGGCACTGGCGCAGTTGCGCGGACATACACTACCGTTACGCACTGACTGGCTGGATGCCATAGCAGGCTCGCTGATTAAAGAAGCCCTGAATGCACCGTTGCCGTGGAGCTATCGCGGCGTTATTCATCCCGATACCGATCCGATTCTGCTAACGTTGATAGACACATTAGCGGGTGACGGATTCGGTAAACTTGCCCCCTCCACGCCACAACCGCCTCTGCCAAAAGATGTCACCTGCGAACTGGAACGTACCGCAATCTCTCTTCCGGCGGAGCTTACCTTAAATCGCTTTAACCCCAATGGACTAGCGCAAAGTCAGGTGTTACATCGGCTGGCAATACTGGAGATCCCAGGGATTGTGCGCCAGCAGGGAAGTACACTGACACTTGCAGGTAACGGTGAAGAACGCTGGAAATTAACTCGCCCGCTTAGCCAACATGCGGCATTGATTGAGGCCGCCTGTTTTGGTGCCACACTCCAGGAAGCCGCACGCCATAAATTAGAAGCCGATATGCTGGACGCGGGCGGAATCGGCAGTATCACCACATGTCTTAGCCAGGCGGCGTTAGCGGGTCTGGCGTCTTTCAGTCAACAATTACTGGAGCAACTCACATTATTAATCGCCCAGGAAAATCAATTTGCCGAAATGGGCCAGGCGCTGGAAGTGCTATATGCCTTATGGCGGCTGGATGAAATTAGCGGTATGCAAGGCGCGCAGATATTACAAACGACGTTATGCGCGGCTATCGATCGCACGCTGTGGCTGTGTGAATCTAACGGAAGACCGGATGAAAAGGAGTTTCACGCTCACCTGCATAGCTGGCAAGCGTTGTGTCATATCCTGCGCGATCTGCATAGCGGTGTGCAGCTCCCCGGCGTTTCTCTTTCTGCGGCGGTGGCCTTACTGGAGCGCCGCAGTCAGGCGGTTCATGCCCCGGCACTGGATCGCGGCGCGGCTCTTGGCGCACTGATGCGTCTGGAACATCCCAACGCCAGTGCCGAAGCGGCGCTGGCGATGCTGACGCAGTTATCCCCGGCACAATCCGGCGAGGCGCTGCACGGTTTGCTGGCGCTGGCCCGCCATCAATTGGCCTGTCAGCCGGCATTTATCGCCGGTTTCAGCAGTCATTTAAATCAACTAAGTGACGCCGATTTTATCAACGCCCTGCCCGATTTACGCGCGGCGATGGCCTGGCTACCGCCACGAGAACGTGGGACGCTGGCGCATCAGGTGCTTGAGCATTATCAACTGGCGCAACTTCCCGTTTCGGCGCTGCAAATGCCGTTGCATTGCCCACCGCAAGCCATTGCACATCATCAACAACTCGAACAGCAGGCACTGGCATCGCTGCAACACTGGGGAGTTTTCCATGTCTGAACTGAACGATCTTCTGACCACCCGTGAGCTACAACGCTGGCGATTGATTCTTGGCGAAGCGGCAGAAACGACGCTTTGTGGACTGGATGACAACGCCCGACAAATAGACCACGCGCTGGAGTGGCTGTACGGGCGCGATCCTGACCGGCTCCAGCGTGGTGAACGTTCCGGTGGATTGGGTAGCTCAAATCTCACCACGCCTGAGTGGATCAACAGTATTCACACGCTGTTTCCGCAACGGGTGATTGAGCGGCTGGAAAGCGATGCCGTGCTGCGCTACGGCATTGAAGATGTGGTGACGAATCTCGACGTGCTGGAACGTATGCAGCCTTCTGAAAGCCTGCTACGCGCCGTTTTGCACACCAAACATCTGATGAATCCTGAAGTGCTGGTTGCCGCCCGCCGGATAGTGCGCCAGGTAGTGGAAGAAATTATGGCGCGACTGGCAAAGGAAGTTCGCCAGGCTTTTTCTGGTGTCCGCGATCGCCGCCGTCGCTCATTTATTCCACTGGCGCGTAATTTCGATTTCAAAAGTACTCTGCGCGCCAACCTGCAACACTGGCACCCGCTACATGGCAAGCTGTATATCGAATCCCCCCGCTTTAACAGCCGTATTAAGCGCCACAGTGAACAATGGCAACTGGTCTTACTGGTTGATCAAAGCGGATCGATGGTCGATTCGGTGATCCACTCTGCGGTGATGGCGGCCTGTTTATGGCAGTTACCCGGCATTCGTACCCATCTGGTGGCGTTTGACACCAGCGTAGTTGATCTCACGGCAGACGTTGCCGATCCGGTAGAGTTATTAATGAAAGTACAGTTGGGCGGCGGGACCAATATCGCCAGTGCCGTAGAGTATGGTCGGCAACTTATTGAACAACCAGCAAAAAGCGTCATTATCCTCGTGAGCGATTTTTATGAAGGGGGTTCATCATCATTGCTGACGCATCAGGTGAAAAAGTGTGTCCAGAGCGGTATCAAAGTGCTGGGACTGGCAGCGCTCGATAGCACAGCAACGCCATGCTATGACCGCGATACGGCCCAGGCGCTGGTTAATGTCGGCGCACAAATAGCCGCGATGACGCCGGGCGAGCTGGCATCATGGCTGGCGGAGAATCTTCAGTCATGAATTCACTACGTCCGGAATTATTAGAACTGACACCGCAGGCGCTGACGGCGTTAAGCAATGCCGGTTTTGTGAAGCGCAGTCTTAAGGAACTGGAAAATGGCAACATTCCGGAAATCAGCCATGAGAACGGTGTTTTACTCGCCACGTTCAGTGACGGTGTCCGTACCCAGCTGGCGAACGGTCAGGCACTGAAAGAGGCTCAGTGCACTTGCGGGGCCAGCGGCATGTGCCGTCATCGCGTGATGCTGGTGTTAAGTTATCAACGACTTTGCGCTACCGCCCAGCCCACGGAAAAAGAAGAAGAGTGGGATCCAGCAATCTGGCTGGGAGAGCTGGCAACCCTACCCGATGTCACCCGTAAACGTGCACAAGCTATTGTCGCTAAAGGCATCACCATTGAGTTGTTCTGTGCGCCGGGAGAAATTCCCTCTGCCCGAATGCCGATGAGTGACGTACGTTTTTATTCCCGCAGCAGTATTCGCTTCGCGCGCTGTGATTGCATTGAAGGAACACTTTGCGAACATGTCGTGCTGGCGGTACAGGCCTTTGTCCAGGCCAAAGCGCAGCAAACAGAATTTACCCATTTGATCTGGCAGATGCGCAGCGAGCAAGTTGCCGCGAATGATGACCCATTTGCCAGCAACGAGGGCAACGCGTGCCGTCAATATGTTCAGCAATTAAGCCAGGTATTATGGCTGGGCGGCATCAGCCAGCCGCTCATCCATTACGAGGCCGCATTCAGCCGTGCATTGCAGGCGGCAGAGAGCTGCAACTGGCGATGGGTGAGTGAATCACTACGACAGCTACGGGCAAGCGTTGATGCCTTCCACGCCCGCGCCAGTCACTATCATGCCGGAGAATGCTTACGTCAGCTTGCGGTATTAAACAGTCGATTAAATTGCGCACAAGAGATGGCGCGGCGCGACAGTATCAGTGAAGTTCCTCCCATGCCGTGGCGAACGGTGGTTGGCGCAGGCATTGCTGGCGAAGCAAAGCTTGATCATTTGCGGCTGGTGTCGCTAGGTATGCGTTGCTGGCAGGATAATGAGCAGTATGGTTTACGCATCTGGTTCACCGATCCCGACACCGGCAGTATTTTGCACCTTTCGCGCAGTTGGCCGAGAAGCGAACAGGAAAACTCACCGGCAGCCACACGTCGGCTGTTTAGTTTTCAGGCTGGCGCACTGGCAGGTGGGCAAATTGTTTCACAAGCCGCGCGTCGCAGTGCCGAAGGCGAGCTGCTGTTAGCTACTCGCAACCGCTTAAGTAGCGTTGTCCCACTGTCGCCCGATGCCTGGCAAATGCTGAGTGCACCGTTGCGCCAGCCCGGCATTGTGGCTTTGCGGGAATACTTACACCTGCGCCCGCCAGTCTGCGTCCGGCCGCTTAATCAGGTGGATAATTTATTTATTCTGCCGGTGGCGGAGTGTATTTCACTGGGATGGGACAGCAGTCGCCAGACGCTGGATGCGCAGGTGATTAGCGGCGAAGGTGAAAATAATGTGCTGACGTTATCGCTGCCAGCCTCTGCCTGCGCGCCCTTTGCCACTGAACGCATGGCGGCACTTTTACAACAGCAGGATGATCCTGTGTGTCTGGTTTCTGGATTCGTCAGTTTTGTTGAAGGACAGTTAACGCTGGAACCTCGAGTGATGATGACCCAAACCAGAGCCTGGGCGCTGGACGCTGAAACCGCGCCTGTTGCAGCACTACCTTCAGCGTGCGTTCTTCCTGCGCCATCCACCGCTCATCAGTTGCTGATGCGCTGTCAGGCGTTGCTCATTCAATTGCTACACAACGGCTGGCGCTATCAGGAACAGAGCATCATTAGCCAGGTTGAGTTGCTGGCAATTGATTTAACCGCGACGGGGTTTTATCGGCTGGCGCATGTGTTGAATCAATGGCGTCATACGGAAGGTGAGACACTAATAGAAACATTGAATAACTGTGTTTTACTTTGCGAGCAGTCATTACTGATGCTTGAGTAACAAGGAGGGAAAGATGCTTTTTATTAAGAGTTCTACTCCATTTCCGGACTGCTCAAAACAAGGTATAAAGCATATTCTATAGCGCCCTGGTGAGAGTCACCAGTTTCCTGATTTTGATAAAATGGAGTTTTACATGAAGGCTTTCAACAAGCTGTTTTCCCTCGTAGTTGCATCTGTTCTGGTTTTCTCTCTCGCAGGCTGCGGTGACAAAGAAGAATCTAAGAAATTTAGCGCTAATCTGAACGGTACTGAAATTGCCATTACTTATGTCTACAAAGGCGACAAAGTGATTAAGCAATCTTCAGAAACCAAAATTCAGTTTGCAACCATTGGTGCAACCACCAAAGAAGATGCAGCTAAGAAACTTGAGCCATTAAGCGCCAAATACAAAAACATTCCGGGCGTTGAGGAAAAATTAACCTATACCGATACTTACGCGCAGGAAAATGTAAATATCGATATGGAAAAAGTTGATCTGAAAGCCCTGCAGGGCATTTCTGGTATCAAGATGAGTGATGAAGATACCAGCAAAGGTGTCAGCATGAAGCAGATTGAACTGGTCATGGCTGCTGCTGGTTTTAAAGAAGTGAAATAATTTGTCGGCGGCCATGTTCTTCGCATGGCCGCCATGCCCGTCTTAGCTTTTCTTCACATGCTGGCGCGCTGCCAGTCCACGCAGAAAATAACGCAAGAATTGATCGCCGCATTCACGGAAGTTTTTATGATCCGGTGCACGCATCATCGCAGTAATTTCCGGCATCGAAACACGGAACTGTTGTTCGGTGAGGATCGCCAGAATGTCATCGGTTTTCAGTGAAAACGCGATGCGTAATTTTTTCAGCACGATGTTGTTATTAATGCGACGTTCCGGCTCCAGTGCCGGAGCAGACTCATCCCTGCCGCGTTTTTCGTAAATCAAACCATTCAGGAATGAAGACAAAACAATGTCCGGACAACGCTGAAAACCCTCTTCGTCTTCTTTACGTAGCCAGACGGCGATCTGTTCCGCGGTGGCTTCAACATTAGCCAGCGCCAGGATACGCACCAGGTCATTATTGTTGGCTTTCAAAATGTAGCGCACGCTGCGCAGAATATCGTTACTTAGCATGAGGCCTTCGGGTGTTAATGAGGCAAAAAGCCATTTTAGCAGTCTTTTACAGGCCAATCGCCTCTTTTAAACTTTTCAGATAACGGCGGCTGACAGGGACGGTTAATCCATTACGCAAAATCAACTCAGCCTGACCGTTATCTTCCAGGCGAATCTCCTGTAAATGCGCGAGGTTAACCAGATACTGTCGATGGCAGCGCAGTAGCGGGGTGCGGCTCTCCAGCGTGCGCAAAGTTAATTCTGTGAAGCCCTCTTTCCCTTCCTGGCTGATAACGTAAACACCGCTCATTCGACTACTAACAAACGCCACATCTTTCATTTGCAGCAAATAAATCCGACTATGCCCCGTACAAGGGATAAATTTCAGCGCCTGCTGATTTTCCGGTAACAGCGAAACATCCTGCTTGCTGCGCTCCTGTCGCAAACGCACCAGTGTTTTCTCCAGCCGCGCTTCATCAATCGGCTTCAATAGATAATCAAAGGCATGTTCTTCAAAGGCTTTTATAGCGTATTCGTCAAATGCGGTGAGAAAAACAATATACGGGCGATGTTCCGGGTCAAGCATGCCAACCATTTCCAGACCGCTGATACGCGGCATCTGGATATCGAGAAACAGCACATCCGGGCGCAGTTTATGCACCGCGCCGATCCCTTCTACGGCGTTTGAACATTCGCCGACAATTTCAATATCACTCTGCTCCTGCAAAAATACGCGCAGGTTTTCCCGTGCTAACGGTTCATCATCAACAATTAAGACTTTAATCATGCCTCATCCCTCCATGGCAGTCGTAACGTTATTCGGGTGTAACTATCAGGCTCACAGGCGACGCTTATCCCATAGTCATCGCCAAACCGTTCACGTAAACGCTTATCCACCAGATTCATCCCCAGCCCGCTGGCATTGGTTGCCGGTTGATACAAACCAGCATTGTCTTCGATCTCCAGCATTAAATGTTGCCCATCACGTCGGGCGCTAATTGCCACTCGTCCTGTTTCCAGCAGTTGTGATGTCCCATGTTTGATGGCGTTTTCCACTATTGGTTGCAGGGTAAATGCGGGTAACTGCTGCTGAGACAACGCCTCCGGAATAGAAATGTTGACCTGCAACCGCGACTGGAAACGCGCCTTTTCAATTTGCAGATAAGCATTCACATGTTCAATTTCGTCGGCGAGAGTAACAAACTCCGAAGGCCGCTTTAAGTTTTTGCGGAAAAAAGTGGAAAGATACTGCACCAGCTGACTGGCCTGTTCGCTGTCACGGCGGATCACGGCTTTGATGGTGTTAAGTGCATTAAACAAAAAATGGGGATTGACCTGGGCGTGAAGCAGTTTGATCTCTGACTGGGTGAGCATCGCTTTTTGCCGCTCATACTGCCCGGCGAGGATCTGCGCCGAAAGCAGTTGTGCAATCCCCTCACCCAGCGTGCGGTTGATCGAGCTGAACAGCCGATTTTTAGCTTCATACAATTTGATGGTACCCATCACCCGCTGATTTTCACCACGCAGAGGGATCACCAGCGTTGAGCCTAACTTGCACTGCGGATGCAAAGAGCAACGATAAGGCACTTCGTTGCCATCGGCGTAGACCACTTCTCCGGTTTCAATGGCTTTTAAGGTATAAGCCGAAGAAATCGGTTTGCCGGGTAAATGATGGTCGTCACCAATACCAGTAAAAGCCAACAGTTTCTCGCGATCGGTAATCGCTACCGCGCCAATATCCAGCTCCTGATACAGCACCTGGGCCACCTTCATGCTGTTCACTTCGTTAAAGCCCTGGCGCAAAATGCCTTCCGTCGAGGCCGCAACTTTCAGCGCGGTGGCGGAAAAAGCCGAGGTGTATTTTTCAAACATCGCGCGCTTATCGAGCAAAATGCGCATAAACAGCGCCGCGCCCACGGTGTTGGTTACCATCATCGGCGCAGCGATATTACTCACCAGACGCACCGCATCTTCATAAGGTCGGGCAATCGCCAGGATGATCAGCATTTGCACCATTTCCGCGACGAATGTGACGGCACCAGCGGTAATGGGGTTAAAGACTTTATCGGTACGCCCGCGGCGGATCAGGATGCTATGTACCAGCCCGCCGAGCAATCCTTCGACGATCGTCGAGATCATGCAACTCAGCGCAGTCATGCCCCCCATCGAATATCGATGTAGACCGCCGGTCAGACCAACCAGTCCGCCCACTACCGGACCACCGAGTAAGCCGCCCATTACCGCACCTATGGCCCGGGTATTGGCAATAGAGTCGTCAATGTGCAGCCCGAACCAGGTGCCCATGATGCAGAAGATGGAAAAGACGATATAGCAGAGAAATTTGTGCGGCAGACGAACTGTGACCTGCATTAATGGTATGAATAATGGCGTTTTACTCATCAACCACGCAATGACCAGAAAAACGCACATCTGCTGAAGCAGCAGCAACACCAGATTAAAATCGTACATACCCGCAAACCACACGTCCCTTTAAAACGCGTAACATACATTGCTCACGTTCAACTTTCTTTGAACTGTTGCAGAAAAATGAAAAATCGTGAGTACGATCACTCAAAACAACCTGGCAAAAACAAAATCATCCTAATCGAGATCAAAAAACTGCCAAAACTACCTGGTTCATAAAAGAACGTCTACAGTTATGCTGGGACCTCGCAAGCAAGGGTGGGACGATGGCGCTTTACACGATTGGTGAAGTGGCGTTGCTTTGTGATATCAACCCTGTCACGTTACGCGCGTGGCAGAGGCGTTATGGGCTGTTAAAACCGCAACGCACAGACGGCGGTCATCGCCTGTTCAACGATGCCGATATCGACCGGATCCGGGAGATCAAACGCTGGATCGACAACGGTGTGCAGGTCAGCAAAGTTAAAATGCTACTCAGTAATGAGAATGTTGATGTGCAGAACGGCTGGCGCGATCAGCAAGAAACTCTGCTTAGTTACCTGCAAAGTGGCAACCTGCAAAGTCTGCGAATGTGGATCAAAGAGCGTGGTCAGGATTATCCCGCCCAGACGCTCACCACACATCTGTTCATTCCTCTGCGCCGACGGCTTCAGTGCCAACAACCGACTCTCCAGGCACTGCTGGCGATTCTGGACGGCGTACTGATCAACTACATCGCCATTTGCCTGGCTTCGGCACGTAAAAAACAGGGCAAAGATGCGCTGGTGGTTGGCTGGAATATTCAGGATACCACTCGTCTGTGGCTGGAGGGCTGGATTGCCAGTCAACAAGGATGGCGCATTGATGTCCTCGCCCACTCGCTCAATCAACTACGCCCTGAACTGTTTGAAGGCCGTACATTGCTGGTGTGGTGCGGTGAAAATCGAACCTCCACCCAACAGCAGCAACTCACCAGTTGGCAGGAACAAGGGCATGATATTTTCTCACTCGGCATTTAATGATTCGTTAACAAATGCGCTTTACTGTACAATCCTTTCGTTAACATAAGGAGTGCATTATGCGCATAGCTAAAATTGGGGTTATCGCCCTGTTCCTGTTTATGGCGTTAGGCGGTATCGGTGGCGTAATGCTCGCAGGTTATACCTTTATTTTGCGTGCTGGCTAAGCGCCTGCACCAGCCGTTCAAACAGGCGGTCTACGATGATCGCCGCCAGTGCCACCAGTAACGCCCCCTGAATCACATAAGCGGTATTAAATCCGCTAAGCCCGATGATGATGGGCGTACCCAGCGTACTGGCCCCAACCGTTGAGGCAATGGTCGCCGTGCCAATGTTGATAATTACTGAAGTCCGCACGCCTGCCAGAATCACCGGCGAAGCCAGCGGTAACTCGACTTTGCGCAGTCGCTGACTACGGCTCATTCCCATGCCTTTGGCAACTTCGGTCACGCTGGCATCAATCGCTCCCAGCCCGGCAAGTGTCGCCTGCAAGATGGGTAGCACGCCGTAAAGGATCAGCGCGATAATCGCCGGTTGCTGACCAAACCCAATTACCGGAACGGCAATCGCCAGCACCGCGACGGGCGGAAAAGTCTGCCCAACGGCGGCAATAGTTTCCACCATCGGGCGAAATTCCGCGCCCCACGGGCGAGTGACAGCAATTCCGGCACCAGTACCAATGATCACCGCAAACAAACTCGAAATTCCCACCAGCCAGAAATGAGCCAGTGCCAGAGCTGCAAAACTTTCTTGCTGATAAACGGGTCGTGGCAGTTGTGGGAACAAGGCAGCAAACAGCGGCTGGCTGTAAGGCAGCCAGAAGATCAGTGCCACAAACAGAGCAATGAGCCAGAACAGCGGATCGCGCAACATCTTCATACGCTTACGCCTCCACCAGCAGATCCTGAAAATGCAGCGTGCCGCAAGGCTGGCCCTGCGTGTTCACCACCGGCAGCACCTCGCATCCCCGCGCAACAAACAGGGAGAGCGCATCGCGTAGCGTCATCTCTTCTGCCAGCGCCTCACCTTCTGCCCGTTCTTCGCGACGCACGTAATCCGCTACGCTACGCAATGACAACAGACGCACACCCAGTTCGCTGCGCCCAAAAAACTGGCGGACAAAATCGTTTGCCGGACGAGTCAGCATCGCCAGCGGATTGCCCTGCTGCACCACTTCACCGTGATCCATTAACACCAGATGTTCTGCCAGCCGTAGTGCTTCATCAATATCATGAGTGACCAGCACAATGGTGCGCCCCAGCAAACGGTGAATGCGCGTCATCTCTTGTTGCAACGCGCCGCGCGTTACCGGGTCCAGCGCGCCAAAGGGTTCATCCATCAGTAAGACTTGCGGATCGGCAGCCAGTGCGCGCGCCACTCCCACACGCTGCTGCTGACCGCCGGAAAGCTGATGCGGATAACGCTCACGCAAATTCGGTTCCAGCCCCAGTAGCGCCATTAATTCGTCGATACGATCGTCAATCCGCGCCTGCGGCCATTTTTGTAATTGCGGCACGGTGGCGATGTTTTGCGCCACGCTCCAGTGGGGAAACAGGCCAATAGATTGAATGGCATAGCCCATCCGGCGGCGCAGCTCCAGCACTGGCAGCGAGCGAATTTCTTCTCCGGCAAAGCGGATCACGCCGCTGTCATGCTCCACCAGGCGGTTAATCATTTTCAGGGTGGTGGATTTGCCGGAGCCAGAGGTGCCAATCAGCACCGAAAAACTCCCTTCCTGAAAATTGAGATTGAGATCGTTAACGGCTTTTTGTGCGCCGAACAGTTTGCTGACATGGCTAAATTCAATCATTATGTTTCACCTTCAGCAGTGCGATAAGCAAATCGAACAGCGCGTCGGTAAGCACCGCCAGAACAATTACCGGGATCACCCCCAACAACACTAAATCAATGGCACTGCTTAACAGCCCCTGGAAGACCAGCGCCCCAAAACCACCCGCACCAATTAACGCCGCAATCACCGCCATACCGACGGTCTGCACCATCACCACCCGCAGGCTGCGCAGAAATACTGGCAGCGCCAGCGGTAACTGGACATGCAGGAAACGCTGCGCCCCGCTCATCCCCATCGCTCTGGCGCTCTCCAGCACATCACGCGGGATCTGGTTCAAACCGACTACCACGCCGCGCACCAGCGGCAGCAAGGCATAGAGCACCAGCGCAATCAGTGCGGGTGTCATTCCGGTTCCTGCTATGCCGAGCTTCCCCAGCCACGGAAAGGCAGTAACCAGCGCGGCAAGCGGCGCAATCAACAGGCCAAAGAGCGCCACCGAAGGCACGGTCTGAATGACATTGAGCAGAGAAAAAATCGCCCCCTGACGCGCAGTGGAAAAGTAGCACCAGACGCCCAGCGGCACACCAATCACCAGCGCAGGCAGCACCGCACCAAACAGCAACGTCAAATGCTGTGCCAGCGCGTCATCAAACACATCCTGACGGTTGGCGTATTCTTTCATTAACGAGAGATCGTTAAGCGTGCCGGAGTACAGCAACCACAGCGGAATAATGGCAATCTGCATATGCAACAACCAGCGCCACAGCGGATGCGTGGTGATCCGGCGGATGGCATCGCTACAGGCCAGCAATGCCAGCGCCACAGCCAGCCAGAAACCACTGCCGAGGCTGGTACGCGCCAGCGCACTGCCGTTTTGCGCCAGCTGCGTCGCTGCTTTTCCTGCGCCCCATACCAGTAACACGAAGACGAGTTGCGCCAGAATGAGTGCAAAAATGCTGCCTTTTTTAGCGGGAATAAAACAGGCGGTCAGCCAGGCGCAACCAACGCCCACCAACATCCAGATCGTTTGCGGCCACAGCTGCCAGAGATGACGCCCTTCACCCGAGACTAAACGATTAGGCGCGTAACTGATAAACGGCAGCGCCGCTGCGATTGCCGTCAGCAACAGCAGCAGCGCCAGAACAGGATTAATACGTAGATAAGTCACGGGAAATTACTTCGTCCACCCTTTTTGTTTCAGGTAGTCGGCAGCCACTTTTTTGGCATCCCGTCCTTCCACTGCAATGCTGGCATTCAGTTGCTGCAATGTTTTTTCATCGAGGCTGGCGAAGACTGGCTGTAGCCACTGTGCCATTTGCGGATACTCTTTCAACACCGACTCACGCACCACTGGTGCAGGCGCGTAGATAGGTTGCACGCCTTGCGGATCGCTTAAGGTTTGCAGCCCCAGCGCCGCTACCGGGCCGTCAGTGCCGTAAGCCATTGCGGCATTAACGCCAGAGGTTTGCTGGGCAGCGGCTTTAATCGTCACCGCCGTGTCGCCACCGGCCAGTGACAGCAACTGATCCTGACCGAGCTTAAAGCCATAGGCTTTTTCAAAAGCGGGTAACGCATCGGCGCGTTCGATAAACTCTGCTGAGGCCGCCAGTTTGAAGGTGCCGCCCTCTTTCAGATAACGGCTCAGGTCGGCAAGCGAAGTGAGTTTGTTTTTCTCTGCAACATCCTGGCGCACGGCGATGGTCCAGGTGTTATTCGCAGGTGCGGGCGTCAGCCAGATTAACTTGTTTTGCTCTGCATCGAGTTTTTTGACTTTCTCGTAGCCTTGCCCGGCATTTTTCCACGCTGCATCGTTTTCATCTTTAAAGAAGAAAGCGCCATTGCCAGTATATTCCGGATAGATATCCAGTTCGCCGGAAGTAATCGCCCCGCGCACCACAGGAGTGGTTCCCAACTGGACTTTATTGACCGTCGGTACGCCATGGCTTTCGAGTACCTGTAAGATGATGTTGCCGAGTAGCGCGCCCTCGGTATCGATTTTCGAACCAACTTTAACGGGGGAAGCCGCCTGTAGCGGCAGGCTCACGGCTGCCAACATAACCAGTGAACCTGTCCAGAGCTTTGAGAGTGGCATGATGCTTTCCTCATTCTTTTACTGTTGTTTTCAGCGAATTAAGAGAAAAGCATAGTTGATAATAACAGGGTTAGCCTGAGCAGACGGATTCAGTTGCAGAATCAGATAAATACTTAAAGGGCATATCTTGCCCGGTGTATCTTGCCGGATGCGGCGCGAGCGCCTTATCCGGCCTACAAAGGGCGAAAATTCAGCAAGTTAAGATGTGAACATCAGGCAAAGGGCGCAAACGTCGCGCCCTTACTAAAGCATTACAGCAACTCAAACTCGCCTTTCTTAACGCGTGCGGAATCGGTGCCGATGAAGACGTTGAATTTGCCAGGCTCGGCGTCATATTTCATCTGTTGATTCCAGAACTTCAGCGCCTCAATATCGATTGGGAAGCTGACGGTCTGAGTTTCGCCCGGTTTCAGGGTGATTTTCTCAAAACCTTTCAGCTGTTTCACGGGGCGACTCATGGAAGCCGTCACATCCTGCAAATACATCTGCACTACCGTCGCCCCTTCGCGCTTACCGGTGTTCGTCACCTGCACGCTGGCGGTCACTTTACCGTCACGCTTCATGGTCGGCGCAGAAAGTTTCACATCAGAGACGGTGAAAGTGGTGTAGCTCAGACCATAGCCGAACGGATAAAGCGCCCCGTTAGCTTCATCAAAATAACGCGAAGTGTATTTATTCGGCTTGTCGGCATTATACGGACGACCGGTATTCAGATGGCTGTAGTAAACCGGGATCTGCCCGACAGAACGCGGGAAGGACATTGGCAGCTTACCGGACGGGTTGTAATCACCAAACAACACATCGGCAATCGCATTACCCCCTTCCGTACCCGCAAACCAGGTTTCCAGAATCGCATCAGCCTGCTGATCTTCTTTCACCAGCGCCAGCGGACGACCGTTCATCAGCACCAGCACCAGCGGTTTTCCGGTGGCTTTCAGCGCCGCAATCAAGTCACGTTGGCTTTGCGGAATAGTGATATCGGTACGGCTGGAAGCCTCATGCGCCATCCCCTGGGCTTCACCGACCACAGCCACTACCACATCAGATTGTTTCGCGGTCTGCACCGCTTCATCAATCATCTCTTGCGGCGAGCGCGGATCGACTTTGACTGCTTCTTCATACTGATTCAGGAAATCGATAATGCCTTTGTCACTGGTAACGTTCGCCCCTTTGGCATACAGCACCTTGCCGTTTTCACCGACGGCATTTTTAATCCCGGTCAGCACAGTCACGGATTGATCTGCAACACCGGCTGCGGACCAGCTGCCCATCACGTCACGTTTGCTGTCCGCCAGTGGCCCAACCACCGCAATGGTTGCCGATTTTTTCAGCGGTAACGTTTCGAGACGGTTTTTCAGCAACACCAGGCTTTCGCGCGCCACTTCACGCGCTTCTTTGCGGTGCAGGCGGCTTTCAGCATTGGTATCCACCGGGTCAGACTCTTTCGGACCGAGATGGCTGTATGGGTCGTTAAACAGCCCCATATCATATTTAACGTTCAATACGTGGCGGGCGGCGTCGTCCAGCTCTTCCATCGTCACTTTGCCGGACTTGATCAAACCGGGCAGATACTTCGAGTAATACTCGTCGCTCATGCTCATGTTGATCCCGGACTTAAGCGCCACGCGCACCGCATCTTCCGGGTCTGCCGCCGTACCGTGTTTAATCAGCTCTTTGATTGCACCGTGATCGGAAACGGTGATGCCTTTAAAACCCCACTGGTCGCGCAGAACATCTTTCAGCAGCCAGGAATCAGAAGTTGCAGGCGTGCCGTTGAGTGAGTTCAGCGCCACCATTACCGCGCCGCTGCCTGCGTCCAGCCCCGCTTTGTACGGCGGCATATAGTCATTAAACAGACGCTGCGGGCTCATATCGACGGTGTTGTACTCTTTACCGCCTTCTACCGCGCCGTAAGCAGCAAAGTGTTTGACGCTGGTCATCACCGAGTAGCGATCCGCCGGGCTTTTACCCTGCATCGCTTCAACCATGGTTTTACCCATAATTGAGGTGAGATACGTATCTTCACCAAAACCTTCGGAAGCGCGCCCCCAGCGCGGATCGCGCGAGACATCGACCATCGGCGCCCAGGTCATGTTCAGGCCATCGTCCGCCGCTTCATAAGCTGAAACGCGCCCGACGGTTTTCACTGCGTCGAGGTTAAAAGAGGACGCCAGACCGAGGCTAATCGGGAAGACCGTGCGCTGACCGTGCAGCACGTCGTAGGCAAAGAAGAGAGGAATTTTCAGGCGGCTCAGTTCCATCACCTGATCCTGCATGGCGCGGATATCCTGGCGTGTGACGGTATTGAAAATCGCCCCCACCTGCCCGTCTTTGATCATCTCGCGGATCGCCTCTTTCGGGTTATCCGGACCAACACTGATTAAACGCAGCTGACCAATTTTCTCATCGACCGTCATTTTCTTGAGCAGTTCGGTGACGAACGCATCCCGCGCTTCGGGCGTTAATGGATGGTTGCCGAATAAATCATCCGCCAGTGCTGGCTGTAGGGCCAGACTCACCGCGATACCTACTGAACATAGCCATTTCATATGGATTATTCTTCCTCTGTTGCCCGACGTGGCAGCGAAAATGGTGCAAAAGCGGTAGTTTGCCATAACCCTGATAGAGAGAGAAAAAGAAAGCTCAGTTTATTGTCTGAATTTTCAAAATATTCACTCGCTGAATTGTCATACAAGGCGCTATTCTAGTTTCTGATATTTTTTCGCCACCACAAGGAGTGGAAAATGTCTTCCATGACAACAACTGATAATAAAACCTTTTTGAATGAACTTGCCCGTCTGGTCGGTTCTTCACACCTGCTCACCGATCCCGCAAAAACGGCCCGCTATCGCAAGGGCTTCCGCTCCGGTCAGGGTGACGCGCTGGCCGTTGTTCTTCCAGGCTCGCTACTGGAATTGTGGCGAGTACTGAAAGCCTGCGTCACCGCCGACAAAATTATTCTGATGCAGGCCGCCAATACCGGTCTGACCGAAGGCTCCACGCCAAATGGTAACGATTATGATCGCGATATCGTGATCATCAGCACCCAGCGCCTCGACAAGCTGCATGTTCTCGGCAAGGGCGAACAGGTGCTGGCGTATCCTGGCACCACGCTCTATTCGCTGGAGAAAGCTCTCAAACCATTAGGCCGCGAACCGCACTCGGTGATTGGTTCATCGTGTATTGGCGCATCGGTTATCGGCGGCATCTGTAATAACTCTGGTGGTTCGCTGGTGCAGCGTGGCCCGGCGTATACCGAAATGTCGTTATTCGCACGCATAGATGAAAACGGCAAGCTGACGCTGGTTAACCATCTGGGAATTGATCTGGGTGAAACGCCGGAGCAGATCCTTAGCAAGCTGGATGACGATCGCATCAAAGATGACGATGTGCGTCACGATGGTCGTCACGCCCACGATTATGACTATGTCCACCGCGTCCGTGATATTGAAGCCGACACGCCCGCACGTTATAACGCTGACCCGGATCGCCTGTTTGAATCCTCCGGTTGCGCTGGCAAACTGGCAGTTTTCGCAGTGCGTCTGGATACCTTTGAAGCGGAAAAAAACCAGCAGGTGTTTTATATCGGCACCAACCAGCCGGAAGTACTGACCGAGATCCGCCGCCATATTCTGGCTAATTTCGAAAATCTGCCGGTTGCCGGCGAATATATGCATCGGGATATCTACGATATCGCGGAAAAATACGGCAAAGATACCTTCCTGATGATCGACAAGCTAGGCACCGACAAGATGCCGTTATTCTTTAATATCAAGGGACGTACCGATGCGATACTGGAGAAGGTGAAGTTCTTCCGACCACACTTTACCGATCTCGCAATGCAGAAATTCAGTCATTTGTTCCCCAGTCATTTGCCGCCACGCATGAAAAGCTGGCGCGATAAATATGAACATCATCTGCTGTTAAAAATGGCGGGGGATGGCGTGGGCGAAGCAAAATCCTGGCTGGTAGATTTTTTCAAACAGGCCGAAGGCGATTTCTTTGTCTGTACGCCGGAAGAAGGCAGTAAAGCGTTTTTGCACCGTTTCGCGGCGGCAGGCGCAGCGATACGTTATCAGGCCGTGCATTCCGATGAAGTCGAAGACATTCTGGCGCTGGATATTGCTCTGAGGCGTAATGACACCGAGTGGTATGAACATCTACCGCCGGAAATCGACAGCCAGCTGGTGCATAAGCTCTATTACGGGCATTTTATGTGCTACGTCTTCCACCAGGATTACATCGTTAAGAAAGGCGTGGATGTGCATGCGCTGAAGGAACAGATGCTGGAATTGTTACGCCAGCGCGGCGCGCAATATCCTGCCGAGCATAACGTCGGTCATTTGTATAAAGCACCGGAGACGTTGCAGAAGTTTTATCGTGAAAACGATCCGACCAACAGTATGAATCCGGGGATCGGTAAAACCAGTAAGCGGAAAAACTGGCAAGAAGTGGAGTAAATACGGCTGGATGCCTGATGCGCAAGCATCGCATCAGGCATGGGCATCAAATGCCGGATGCGGCGTAAACGCCTTATCCGGCCTACGGGCGCGTCACGTTTGTAGGCCTGATAAGATGCGCAAGCATCGCATCAGGCACGGGCATCGAATGCCGGATGCCGGCGTGAACGCCTTATCCGGCCTACG
>NZ_CAWORF010000012.1:0-4824 GCF_963883545.1 Escherichia sp. E4702 | reverse complement strand
ACGACGTTGATAGGCCGGGTGTGTAAGCGCAGCGATGCGTTGAGCTAACCGGTACTAATGAACCGTGAGGCTTAACCTTACAACGCCGAAGATGTTTTGGCGGATGAGACATCGATAAGTAAGCTTGATAACAGATTAGATTAACCGGCGTAAGCGGGTTAATAAAACAGAATTTGCCTGGCGGCCGTAGCGCGGTGGTCCCACCTGACCCCATGCCGAACTCAGAAGTGAAACGCCGTAGCGCCGATGGTAGTGTGGGGTCTCCCCATGCGAGAGTAGGGAACTGCCAGGCATCAGATAAAGCGAAAGGCCATCCTGACGGGTGGCCTTTTTGCGTTTCTACAAACTCTTCCTGTCGTCATATCTACAAGCCATCCCCCCGCAGATACGGTAAACTAGCCTCGTTTTTGCATCAGGAAAGCAGCTATGAACCACTCCTTAAAACCCTGGAACACATTTGGCATTGATCATAATGCTCAGCACATTGTATGTGCCGAAGACGAACAACAATTACTCAATGCCTGGCAGCATGCAACCGCAGAAGGACAACCCGTCCTTATTCTGGGTGAAGGAAGTAATGTACTTTTTCTGGAAGACTATCGCGGTACGGTGATCATCAACCGGATCAAAGGTATCGAAATTCATGATGAACCTGATGCGTGGTATTTACATGTAGGAGCCGGAGAAAACTGGCATCGCCTGGTAAAATACACTTTGCAGGAAGGTATGCCTGGTCTGGAAAATCTGGCATTAATTCCTGGTTGTGTTGGTTCATCACCTATCCAGAATATTGGGGCTTATGGCGTAGAATTACAGCGAGTTTGCGCATATGTTGACTGTGTTGAACTGGCGACAGGCAAGCAAGAGCGTTTAACAGCTAAAGAGTGCCGTTTTGGCTATCGTGACAGTATTTTTAAACATGAATACCAGGACCGCTTCGCCATTGTAGCCGTAGGTCTGCGTCTGCCAAAAGAGTGGCAACCTGTACTAACGTATGGTGACTTAACTCGTCTGGATCCTACAACAGTAACGCCACAGCAAGTATTTGATGCGGTGTGTCATATGCGCACCACCAAACTCCCTGACCCAAAAGTGAATGGCAATGCCGGTAGTTTCTTCAAAAACCCTGTTGTATCTGCCGAAACGGCTAAAGCATTACTGGCACAATTTCCAACAGCACCAAATTACCCTCAGGCGGATGGTTCAGTAAAACTGGCAGCAGGTTGGCTTATCGATCAGTGCCAGCTAAAAGGGATGCAAATGGGGGGGGCTGCGGTGCACCGTCAACAGGCGTTAGTTCTCATTAATGAAGACAATGCAAAAAGCGAAGATGTCGTGCAACTGGCACATCATGTAAGACAGAAAGTGGGTGAAAAATTTAATGTCTGGCTTGAGCCAGAAGTTCGCTTTATTGGTGCATCAGGTGAAGTTAGCGCAGTGGAGACGATTTCATGAAGGATAATACCGTTCCACTGAAATTAATCGCGCTGTTAGCGAATGGTGAATTTCACTCTGGCGAGCAGCTGGGTGAAACGTTAGGAATGAGCCGGGCGGCTATTAATAAACACATTCAGACACTGCGTGACTGGGGCGTTGATGTCTTTACCGTTCCGGGTAAAGGATACAGCCTGCCTGAGCCCATCCAGTTACTTAATGCTGAACAGATATTGAGTCTGCTGGATGGCGGTAGTGTAGCCGTGCTGCCAGTGATTGACTCCACGAATCAATATCTCCTTGACCGCATCGGAGAGCTTAAATCGGGCGATGCCTGCGTTGCAGAATACCAGCAGGCTGGCCGTGGTCGTCGTGGTCGGAAATGGTTTTCGCCTTTTGGCGCAAACTTATATTTGTCGATGTTCTGGCGCCTGGAGCAAGGCCCGGCGGCGGCGATTGGTTTAAGTCTGGTTATCGGTATCGTGATGGCGGAAGTATTACGCAAGCTGGGGGCAGATAAAGTTCGTGTTAAATGGCCTAATGACCTCTATCTGCAGGATCGCAAGCTGGCTGGCATTCTTGTGGAGCTGACTGGCAAAACCGGCGATGCGGCGCAAATAGTCATTGGCGCCGGGATCAACATGGCAATGCGTCGTGTTGAAGAGAGTGTCGTTAATCAGGGGTGGATCACGCTGCAGGAAGCGGGGATCAATCTCGATCGTAATACGTTGGCGGCCATGCTAATACGTGAATTACGCGCGGCGCTGGAACTCTTCGAGCAAGAAGGATTGGCACCTTATCTTTCGCGTTGGGAAAAGTTGGATAATTTCATTAATCGCCCAGTGAAACTTATCATTGGTGATAAAGAAATATTTGGTATTTCACGCGGAATAGACAAACAGGGCGCTTTATTGCTTGAGCAGGATGGAATAATAAAACCCTGGATGGGCGGTGAAATATCCCTGCGTAGTGCAGAAAAATAAGAAAGGGGAGCATTAGCTCCCCTGAAAATTATTTGCGTAGTCTGACCTCTTCTACCGCATGATTAGCACTCTTCGTCAGGATTAAACTGGCGCGCTCGCGAGTAGGTAGAATATTTTGCTTTAAGTTCAGCCAGTTGATCTCTTTCCACAACGTCATGGCAGTCTTAATCGCTTCTTCTTTAGTTAATTTCGCGTAGTTATGAAAATAGGAATCCGGGTCTGTAAAAGCCCCTTCGCGGAATTTCAGAAAACGGTTGATATACCATGTCTGAAGTAAGTCTTCCGGAGCATCAACATATATCGAAAAATCGACAAAATCAGAAACAAATACATGATGTGGATCGTGTGGATAATCCATCCCGCTCTGTAAGACATTTAACCCTTCAAGAATTAAAATATCAGGCTGAACAACAGTTTTATCTCCATCCGGGATCACATCATAAATAAGATGCGAGTAAACAGGTGCTGTAACGTTTGGCACGCCGGACTTGAGATCGGAAACAAACTTCACCAGACGATGCATATCATACGATTCCGGGAAGCCTTTCTTCTTCATCAGGCCACGTTCTTTAAGCACTTTGTTGGGATGAAGAAAACCATCGGTGGTGATCAGTTCAACACGACGGTGTTCCGGCCAACGGCTTAATAGTGCCTGTAACACACGAGCAGTCGTACTTTTCCCTACCGCGACGCTACCAGCAATACTGATAATGTAAGGAATGCGTTGTCCGTTAGTGCCAAGAAACTGTTCCAGAACAGCCTGACGGCGCAGGTTCGAGCTTATATAGAAGTTCAGCAAACGCGATAAAGGCAAATAAATCTCGGCAACTTCTTCTAACGAGAGATCTTCATTTATACCTTTGAGACGGGCGATCTCATCTTCCGATAACGTCATAGGTACGGAATCACGCAGAGCTGCCCACTGGTTGCGGTCAAACTGTAGGTAAGGCGTCATTAACGTTTGCTCTTTTATACTCATAAGCATGTTTCTGGCGGTCATAGCTCTATCGGCAAAGCGATATTTGCCATGGCGCGTCACAGTTCTGTTGAATGGGTTAATGGGCAGGAGGGTAACACCAGATGGGGAGGAATAATAAGAAAAAATCTCTTCCAGGAAGCTATCGTTGAAAAGCAATGTGACAGATATTCCATCTGATAAAAAGAATTGTGTTTTAGCTGGCGCGCATTGTTAATGCAGAGTGATGCTGAAAAAGTATGCTAATCTGCTCGCAATTCGGCTGTTTATTCACCGTGTCGCACAAAATGTGACCAATAAAACAAATTATGCAATTTTTTAGTTGCATGAACTCGCATGTCTCCATAGAATGCGCGCTACTTGATGCCGACTTAGCTCAGTAGGTAGAGCAACTGACTTGTAATCAGTAGGTCACCAGTTCGATTCCGGTAGTCGGCACCATCAAGTCCGGTGGGGTTCCCGAGCGGCCAAAGGGAGCAGACTGTAAATCTGCCGTCACAGACTTCGAAGGTTCGAATCCTTCCCCCACCACCAATTTCGGCCACGCGATGGCGTAGCCCGAGACGATAAGTTCGCTTACCGGCTCGAATAAAGAGAGCTTCTCTCGATATTCAGTGCAGAATGAAAATCAGGTAGCCGAGTTCCAGGATGCGGGCATCGTATAATGGCTATTACCTCAGCCTTCCAAGCTGATGATGCGGGTTCGATTCCCGCTGCCCGCTCCAAGATGTGCTGATATAGCTCAGTTGGTAGAGCGCACCCTTGGTAAGGGTGAGGTCGGCAGTTCGAATCTGCCTATCAGCACCACTTCTTTTCTCCTCCCTGTTTTTTCCTTCTGTTTATTGCATTCAACAAGTCGGGCATGTTGCCTGGTTGATGTGGTGATATCACCGATTTATCCGTGTCTTAGAGGGACAATCGATGTCTAAAGAAAAGTTTGAACGTACAAAACCGCACGTTAACGTCGGTACTATCGGCCACGTTGACCATGGTAAAACAACGCTGACCGCTGCAATCACTACCGTACTGGCTAAAACCTACGGCGGTGCTGCTCGCGCATTCGACCAGATCGATAACGCGCCGGAAGAAAAAGCTCGTGGTATCACCATCAACACTTCTCACGTTGAATATGACACCCCGACCCGTCACTACGCACACGTAGACTGCCCGGGGCACGCCGACTATGTTAAAAACATGATCACTGGTGCTGCTCAGATGGACGGCGCGATCCTGGTAGTTGCTGCGACTGACGGCCCGATGCCGCAGACTCGTGAGCACATCCTGCTGGGTCGTCAGGTAGGCGTTCCGTACATCATCGTGTTCCTGAACAAATGTGACATGGTTGATGACGAAGAGCTGCTGGAACTGGTTGAAATGGAAGTTCGTGAACTTCTGTCTCAGTACGACTTCCCGGGCGACGACACTCCGATC